>JAAUSF010000105.1 GCA_012033255.1 Cyanobacteria bacterium RU_5_0
CATGAAGCCATCGGTACGTAAAACCAATTGGGTTGGGTTGTACAAAACATTTGTTTCTTGTACAAAGATTCCGTGGGATATCAGGAATCTCTAAACTGCCTGTGGAGGAACTGGAACGGGTCAACACGGTTGGGAGATGCATATCGATAAAACCAACAACTGATAGGGAAGGCCGATGAAGCAGGAAATTGATCAAGAGCGATCTTGAGAAGCTCACACCATACCCGTCAGGGTTGGTGTGTGGAGAATGTCACATTCAGGCGATGTGCAACTTTGACGCATGTCGATCGCCCTATTTTGAGGAAGATTGGGTTCTTCGAGACCGGCTTTTCGTCGATCGCCGCGCACCTGTTTGAATTTTCAGTGTCTTTCCGCGTTGCCCTAACGCTTGTAGCAAATGGTTCATCTCCAATTTAGGTGCCTCGGTTGCGGCTGCACACAAAACAGCATCATGGGCGATCGCCACAATCTCTCCACCACTCAGCGACAACTGGGTAGATAGGGCTTGCCAGTCGATCGTATCGGTATCCAGTGGCACTTCTGAGGGAAATGCTCGTTGCCAAAGACGCAAGCGATCCTCTGGATTCGGCATTGGGAACTTGAGAATCTGATCGACCGATCGCTGCCACTGAACTTGGACTGATGCCTGCTGATGGACACTCAAAAGGGTGATACCAGGAATGTTTCGCCGTGCCTCAAAAAAACGGTGTATCTGCATTGGAGAAATGAATGCCGATCGTCCTAACCATAACTGCGCCGATTTCAGTAGCAGCACAGTCGGTGCTTTCGCAAGCATTTCTTGGAGAAGCTGAGCATAATCTTCTGGGTCAACATATCTCAAATCAACGTTGGCGAGAGCCGTTTTCAGTGAGTGAGCGATCGCCCCTGCCGCGATCGTTTTACCGGTACCCGATGCACCGACGAGGAGAGCAATTGTCCCATATGCGGTTGAATGATGAGCTTGATATCCCCAAACTTCCTCCGCATAGGTTTGTCCCTGAACTCGTTGTCCTAAAAACCGCAGCGAGGTAAGCAACGACTCTGGCAGGATCACATCTGACCAATCAACGCCCATCAGCGTCCGGTGCAGAATGGGTTGACGAGTCGGAGGCGTTGAAGGATAGAGCAGCGTTTCCAGGTCTTGCTCAGTTGGTTGGTCAGCCAAAAGGTAATTGATCAACGATTCTGTTAGCTTAAGTGGACGATTGAGCAAGTTATCTGTGGCGCAAGGCAGGAGTCGCAGGAGATCGTGATGAATGAGAGGCGAATTAGATGCCAAGCGATTCCGCGCCGATCGCCACTCCGTATCATTCCGACATAATAGCCGCAACGCCAGATCGACTGTTGGTAAATCAGTCTTAACAGAAGCGTCGTCTCCTTGCAGATAGCGGTAGAGACGGGCATAGCGACGGTTGACTTCTGGAGCCAAACTCATCAGCACAAGATTTTTCTCGAATTGAGTTAACTTGAGGCGATCGCGCAACGCGGGTAATGCCAAGATCACATCCCGTTGACGACTGACCTGAATCTGCGTTTCCAACTGCTGCTGATAGCTGACCTTCGCCCCGCTTTGAGTAGGTTGGCGATGCTCATCGTATACCGGATGCCCCTCTACCGCAATAATCCCTTTCCACCAAAAGCTTGTCGCCCGATCCGCCTTCGATTGAGCAATCCGTTCAACATCTTGATTGTCTTTTCGTTGTCGTGCGACTGCCAACATCAAAATCTGGTCTAACCATCGCAGTTCCATTCTCAAATATGCCCAATTATCAGCAAACCCCTCTGGTTGGTCAGTTGGCATAGCTTCCGTCACGGTATCTTCTCTCCATTGTGACAAGGGGATGGCGATCGGGCAAAAAGTGGAGGGGGGAGGGGGGGAGAGGGGGAAATGGGGAGGGGAGGAGATAAATGGAATATTCCGGCAATTGACTCATCCCCTCATCCACTCATTCACCCATCTCCTCATCTGACTCATCCCTTCATTCACTCATTCACCCATCTCCTCATCCACCGATTCGCTGGTAAACTGGGCGATATATGGATCTACACTTTACTGCTTTAGAGTTGAAACCGAATCGATCGCTATGCTAGAAGCTTTAGAAATTAAACGCGACGTTGAATTGTTGTCTGACCGCCTGGGTAAAACTCAGGACTATCTTTGACATTCCTGCACTGACGGCAAAAATCCAAGATTTAGAGCAGATTGCGGCTCAGCCTGAATTCTGGAATGACCAGGCAAAAGCGCAACGAACGATGCAAGAACTCAATGATTTGAAGTCTCATGTTCAGCAGTTGGAGCGGTGGCAAACAAGCATAGATGACACGAGAGCGATTCTGGAATTGCTGGAGTTAGAGGCGGATGAGGCGCTTCTCCAGGAGGCTCAGTCGAATCTTACCCACCTGAATCGCGAACTGGAGCAGTGGGAATTGCAACAGTTGTTATCGGGTACCTATGACCAGCATGGCGCTATTTTGACCATCAATGCTGGTGCAGGAGGTACGGATGCTCAAGACTGGGCAGAGATGTTGTTGCGAATGTATACGCGATGGGGGGAAGCTCACGGCTATAAAACACGGTTGGCGGAAATTTCAGAGGGGGATGAAGCGGGAATCAAATCAGTCACGTTGGAGATTGATGGACGGCATGCCTATGGCTATCTCAAAGCTGAGAAAGGCACTCATCGACTTGTGCGGATCTCACCCTTCAATGCAAATGGTAAGCGACAAACGAGCTTTGCTGGCATTGAGGTGATGCCGATTTTGGATGAGTCGATCGATCTGGAAATCCCCGACAAAGACTTGGAGATTACGACTACTCGATCGGGCGGCAAGGGTGGACAAAACGTAAACAAGGTGGAAACGGCAGTCCAGATCAAACACATCCCTACTGGAATTGCGGTACGCTGCACAGAGGAACGATCGCAATTACAAAATAAAGAAAAAGCTCTCGCTCGTCTTAAAGCTAAGCTGCTGATCATCGCCCAAGAACAACGTGCCAGGGAAATTGCAGACATCCGAGGCGACATCGTAGAAGCGGCTTGGGGCAACCAGATCCGCAACTATGTGTTCCATCCCTACCAACTGGTGAAAGATCTGCGAACTGGGGTGGAAACAACGGCGATCGAAGATGTGATGAATGGTGATATTGACTCTTTCATCGAAACCTACTTGCGGCAAGAGAATCAGCTTGTTGAGAGTACTAATGTCTAAAGGATGAAGGATGGCGGGCGATCGAAAATGATTTCGTCATTCTTCATCTTTTTGTTACTAGATCGTTACATTCTGATCGAGTAGACTTGAGCTTTAGAGTCAGTGTGTTCAATTTGCAGAGATTTACACCATGAGCCAGTCTTCTCAAATGCCTGATCAAATGTCTGATGCTTCTGATTCCAAGCCAGTTGAAACGCCTTCAGAAGCGATCGCTCAACTTGAATCAACCTCTTCTGAACCGCCGCCAAGCTACGTCAAATTGGCAATGCGGAATATGGTACGAAAACGAGGGAAATCACTTTATCACTTCACCTTAACGTCGATCGCCCTGCTTACCTTGCTGATTGGTCTGTCGTATCTGACCCGTTGATGGTTGATGGACACCACCTATAGGAGAGCAGGGCATCTATGCAAATTGAGGTACAAGTTGAGGTCAATGTTCAGGATTATTATTTCGATCAGGCTGAAGGAAGAGACGATCGCTCTCCTATCCCGACAGAAACTTGGGAAATTTGGTTTCAACGTTGGCTAGAATACTTGCAGCCTGAGCTTTCACTGAGCCAAGCCTATGAGCTGAGTTTGCGGCTGACAGATGATGCGGAAATTCAGGCGCTCAATGCTCAATATCGACACAAAAATCAGCCTACAGATGTGTTGGCTTTCGCGGCTCTAGAGGTAAACTATCCTCAATTAGAAGAGATGCAGGCAATTTTGCCATTGTCTCTCGGAGATATCGTGATTTCGGTGGAAACGGCTCAAAACCAAGCAATTCAACAGGAACACTCACTCCAACACGAGTTGGCTTGGCTAGCGGCTCATGCGCTGCTTCATCTTTTGGGATGGGATCATCCGGATGAGATGAGCTTGATTCGCATGGTAAAACAGCAAGACTGCTTGTTGCAAGCGATCGGGCTGAATATAGGTGATTATGCAGCAGAGAACTCTACAGAACAAAAAGATCTAGATACGGAGGCAAGTAAGTTGTAACATAGGTTCACTTATCGTAATTTAGTATCCCAGGTTGGCTAAATCTCTACTGAATCTCTATCGAAACTTCCTTAACGCTTCATCATTACGCCTGTTATAGTCATCTTGGAGAAATCCATAGTATTGATAAGCCTGTACATTTCATTGAGGGACTCGATCGCTCCCCTGACCAGCTTCATCTTCAACCTGCTATGTTTATGACTCCCACAACTCAGGAACTCCCCAAAGAAACCCAACTCATCCCGATGACTCTCAGCGAACCTAGCCGCACTCTCTCTTGGCGAGTTGCCTCTAATTTGTTTGTCAGTTTTCGATATGCTTGGGCTGGAGTCAGCTATGCTTACCAAACTCAGCGAAATTTCCGTATCCATGTTGCTGTCGGAACGTTAGCGATCGCCCTGAGTATTGTGCTTCATCTTAGCCGCGTTGAAGTTGCCATCATTGGGCTGACGATCGGCGCTGTCCTGACGATGGAACTGCTGAATACTGCTCTTGAATCAGTTGTTGATTTGACAGTCCGTCAGACTTATCATGAACTTGCTAAAATCGCTAAAGATTGCGCTGCTGGAGCCGTTTTGATCTCAGCCTTCGCGGCTGTCCTTGTGGCAGGCTCCCTTCTCATCCCACCTCTCCTCGTTGCCGTGCGATCGACCCTCGAATTCTAGATTATTTTCCCCCTTCATCCTTCATCCTTCATCCTTTCCCCCTCCCCCCATGATCCTCGTTATCGACAACTACGACAGCTTCACCTATAACCTGGTTCAATATTTGGGGGAACTGGGAGCCGAATTGCCCGTTGCGGCAGACATTCAGGTTTATCGCAATGACCAGATTACCCTTGGGCAGATTCGCCAATTGAAGCCTGATGGAATCGTGATTTCTCCGGGTCCTGGTCGCCCCGACGATTCTGGTATTTCCCTAGAAATCATTCGCGAACTCGGTTCAACTCTACCTATTTTAGGAGTTTGCCTGGGGCATCAAGGAATTGGTCAGGTGTTTGGTGGCACGATCATGCTAGCCCCTGAACTGATGCACGGCAAAACGTCTCAAATACACCACACCGGAGTTGGCATATTTGAGGGCTTAGATGAGCCGTTTGTGGCAACCCGATATCACAGTCTAGTGATCGATCGCCAAACTTGCCCTGATATTCTAGAAATTACCGCTTGGGTAGACGATGGCACAGTCATGGGTGTTCGTCACCGGAACTATCCCCACATCCAGGGCGTCCAATTTCACCCAGAGAGTGTGTTAACCCAATCCGGTAAGCAGTTGCTTCGCAATTTTCTGCTATCACTTCAGCCCGTTGGAGTGAGTCATTAGCGATTGACTGTTTCACTTGGCATTCAGGGCTTACATACCGCCATTGGTATCCAAAATCCCTGTAAGCTTAGTATTGCAATTTGAGTCATCTACTCGTTCACACGAATCCTGTGTGAATTCGCTTGTTGATGTGAGGAGGATCATGAAAAGACGCCAGTTTTGCCAATATGCCAGCGCAGGAGTATTAGCAACCTTGGGACTGGGAATGCTCGATCGCCCGCAAACTGCCCAAGCCCAAGATACGGGTTCCGTATCGATTCAATATTTGGGGCATACTTGTTTTCTCTTCACCGGAGATGGCCGCCGAGTTTTGGTGAATCCCTTTCGATCGATCGGCTGTACCGCAGGCTATCGTGCGCCACAAGTGGATGCTGATTTAGTCATGATCAGCAGTCGGCTATTTGATGAAGGCGTGACTGAGGGACTTCCAGGCGATCCTCGACTTTTGGATGAGTCGGGGATTTATGAGTTTCCAGGAATGCAAGTGCAGGGAATCAGTACTGATCACGATGATGAAGGGGGCAGACGCTTTGGCACGAATATCGTGTGGCGGTGGATGCAAGGTGGCATTAATTTCTTGCATATGGGTGGAGCCGCTGCTCCGGTTACAGTTGAACAGCAAATTCTGATGGGTCGTCCAGATGTACTCTTGGTTCCGGTTGGCAACGGACCTAAAGCCTTTACGCCAGACGAAGCCAGAGCCACTATCCAAACCCTGAATCCTAAACTCGTGATCCCGACACAATATCGGACTGAAGCCGCCGATGAAGGTACTTGTGATATCTTGCCGCTGAGCGATTTTTTGACCTTGATGGAAGGAACGCCAGTGAACCAGGTGGGTGATGATACGATTACGATCGCCCCTGCCAGCTTGCCAGAATCGGGCTTTCAAATTGATGTCTTGAGCTACGGCTTTTAATGCGATCAGGTGGCGATCAGGTGCGATCGGCTGATGCAGTTCAGATCGAGTTGGGTATTGTTCAGCTTCAACGGCAAGCGGTCATTCTCCGGAAGGGCGATCGTCTCTCTGGTTCTGGACAAGATTCCAGTGCAGCCTGTTAAACTGCTATAAACTAGCCTCTTGAAACCCGGACAGCGAATCGTTTATGCACCAAGCTGAATACTCCCAACGGCGTGAAGCATTGATGGCAAAAATTGGTAAAGGTTCAGCCGTTTTCCGCAGTGCCCCAATGGCAGTCATGCACAACGACGTGGAGTATACCTTCCGGCAGGACAGCGATTTTTATTATCTCACTGGTTTTAATGAGCCAGAAGCAGTCGCCGTTCTAGCCCCTCACCATGAGGAACATCGGTTTGTTTTGTTCGTGCAGCCAAAAGATTTGGAGAAAGAAACCTGGGCAGGATATCGAATTGGGGTTGAAGCTGCAAAAGAGCGATTTGGAGCCGATATCGTCTATCCGATCGCTGAACTTGATGAAAAGCTGCCGCAATATTTGGAGAAAGCAGACCGAATTTATTATCGCTTGGGACGCGACAAGGGATTTAATGAAACTTTGCTCAAACACTGGCAGAAATTGTTGGCAGTTTATCCCAAGAAAGGAATGGGTCCTACCGCAATCGAAGATCCGGCTCCTGTGTTGCATCCAATGCGACAAGTTAAAACTGCCGCCGAATTGGAATTAATGCGAATCGCCGCCTCGATCGCTGTTGATGCTCATAATCGGGCACGGGAGTTTGCTCGATCGGGGCGCTACGAATATGAAGTGCAAGCCGAAATTGAGCATACCTTTCGTTTGCAAGGTGCCATCGGACCTGCCTATCCATCGATCGTTGCCTCTGGAGCTAATGCCTGCGTTTTGCACTACACCGAAAATACTTGTCAACTGCAAGACGGTGATTTGCTGCTGATTGATGCAGGCTGCGCTTATGAATACTACAACTCTGACATCACCCGAACGTTTCCGGTAAGTGGTAAGTTCACAGCAGAACAGAAAGCCATCTATGAAATTGTCTTAGAGGCACAGTTGCGGGCGATCGCCCAAGTCCATCCTGGCAATCCATACAGCCAAATTCACGATACGGCCGTTCGCGTGATTGTTGAAGGGCTGCTCGATCTAGGACTGCTGCAAGGGAATATTGATGAAATTATCAAGGAAGAGAAATATAAACCTTTTTATATGCACCGCACCGGACATTGGCTAGGACTAGATGTTCACGATGTCGGCGTTTATCAACATGGCGAAACGCCCCATAACCTTGAACCCGGACAGGTGACAACGATCGAACCGGGCATCTACATTTCTCCTTACCTCAAACCTGTGGAAGGTCAGCCAGACATCGATCCACGTTGGCATGGCATTGGTGTTCGCATTGAGGATGACGTTTTGGTAACTTCCACAGGATCTGAGATCTTGACCGCAGGAGTACCGAAAGCAATCTACCTGTAATTTTTCGTTGATTTTGCCATCGGTCGGGGCAGACCCCGTATTTGCCCTCTAAGCCAGGGAACCCCGCAAGGATCGCTGCCATCCATCAACAGAAAATTTATAGCCATAGTCATATTGATTAGGACATTTTTGTGGGGCGGCTCCGCCGCCCCACAAAAATGTCCATGTCCTAACCTAACTGACTACAGCTATACAAGTGGAAAAAGTTTTATCGGTTGCTGTAGGCTGTCATTGGCTCCTTGATAAATCGGATGTAGAGATGCTTGAAGGTTGATTTGATCACGCGAGGCATTCCAAAGTCAATCGGTGCCATTCGGGTTGGTAGTTTCCAATCGTGAATTTGCAAATCGGCGGGAGATTGATGGGGAAAATGAATGTCCGTTAATTCTGGGCAGAGTCCTAACCGTTGAGAGGCCGCTACAGTTGGCACATTGGCTGGATCAACATTAAGGATTTCGACCATTGCCCGATCGATCGCAAACACATCTGTTGAAGCGCCCAAAACGCCTAAGAAACGAGGTTCTCCGCCACTGGGACCATTCCCTTCATGCCCAATGATGCCATCCATAATGGTGAGATTAGGGGCGATCGTGCGAGCCGTTTCCACCAGCATATTGCCAAATCGGGCGCTATCTTTCCCAGCTTCCATATGCCACCATGCCTTCATTTTACCTGGAACACAACCAAACAAATTCTTCACGCCTAATGTGAGTGTCAACTGCATATGAGACTTCACCTTGGGCAAATTAATTACGACATCCGCTTCGATCGCTTCCTTCGACAGCAGCAAATGATTAAACTCCTCACTGACTGTTTGATAGCGATTGCCCTGAAAATCAACGATCGGAATGCCCAACTCTTCCAAAATCGGCTGATAGCCATTCGCTAACGCAACACCCTTCGCACTGCCAAAGGCAGGACTATCGCCCAAAAAAGGGGTTCCACCCGCATTCTGCACCATCTCAGCCACACAATAGACCAACTCTGGACGAGTCGTACATTCCTTGCCAGGACGAGCACCTGTCAGGAGATTGGGCTTCAGCAGGACACGATCGCCCCTCTTCACAAAGGCTTCCATCCCGCCCAACGGATCTAACGCGCACTCTAACGCACCTCTCAACGATTGCCACTCATACGACGCTGTCCGAATCAAACTCACTGTTGGGTTCATCACGTCCTCTCATTCACTCCAGGTATCAGGTGTTCGATCAGATTTATCCTTACATCCTTCATTCTTCATCCTTCATTCTTCATTCTTCATCCTTCATTCTTCATTCTTCATCCTTCATCCTTCATCCTTCATCCTCTAGCTCACCTCGATCGATTCAACGCTGTCACTCGTTCTGCATTGCCAAACACGCCATCGCCATGTAACTGAGTAATCACGGGTTTCACTTCCACCTTCACCACATTACTGATATTGATCATCACGGTTTGTTCCGGTAGATTCAAAACCCACCAATCTTTTTCTAGTAATCGCTTCACTTCCAGTTGCAAGCCTTGCACCGTAGTATCATCGGGTCGATCGTGAATATTAAATGATTCGCTGTGACCGTTGAGATAGTAAAAGGTGAGTTGAGTATAAATGTTTTCTGGGCTATACATTGTTATATCTCCAAGTTTTTCATGGTTCACCTAATCAATACCTTAAATTTGAGAGATATTGGCGTAAGTTGAGAAAGTCTCAAGAGTTGCGCTGAGGTGAATGAATAATAAATTCAACTCAAAGAAGCAAAAACAAAGGCAGGTCATTTACCTGCCCTGAGAAAATTTCCGAATAATTTCGATCGCGTTTCAGTCCTAGAAGCGACGACCAGAACGGCTAAAATTATCACGACCGCGACTAAAAGAATCCCGGTTGCCACTGGAAGTCCGTCTGTCTTCACGAGGCTTAGCTTTACTGACTCTTAAATCGCGTCCCATCCATTCAGCACCATCTAGGGCATCGATCGCGGCGGTTTCTTCGGTAGCCGTATCCATCTCGATAAATGCGAAGCCACGTAGCTTTCCGGTTTCACGATCCGTCGGAAGCGTGATGGTTTTCACCGTACCATATTCTTCAAAGACCTGTCGGAGGTCTTCTTGGGTAACTTGATAGGACAAGTTGCCGACATAGATTGACATTGTGCGTGTCTCCAAATTCAACAAAAGGGCAAAAGGTTGAAATTCGGAGAGACGCTTGCACGAAATTGTAAACGACTGAGTATCCGAAAGTAACTTTTGCTGACTTCTTTATCATAGCCTTGAGATTGGGGTTCGCAGCCTCAAAATTTCATAGATAGCCTCTAGAGATATCGTGATCTCTATCACAGCTTATCTATGACCAGCCCGTCCTGAATGTGAATCACTCGCTTGGTTTGAGCCGCTACATCCGATTCATGAGTAACAATGACGATCGTAATTCCTTGTTGATTTAACGCTGTAAGTAGATGCATCACCTCCTGGGAAGTTTGGCTGTCCAATGCTCCCGTTGGTTCATCAGCTAACACTAATGCTGGATGGTTGACCAGGGCACGGGCGATCGCGACTCGCTGCTGTTGTCCTCCTGAAAGTTGACTCGGACGGTTGAATAATCGTTCAGCTAACCCAACTTGCGTTAAGACGTGAATGGCTCGATCGCGCCGTTGCACCTTCGGAAGATTGGCATAAACCATTGGCAGCATGACATTTTCTAACGCTGTTGAACGCGACAACAAATTAAATTGTTGAAAGACAAATCCGATGTGCTGATTACGAATGTACGCCAATTCATCATCAGTTAGCGTTGTCAGATCCATCCCTTCAAGAAGATAGCGACCATGAGTTGGGCGATCAAGACAGCCAATAATATTCATCAACGTAGACTTACCCGAACCGGATGCTCCCATGATAGCAATATACTCACCTTGCTCAATCCGTAGATGAATGCCCTTGAGAACAGGAACATCCACTTCACCCAAACGATATGTCTTGGTCAGCGTCTCAATTTGAATCATGTGCGATCGAGTTTAATAGATGACAATTTTTGGTTGTGTAGAGTGTAGACCATAGCTTACAGATCATTTGTTTAGCAGATCATTTGTTTGCAGATCATTCACTCCGCAGGGCAGCGATCGGATCTAATTTGGCAGCATTCCGCGCCGGAATCACGCCTGCTAGCAGTCCAACGGCGATCGAGAGAGAAACTCCCGCGCCAATTGACCAGAGCGAAATGACGAGTGGAATCTGCAATAGGATAGCGGTGACACTAGAGACACTAACGCCAAATCCAACACCAATTCCACCTCCAATCACAGAAACTACAACCGATTCCACTAAAAACTGGCTAAGAATGGCAGTATTTGTTGCGCCGATCGCCTTGCGAATACCGATTTCGCGGGTGCGTTCAACCACTGAAACGAGCATAATATTGGCAATACCAATGCCGCCAACGATCAGGGAAATTCCAGCAATCGCACTGATCATTACGGTAAACAACCCGACAACCGTACTAAAAGTGTTGATGATATCGGTTTGGTTGATGATGCGAAAATCATCTTCTTGTGGCGGATAAATGTTATGGCGTAGACGCAGCAAATTGGTCACTTGAAACTGAGCCGCCTCAAGTTGATTGGTATCTCCCGTGGAAAGCCAAAAGCCATTAATCGCTACACCCGATAGGGCATTGTTGCCAACAATCCGAGCAGACATATTCGTCAGAGGAATCAAAACTGTATCATCTTGATTCTGATTGCCCACGGCTCCTTTTGGCTCCATCACACCAATCACCCTATATCGCTGTCCTCGAATCCGAATATCTTGACCGATCGCAGGCGAACTGCCAAACAGTTGTTCCTTTACTTCTGCCCCCAATACCGCGACAGGTCGAGCCGCATCCAAATCAGCTTGCGTGAAAAATTGTCCGTCTTGAGGATAAATATTTCTGACTTCTGGATAATTCAAATCAGTGCCAATCACCGTCGTTGAGGTATTTTCTCCCGCATACACAACCTGAGCTTGAGCCTGTAGATAAGCCGTCACCGACTGAGTCACACTCACTTGCTCATCCACCGCTTCAGCATCGTCCCAAGTGAGTGTTGAGGCTGAACCTGCTCCTTGACTAATTCCGCCAGTCGTAGACGCACCCGCCAACACAAGCATTACATTTGTTCCAAGCGATTGAATTTGCCGTTCCGTTGCCTTCTGGACACCTTGCCCAACCGACGTAACGGCAACAACCGAACCAATGCCAATGATCATGCCTAACATGGTCAATCCGGTGCGAAGACGATTGCTCCAGAGCGATTCGATCGCCATCCCCACAACTTCCACGGTAGAAGGATTGCCGATCCGGGTCGGCTTAAACATCATCATTTAGACACCTCAAAACTTTAGTTATGGCGTGTAAGTTAACGGGCTGGAACTAGCATCGGTACGCCACCAGGAACGCTAGAAGGAGAACGATCGCTGTCGGGTAAGCTGATTAGCACTCGTTCATCTCCTGTCAGGCCCGATCGCACTTCTGTGTAATTATCAATGTTGGCACCCGTTTCAATCAATGTGAACACCGGTTTACCATCGTCGCTGGCAATGAAAACACCTGTCCCCATTTCTTGACGAACGATCGCTACAGTCGGCACGACCAGAGCATTGTCGAGTTGACCCACTTCAAACTCTGTGTCTACGTTCATTCCCGATCGCAGTAGCTTTTCTGGATCATTGATGGAGACTTTCACTTCAAAGCTGGTGACATTTTGCTCAACAGTGGATTCGGGAGAAATTTCTACCACTTGTCCTTCAAAAGTTTGTCCTGGATAGGCATCAGCTCGAATAATGGCGCTTTGTCCGAGTTCCATCCGAGCAATGTTCGTTTCGGCAACATTCGCCACAACTTGATTGGTGGAGGCTAGAGACAAAATCGATGAAGAGGTGGCTGAGTTTTCAGAACTGGCGGCAGTGGTAGGGGTGACAAATGCCCCTGGATCAGCATATTTGCGAGTTACAACACCACTAAACGGCGCACGGATTACCGTATCGTCAAGCTGTTCTTGGGCACTTTGCAGTGAGCCTTGGGCAGTTAACACGTCAGCTTGGGCTTGGACAATATCTTCAGAACGCGCCCCTCGTTGCTGTAATTTGAGGGCTTGTTCGAGTCGAGTGACTTGAGCTTGGGCACCATCACGGGATGCACGAGAACTTTCTAATTCGCGTTGAGAAATCGCCCCATCTTTGTAGAGTTCTTGATCTTGCTGGAACGTGAGTTCAGCCTGCTGGAGGGTCGATCGCGCTTCTTCCAGTTGAGCTTCAGCTTGAGCAATATCTTCCGATCGATTTCCTGACAACAATTTTTCCAGATTGGCTTCGGCAGCAGCCAGTTGTCCTTGCGCTTGAGTCAGTTGCCCTTGCAGGTTTGCATCATCCATGTAAGCAATGATCTGTCCTTCTTCTACGGAATCACCGACATCCACCAACAGTTCCTTAACGAACCCTGCATTTCTGGGACTGACGTTGATCGATCGCTCTGGCTCTACCGCCCCGTTGGCGGAAACGGTAATGGGTAAACTCTTGCGTTCGACAGGAACCGATTGAAGCAACCGATCGGCATTATGAGTGGGGGCAACAATGAACTGACGATACGCGATCCAGCCTCCGCCGAGCAAGAGTGCCAGCATTACTAGCCGAACAAACCATTGCGTTATCCCTGACGGACTAAGTTTTTTGCCCAGAAAAGCATGGGCATTGGGATAGAGTTTATCGATTGTCATAAGAATCTTTGTCTCTCCTGGTTTCAGGGAAATGCCAAGCTGCGATTAGATTGTGCCCCCACTAACCGCAGCCTGACACCGGAGCGTGAACGCACTCATTCATCTAAAAGCGTAAGCGGTTAACCAATGGCTCCACATGAGTCAAACTTCCCAAATCGATCGGGACTAAAGTACTAGGTTGAAGAGTGACTTTTTTCCTATGGAGAATTCTTTTGGATATGCCAGATCACACTGGAATCTGGTTGCTAGAGTGCAATACAGTGGAAATGGGAAATGGGAAATGGGAAATGGGAAATGGGAAATGGGAAATTGTTGATAGTGATTTATCTTTAACAGATTATTAACAAACGACAAATGACAAATGACGTGAATTACTCCCCGATGCCTCCAATTCGATCGTTCCGGCTGCTGCTCTATGTCGAGTGGATGCTGCTAAGTTTGGCGATGTTTGGCGTTTTTCTGCCTGTGCCGATCGTTGACCCATCCCAATTTTCAGTACTGCCAATTGTCGGGATCATTGGCTTTGGGTTAATGGGACTGAGGCTACCGACAAATAGATTGATTTCTAAAGTACTTTATACGGCGTTGGAACTTGGGATCATTCTATCGCCCATATTGTTAAACTACCACGGTCGCTTTGCTCCATTTCTGGGAATCATTGCGGTGATTCGTGGTTGTCAAATGTTTACATTACCAGGTCGCTTAGTTGTTGCTGGGTTAGTGTATGTATCCTTTTTGTTAACATTGTTTCAACATAATGATATAAAAGTAATGCGAGTAGTGGTTTGTGTACCTGATTCTAATGATTTAGTTGAACCGAATAAAACATTCCTTGCAGATGTAGTTCAGGCGCAGCCAGACAGTAATATTTTTATCCTGAAGCTGAACTTTATTTTGTCATTTGGGTTGGCAATCGTATTCGTTTTGTTGCTCGTCAATAGTTTATTAACAGAGCGTCAGAGTCGGCAAAAATTAGCGATCGTACATGAGCAACTGCGACAATATGCCTTGCGAATTGAAGATCAAGCCACGTTGCAAGAACGTAATCGGATTGCGCGTGAAATTCACGATTCCCTCGGACACGCTTTAACCGCCCAAAGTATTCAGCTTGAGAATGCACTGTTGTTTTGTCCTCTGGAGGCAAAGAAAACGCAATCATTTCTAGTCGAGGCACAACAGTTAGGTTCCAGGGCACTTCAGGAAGTACGGCAGTCGGTTGCAGCGTTGCGATCTGACCCATTACGGGGGCAATCCCTGGAAGGGGCAATCATGACACTTGTGAAAAAGTTTCAAGATATCACCCTGATTGATATGTGTTGCCTTATCGATCTGCCTCTCTTTCCTCCGGCTGAAGTCAACACCGCGATCTATCGCATTATTCAAGAAGCCTTGACGAACATTTACAAACACAGCATGGCAACCCATGTTACTGTTCAGCTACGAACCACCACTGATTTGCTGTTATTGGTCATTGAGGATAATGGTAAAGGATTTGATCCGGCTCAAAACACGACTGGGTTTGGGTTTCAGGCGATGCGAGAGCGATCGGCAGCGTTAGGAGGACACTTTAAACTCACGAGCGAGTCTGGGCACGGCTGTCGAATCGAAGTCATCGTCCCGATTTTGAGCCTCAAGCTCCTATTGTGAATCTGCTCTCATCCAGGACTGTCGTATGATCCGGTTGCTGTTGGTTGATGATCAAATAATCATCCGTCAAGGACTTAAAAGCCTGTTGGACGCTAAACCCGACCTAGAAGTGATAGGGGATGCGGAAGATGGACAAAAAGCATTGGAATTGGTAGCAACATTGCGTCCAGATGTGGTGCTGATGGATGTGCGAATGCCTGTGATGGATGGCGTAACCGCAACTCAGTTGATTTGTCAACAGTTTCCAGAGACAAAGGTGGTCGTGTTGACCACCTTTGATGATGAAGAATATGTTTCTCAGGCGATGCGGTTTGGTGCAAGAGGCTATTTGCTAAAAGATACCCATTCTGAAGAACTGGCTCAAGCGATTCGATCGATCCACAAAGGTTACACACAAATGGGGCCGGGCTTGTTTGAAAAAGCGATCGTTTCTTCCTCTCAACCGCCCATCGCATTGCCGCCTGAACTGGCTGAACTCACCCTGCGAGAACGAGATGTGCTACGCCTGATTGGACTGGGAGCCAATAATCGTGAGATCGCTCAATCGCTCTACATTTCTGAGCGAACGGTCAAAAATCACGTTACTAGCATTTTAAGTCGGTTGCACTTACGTGATCGCACTCAAGCTGCCCTTTTCGCCAGCACTTTCCTCCCTCAGTTAGATCACCTTAATCCAAATTAAGCTCCACGATGGATTCAGGAGCCACCATTCAACCGTCAGAATTGGATAACACCGTTGCAAATTCTGGCTTCAGACTCCTGTGAGTCCAATAACTGGTTAAAATCACTGAAATACCCTCAACATCCAACCTGAGGCGGAGGCTATGCAAAGTCTGACATGCTCCTCGATAGCTCAGTTACAACAGGTCGATCGATTTCACCAACTCAAGACTCAATTGCACGATCGCTGGCAATCCCTGGATACGTTTGATCAGGGTGATGGTGATATTTTGGTGATTCCATCTCTTAGCCTCGACTCAAGAGAACTTCAAAAGGTGACAGGCGTTCATCTTTATGAAGAACGGTTATTGTTCTCGTTAATCCGCCTCCGCAATCCTCGCACTCGATTAATTTACGTCACGTCACAGCCCATTCACCCTAGTGTGATTGATTACTATCTGCAATTGCTGCCAGGAGTTCCCTTTTCTCATGCCCGCGATCGGTTGCTGCTGTTTTGCACCTATGACGGTTCCTTGCAACCGCTAACGCAGAAGATCCTACAACGTCCCCGTCTGTTAGAACGCTTGCGCCGTGCGATTCGCCAAGATCGAGCTTACATGACCTGTTTCAATTCCACTCATCTAGAGCGAGAGTTGGCATTGCAACTCGATATTCCCATGTTGGCAGTTGATCCAGACTTGCTTTACTGGGGAACGAAAAGCGGCAGCCGCCAAATCTTTGCCGAGTGTGATGTCCCACATCCAGATGGCAGTGAATTAGTCTGGAATGCGGATGATTTGGCACTGGCCGCCGCCGAACTATGGGAACGGCAGCCTAACCTCAATCGGATGGTTGTGAAACTGAATGAAGGATTTTCAGGCGGCGGTAATGCCCTACTCGATCTCAGACCGATCCAAAGCTTTGCACCAGGTCTGGTATCCACCGCAGAACGGGCATCCGCCATTTACAGTCGCTTTGAGTGCCTGCGTTTTCAGAGTCATGACGAAACCTGGGAGCATTTTAGCCATCGAATTGTAGAGTTGGGCGCGATCGTTGAGTCGTTCATTGAAGGAGAGGTGAAGCGATCTCCTAGTGTGCAAGGTTGTATCACGCCAATGGGCGAAGTCGAAATTCTCTCGACGCACGATCAGATATTGGGCGGTCCTGATGGACAAGTGTTCCTGGGATGCACCTTTCCCGCCGATGAATCGTATCGCCTCTGCTTGCAGGAATATGGCTTAGAAGTCGGCAGAAACCTGGCAGCTAAAGGCGCACTCGAACGTTTTAGCGTTGATTTCATTGCTGTTCGGAATTCAGATTTTCCGGGAGGATGGGATCTGCATGCGATCGAGATTAACCTTCGTAAAGGCGGTACCACTCATCCTTTTATGACACTCAAACTCCTCACTTACGGACGCTATGATTACACGACTGGGCTGTTCTACAATCAACAAGGGACACCCAAATACTACGTTGCTACTGATAATCTACAGCGCGATCACTATAAAGGATTAATTCCCAGTGATCTAATGGATGTGATTGCTCAACATCAATTGCACTTTAATAGCACTACCGAGACAGGCACCGTTTTTCATCTGATTGGTTGTTTATCTCAGTTCGGTAAATTGGGTTTGACTAGCATCGGCAATTCACCTGAAGAAGCAGAAGCTCACTATGAGCGAGTGATTGAAGCACTCGATCGAGAATCCCAATTGAATGCGTCAAATTTTTACCTATCAACACCAACGTTCTACCGAACTTCACTTTAAGTTGTTTAGGGATGAGACGTTCAGGGATGAGACGATCGTTTATTCTGGCAGAAAATCAAAGTCTAGAATATTTGTAGAACTGTAGGGACATAATTGCGGAAATGTTGCCACGGACAAACCCGTCTCATCACTTGCTAGCCTCACTGCATCTGAATAACATTCAGCAAATTCCTCCACTAAACAAGGTTTAAGGCTAGGTGATTCTTTCAATGCATCGCGGATACGTCACCCAAGTGGCTGTCGCTATACATAAAAAAAGCTCCCAGAACAATCCAGGAGCGTACAAGTGTTAGAAATGCTTCTCGTTGAAAGCGTTAACCTAAATTAGCCGATGATTAGTCAATGTCAGGCATCGACAACACGGGTTCGCTCTCGCGATCGATTCCCTTCTCGAAACCAGCCGCCGCCGCACGAGCGCGACCTGCATGCCACAAGTGACCGACCAGGAAGAAGAAGCCCAGAACGAAGTGAGAGGTTGACAACCATGCGCGAGGAGACACGAAGTTCACCGAGTTGATTTCGGTTGCCACACCACCGACAGAGTTCAGAGAACCTAGAGGCGCGTGAGTCATATACTCAGCCGCACGACGAGCTTGCCAAGGTTGAATATCGTTCTTGATTTTGTCCAAATCTAGACCATTAGGACCACGTAGAGGCTCCAACCAAGGACCTTGGAAGTCCCAGAAGCGCATCGTTTCACCACCGAAAATGATTTCACCCGTAGGAGAGCGCATCAGATACTTACCCAGACCCGTAGGACCTTGAGCAGAACCCACGTTAGCGCCCAAACGCTGGTCACGAATCAAGAAAGTCAGAGCTTGAGCTTGAGACGCTTCAGGACCCGTCGGACCATAGAACTCACTAGGGTAAGCAGTATTGTTATACCAAACCATCGTAGAGGCGATGAAGCCCATCAGAGACAACGCACCCAAACTGTAGGAGAGGTACGCTTCACCTGACCAGATGAAAGCACGACGTACCCAACCAAACGGCTTGGTTAGGATATGCCAAATTCCACCTGCGATACAGATGAAACCAACCCAGATGTGACCGCCAATGATGTCTTCCATGTTGTTGACGCTGACGATCCAGCCTTCGCCACCAAACGGAGACTTGAGCAGATAGCCAAAAATCACAACAGGGTTGAGAGTGGGATTGTTGATTACACGCACATCACCACCGCCAGGTGCCCAGGTGTCATATACACCACCAAAGAACATGGCTTTGAAAACCAAAAGGAATGCGCCTACACCCAACAGAATTAGGTGATAGCCGATGATGTTAGTCATCTGGTTTTATCTTTCCAGTCGTAGCCGAAGAAAGAAGAGTATTCCTCTAGAGTTTCCGGACCACGAATCGCGTGATAGATACCACCCAAACCGAGAACCGCAGAAGAAATGAGGTGAAGCACACCCACAACGAAGTAGGGGAAGGTGTCAATCACTTCACCGCCCGGACCCACGCCCCAGCCTAGAGTTGCTAGGTGAGGCAGCAGAATGAATCCCTGCTCATACATGGGCTTCTCAGGTACAAAGTGAGCAACCTCAAACAAGGTCATCGCACCTGCCCAAAAGACGATTAGACCTGCATGGGCAACATGTGCGCCTAGCAGCTTGCCAGATAAGTTAATTAACCGAGCATTACCAGACCACCAGGCGAATCCGGAGGATTCTTGGTCGCGGTTGCTCATCATGATCGGATTGTTAGAGAGCGTTACCACGTGGCAATACCTCTTCAGGGAATATAAAGTTTTCGTGAGGCTGATCCTGAGGTGCCATCCAGGCTCGGATGCCCTCATTCAGCAGAATGTTCTTGGTGTAAAAGGTCTCAAACTCCGGGTCTTCCGCCG
>JAAUSF010000106.1 GCA_012033255.1 Cyanobacteria bacterium RU_5_0
GTCGTCCCATCAGCCAATGGACGGCGCAGGAGTTAGCCGATGAGATGGTCAAGCAGGGCATCGTTGCATCCATTTCGCCCCGTCATGTGGGGCGCTTACTCGAAGAAGCCACGCTCAAACCACATCAGTCAGGCTACTGGCTCAATCCCCCCCCGACCCTGCCTTTGACGAGAAGATTCAAGACATTTGCCAAACCTATCTGAGTGCCCAGGAACGCAGTGCCGTTGGGGAACGCACTATCAGTCTCGATGAGATGACCGGCATTCAGGCATTGGAGCGCAAAGCCCCAGACTTAGCCCTGCGTCCTGGAAAAATTCGACGACAGGAGTTTGAATATATCCGCCACGGTACCCAAACCTTGATTGCCAGTTTTGATGTTGCCAGGGGTCAGGTGATTTATTCCACGGTCGGGGAGACTCGCACTGAAGAGGATTACTTGGTTCATGTGCAACAGACCCTCGCCACAGCCCCAGAGGCAACCCGCTGGCACTTGATCATGGACTGCTTAAACATCCATCAGTCGGAATCGCTCGTGCGCTACATAGCAGCACTCGAGGGATTAGACATCGACCTGGGTATCAAGGGCAAGAACGGCATTCTCCAGTCGATGGCAACCAGAGCCGCGTTTCTGAGCGACCCCACCCATCGCATTGTCTTTCACTTTACTCCTAAGCATTGTTCCTGGCTCAATCAAATCGAAATTTGGTTTAGCATCTTGATGCGGAAGTTACTCAGACGAGGCAATTTCCTAAGCCAATCAGACTTAAAAAAGCGTATCTTGGAGTTCGTCGATTATTTTAACCGGACAATGGCGAAACCATTTAAATGGACGTACAAAGGAAAGGCACTGGCAGCCTAAAAAAGGGTGGATAAATTTATGCCGTAGACTACTAGTTTGCCGTTTGCATCTAGCGTCGTTTTGGCGGACACCGGAATCGAGGAGGCAATTTGGATGATGATGCCCCGATCGATCGCGATATCCCAAAAACCAGCGTGTTCGGATAATCGAGCCGATTGAATCTTTAAGTCCATCCTGCTTTGCTCCGTTGCCCCTCTTCGATTGTGACATCACGAAGTTTCAGATGGAGTGTCCGCTTCCTCGGCTTTGCTGGCAGGGAGAACGATCGGCGGATTTGGATCATCCTGGCGCTTGTAGGTGGGTGTCGTTTCGTCAGGCACAACGACGCGCAGGGCATGTTTGAGGATACGCAGAGTGGCAGGGAGTTCTCCGATGGGTTGTCCGTCAATGTGAATGGGAAGCTTGACCTCGGAGGTGATCCGAACTTCAGCCGCATGATAGGTTTCAATTTTGGGACTGTAGTGATATTGCCCTCGGCTGATTGACCAGAAGTGGCGCAACAGTTCCCATTTGCTGAAATTGCGGTAGATGCTGATGGTTAACAGCCCGTCATCAATCACGGCATTGGGAGCAACAGTGAAACTAGAGCCGTAATAGGGACCATTAGCGATAACGACGAGCAAGGCTGATCGGCGCAAGTTGCATTGAACCGCTGCTTGACGACGGTAGAGAAATCGACGACGCGGAATAGGACGATCGCGAGCTTCTGCAACTGGGCGATCAAATTGAATCTGCATCAATTGAGGTTGATAGCCCATTGCCAGTTGAAAGGCTTGCAGCATCCGTCCCCAGCGTCCCCCTTTGATTTCTTCGCCCAGTGGGAAAAGAGCCGCATCCAGCCCCACTCCTGCGGCTTCAAAGAAGAGATGTTCACCGTTGGCTTGTCCAACATCGATCGACTTCATCTGCCCTTGTGCCAAGACATGGCACGCTTCAATCAGATCATTGGGCAAATTGAGACTGCGGGCGATGTTATTGTAAGTGCCGATTGGCAAAATCCCCAGTGGAATTGGGGCGTTAATCAATCCCTTTGCCACTTCGCCGACCGTTCCATCTCCGCCGCCAACCACCACCATGTCATAGCCTTCTTGCACAGCGCGTTGGGCTATCTGCGCTGGCGATTCGTCGGGTTCGGTAAAAGCAAGATCGGCTCGAATCTCTGCATCGTCCAGTGCGGCGATAATTTCGGGCAACTTCATAGGGTTAGGCTGTTCAGCCTCCCCCGAAATCGGATTCATAATCAGGCGTACTCGTTTCATTGCCCATTACCCCAATGGCGATCGATTCAACTCACCCAAGTGGCGAGTGCAGCCATTTATGTCATCACAGTTTACCTCGATCGACCTCAATCTCGAAGCATCAGCGCCAAATTGAGGCTCACCCTTGCACAACTGGATTCTCATCCACTTCGACGGGTTGAGTTAATCTCGGTCGAACGATCAAACTCACGGCAACTGCCCAGGCGATCGACATCATCCAGCCTGCTAAAATATCGCTGGGATAATGGACTCCTAAATATAATCGCGTCCAGCCGATCGCCACGACAAACACACTCCCAAACATCAGCACAACCCAACACCAGCGAGTCCCCCACGTCAAAATAATCAGAGCCGCCACCAGCACCATACTCGACATGGCATGACCGCTGGGGAATGAAAAGCTGGTTAGTCGAGGATAGTCCCACAAACTGGGGCGAACCCGATGGAGAAATGCTTTAGCGGTGTGATTGATCAAGCCGCATCCGATCATCGTGATCAGGAAATAGGTGAGCGATCGCCATCGACGCAGATATAGCAACACCAACGAGAGAATAATCGTCATCGGCAAGACACCCAACTTCGTTCCAAAATCAGTCAGTCTCGCGGCAAGGATATCTAGCTTGATTTGGGCAGACGCATGGATCGCCATCATAATTGACACATCCCACGTTAAACCGCTTTCATGTTTCCAGATTTGCAAGGCTAAGAAACCAAACACCATGAGTGGTGCATACAGTCCTAACAAGACAAACAACAAGACTTGCCAATTGCGACCGAACCACTGTTTAGTGAATTCACCAAAAGATTGAAACGGCTTCAAAAGATTGGAAGATTCAGACATCGTTCAGCAATTCCTTATCAACCACTCTCTAACTGTATCGACATTCTAAGTGAAGTAGTTTTTTTATGGGAAGGGCATTTCGTCTCACACCGATTGAACAGCAAACGATTTCGCTTCTTTAGGCTTCACATAAACCTGTTGGTTGGGTCTGAGATCAAGACGATCGAACTGTTCTCGCGACAGATACACCGTGAATGTTTCGCCATCGTTTAGGGTTAATTCTGCCTGAATTTCCCATCCGAGATGAATAATCCGGTGAACGATCGCGGATACAGAAGCATCATCCGGTGTAAGTTCCACAATCACATCATGAGGACGGAGAAATACGTGAGAGTGATCTATGCGATACCCTGTGCGCTGGAAGAGAGCGGCCGTACTGGGCAAGACGTTAACCGGTCCAATGAAGCTCATGACAAAGGGTGTAGCCGGATTGTCGTAAAGGTCAGCCGGACTGCCAACTTGCTCCACTCGGCCCTTGTTCATCACAACTAGTTCATCAGACACTTCCATCGCTTCCTCTTGATCATGGGTGACAAAAACCGTGGTGACATGAACCGTATCATGCAGATTACGCAGCCAAACCCGCAGATCTTTCCGGACTTTGGCATCCAATGCGCCAAACGGCTCATCCAGCAATAACACTTGCGGTTCAAGGGCGAGTGCCCTGGCAAGGGCGACCCGTTGCCGTTGTCCACCAGAAAGTTGTGAGGGGTAGCGATCGCCCAATCCGGTCATCTGCACCAACTCCAGCAGTTCTTCAACTCGATTTTTGATCCGGTTTTTGGGTTGTTTGGCGATTTCGAGTCCGAAGGCAATATTTTGGCGAATCGTCAGGTGCTTGAACAGCGCATAATGCTGAAAGACAAATCCAATTTTGCGATTTTGTACACTGTCGTAAGTGGTATCTCGCCCAATGATGTAAATGCGACCGCGATCGGGTTGTTCAAGTCCTGCAATCAATCGTAATAATGTGGATTTTCCTGAACCCGATGGACCCAGAAGAGCAACCAGCGACCCCGTCTTAATCTCAATGCTGACCTGATCAACGGCTTTGAAGTCGCCAAAAGACTTAGATACGTTGTCTACCGAAATCCCCATGTCTTGCCCCCTCCAGCCAAAAAAAGTACGCTAGCTTGACAACCCCGGTAAGCTTATCAAGATACTGGAGTTTTAACACAAACTAGTGTAAGTTTATCCTTAATACTCCGGTATCTTGATAAATGTACCGAACTTTTAAGGTCTGTTTGCTCACAAATTTGTTTTTTCTTAAGGGAGGGGTTGGCAATGGGTAAGTTCAGGCTGACTAGGTTTAGCCCAAACAAGTTGCGGTTGCGATCGCTGAAGGGTTTTCTGTCTCTATTTCTGGTTGGACTGGGATTGTGTGTTTCCTTGGCAGCTTGTAACAGCCCAAGTGGCGGTGATCCGGCTGCCTCACCCAATGGTGACAGCGCATCTCCGGCGCAAGGCGGAACAGTAAACTTGACGCTCGTATCCTATGCAGTGACGCGAGCGGCATACGAGCAAATCATTCCCAAGTTTGCAACTAAGTGGAATGCAGAACACAATCAAGAGGTTGTGTTTGACCAAAGCTATGCTGGCTCCGGCTCTCAAGCTCGTGCCGTGATCGATGGCTTGGATGCGGATATCGTGGCACTGGCATTGGCGCTAGACACGAAAAAAATTGAGCAGGCCGAATTGATTCAACCGGGATGGGAGAAAGAAGCGCCCAACAACTCGATCGTCCATACCTCCGTTGCCGCCCTAATTACTCGTGAAGGCAACCCCAAAGGCGTGAATGGTTGGACAGACCTGACCAGAGATGATATTGAGGTAATTACAGCGAACCCTAAGACTTCTGGTGGTGCCCGCTGGAACTTTATGGTGCTATGGGGGGCGATCGCTCAAACGGGTGGCGATGATACTAAGGCGCTTGAATACACAACGAGCGTCTATCAGAACGTGCCTGTTTTACCGAAGGATGCGCGAGAAGCGACTGACGTATTCTTTAAGCAGGGTCAGGGTGATGTGTTGATCAACTATGAAAACGAAGCGATTTTGGCAGAACAAAAAGGTGAAGGCTTACCCTTCATCGTGCCAACCGATGTAAATATCTCGATCGACAGTCCCGTTGCGATCGTCGATGCCAATGTCGATAAGCACGGAACTCGCGAAGTTGCCGAAGCATTTGTTGAGTTCTTGTTCACTCCAGAAGCGCAGGAAGAATTCGCTAAAGTGGGTTTCCGCCCTGTTGATCCAACCGTTGGTGAGAAATATGCCAATGAATATCCCAAAATCACTAAACTATTCACCGTTCAAGAATTGGGTGGTTGGGATGAAGTGCAGGCGAAGTTCTTTGATGACAATGCAATCTTTGACCAAATTCAAGCTAAAGTCGGAGCTTGATTTTCATTTGGGAATGGGGGATGCTACCGTGTACACACAAATCGATCGGGTTGGAGTTGAACGGTGTCTTGCCCCCTAAATCCCCCAATTCTGGGGGACTTTGATCGGTTCGGTTCCCCCAAAATTGGGGGTTAGGGGGCGGTTCGGCAGGAGTTGGGTTAGATTCAACCACTTGTGTGTACACGGTAGATGGGGAATGGGGGATGGGAAATGGGGAATCAACCCCTGGTTCGCTGGCAAAACGGCTAAAACTGAACGATTTCATAACCCAGGCTCGTTCCCTGGTTCTACCGGGAATGTCTTTGAAGTGACTCTGTCCCTCGATTACTGAAGGCAGAGCCTCCAATCACCTATCACCCATCACCATAACTATCTTTGGAGTGTCACACGAATGGCAGTTTCTTCGACGCCCGAATCGGCTTCTGTCTCGGCATCACAGAAATTCTCGCTCCCGTCGATTCCGTGGCTTGTGACAGGGGGCTACCTGACCCTGATGCTATTGGTGCCGATCGCTGCCCTGATCTTGAAAGCCAGTACTTTGAGTCTGAGTGAGATTTGGAGAATTGCTACAAGTCCGGTTGCCCTCTCCGCGTACAATGTCACGTTTATCACCGCTCTATTCGCCGGACTGATCAACGGTGTTGCAGGCTTAATTATTGCTTGGGTGCTGGTGCGCTACGATTTCCCATTCAAGCAATTTGTCGATTCGCTCATCGATTTACCGTTTGCCTTGCCAACTGCCGTTGCCGGTTTAACGTTGGCAACGGTCTATAGCGACAATGGCTGGCTTGGCTCTCTGTTTGCTCCCTTTGGCATCAAGATTGCGTTCACCCGACTGGGGGTATTCGTCGCCATGCTATTTATCTCGTTGCCGTTTGTCGTGCGGACGGTGCAGCCGGTGTTGCAGGAGGCAGAGAAGGACGTGGAAGAAGCGGCATGGTCGTTAGGTGCGTCTCAGTGGCAGACGTTTTGGCGGGTTGTGTTGCCTCCATTGATGCCTGCTGTGTTGACGGGTGTTGCACTTGGATTTGCACGAGCAGTCGGAGAGTATGGTTCTGTCGTTATCGTCGCCGCTAATATTCCGTTCAAAGACTTGATCGCTCCGGTGCTGATCTTCCAGCGATTGGAACAATACGATTATGCAGGAGCAACCGTGATCGGGACAGTGATGTTGCTAATCTCACTGGTGATGTTGTTAGCCATTAACCTTTTACAAGCTTGGGGACGACGTTATGGCAATTGATACGCCTCGGTTTGATCAAACTCCGAAACCACCCTCTGCTGCTCAACCGGATGCAAAGTCAGGAGCGCAAACGTTCGTCAAGCCGCTTCTAATTGCGTTTGTCTTGTTTTACTTAGGAGTAGTGTTAGTTATTCCTGCTGTGAATGTATTTGTGCAAGCTTTTAGTGGTGGAATTGGGATATTTCTGAACACGTTTACAGAACGAGCATTCCTCAATGCGGCGAAACTAACGTTATTGATGGCGGTTATCACTGTACCGCTCAACACGATCTTTGGGCTGTGCGCTGCATGGGCGATCGGTCGCAACAAAAACTTCCCCGGACGCGCTTTGCTGATTAGTATCATTGACCTGCCGTTCTCTGTCTCTCCAGTGGTTGCAGGGTTGATGATTGTCTTGCTCTACGGACGCAATGGTTGGTTCGGTCCGTGGTTAGAAGCGAATGATATCAAGATCATTTTTGCTGTACCTGGTATGGTGTTAGCGACAGTGTTTGTCTCGTTACCATTTGTGGCGCGAGAAGTGATTCCTGTTTTGGAGGAAATTGGCACAGAGCAGGAAGAAGCCGCAAAGACATTGGGGGCAAGTGAGTGGCAAACATTTTGGCGTGTGACTTTGCCTTCCATTCGCTGGGGTTTACTCTATGGAGTGCTTTTGACAAATGCAAGGGCGATGGGCGAATTTGGGGCAGTCATCGTTGTCTCCGGTAATATCGGCGGTAAAACTCAAACGTTGCCCTTGTTTGTGGAAGACGCTTACAAGCAATATCATACTCAGGAGGCTTACACGGCTGCTGTGTTGTTGGCATGTTTAGCCGTTGTCACCATGATCGCGAAAGCCATTCTAGAGAGTAGAACGGGTGCCAAAACAGGCGTAGGACATTGAAGCAAAACCTCCGAAATGCGGTTTCTGGTAAGGCTTAGGAACCGAGAAGAGTGAACGACTGATGGTTTAAACCCCTGTTGTCGTATCGCCACAGTATGGTAGACAATTCCAAAGCAGTCGTTTTCTACCAACTACGGAGGTTAAACATTGCCTAGACTTTCAATCGATCGGGGTGCGGGAATGCGGGCTGGTGCGATCGCTCTCATTTCCACGGCTGTTCAGGAGCATCTAACCTTAGAACAAGTCCTTGTCAAAGCAGAAGAACTGGGACTTAATCCGGAACAACCGCACTTAAAGCAGTTTATTCTAGACCGATTTTTACATGACGACTCATCGGCTTGAATGACTCAATCGTGACCACTTTGTCGTTGAAGTGGCGGAAGATGTATTCATGTTAGAGGCGATCGAAGCCACAAGACTCCGGTTGCCTATCGGTTGCCGCATGGGTGGCATTATCTGTGCGGCTCATCTAATTCGAGGTGAGGTTGAGCAATTATGAGCGATCGCGCTCAAACCCTCTCAGACACAGAAGGGATATGTTCTCCTTTGCATCGCCTCACCTCGTAGCAATTGCCAATTTGAAGTGGGTATATAGCGGTTTGCAGATCGATGGAGTCCAGGGGGTGCAGGGGCGCTGCCCCCTGCGTGGGTGTAACCCCCACACCCCCGTACCTCGCTCAAGTGAGAACCGCTATAGAGTGTCAGGAAGATCTATACCCCCAATCCATTTCAGCAAAAGGGTAATATGAGGCAGGCGAGGTAATGTTTTGTTGGTTGACAGAGCGAGTGGTTGTAGTGGTCGGAGACAGCAATGACTAATGCAGAAAATGCCGTACCCCGGTGAATATCATGACTAATCCTAATGCATTGGCAGCATCGATCGAATCTTGATCGCGCAGGCTGCCTCCGGGTTGAACGATCGCCGCAATCCCAGCTGCTGCCGCCGATCGCACAGAATCATCAAAAGGGAAAAATCCGTCACTCGCAAGCACGGCACCGATCGCCTTTTCTCCGGCTTGCTCTAGGGCAATTTTGACCGAACCAACCCGATTCATTTGTCCTGCTCCAATTCCCAATGTCATCTGATGATGGGTGACCACGATCGCATTCGACTTCACGTGTTTACATACTTTCCAGGCGAACAAGAGTTCTGCACGCTGAGCATCCGTGGGTTGGCGATCGGTAACAATATTCCATTGAGTCGGATCGGTCTTCTGATCATCCGCTGTTTGCACTAGAAAACCGCCTGCGATCGGCTTAACCAGTTCCTTTACTCCAGTAGCTAAATCGGGCAAAACTAACACACGCACTTTCGATTTTGCAGCCAGAATGTGTTCGGCTTCCGCATCACATCCCGGCGCAACCACGCATTCTAAGAAGGTTTGGGTGAGTTCAGTTGCCGTGGGTGAATCGATCGTCTGATTTAACGCCACAATGCCACCGAATGCCGACACCGAATCTGCCACAAACGCCTTCTGGTAAGCCTCGACCAAACTGTCACCCAACGCCACCCCACAAGGATTCGTGTGTTTAATGATCACGGCAGCAGGTCGATTCTCCGGAAACTCGTTGATAATCCGGTGTGCCGCCTCCAAATCCACTAAATTGTTATAACTCAACTCTTTCCCTTGCAGCTTCTGCGCGGCTGCCCATCCCGTCGGAACTGCCCCAGTTTGATACCACGCCGCAGGCTGATGTGGATTTTCGCCATAGCGTAACGATTGTAGTAGGGTTCCGGAAAGGATAAAGGATGAAGGATAAAGGGTGAAATTAGAGGTAGTGGGATCATTCCATTCATTCATCCTTCCGCCTTCCGCCTTCATCCTTTCTAAATAGGTTGAGATGGCTCGATCGTAAGCAGCAGTATGCTGAAAGGCTTCCAGGGCACAGGTTTGGCGGAATGCCAGGGAAGGTTCTTCGTTTTGTCGCAGTTCTTCTAGATAGTCGTTGTATTGATTAGGATTGCAAAGAACTGTTAGGTGAGCAAAGTTTTTGGCGGCGGCTCTCAGCATGGCGGGTCCACCGATGTCGATTTGCTCGATCGCGTCTGCCAATGTGACTCCGGGTTTGGCGATCGTCTGCTCAAACGGGTAAAGATTGACCACGACCAGGGCGATCGGACGGATTTGGTTGGCTGCCAAATCGGCTAAATCGTCTGCGACATCCAGTCGTGCCAGAATCCCACCATGAATCCGAGGATGCAAGGTTTTTACCCGTCCCCCTAAAATTTCTGGCGATCCCGTGTAATCTGACACTTTCACTACCGGAATTCCTGAATCTTGCAGCGTTTTTGCTGTACCGCCACTGCTAATAATCTCAAACTCAAATTCTTCCACCAGACTCCGAGCTAGCTCTACTAACCCTGTCTTATCGGACGTACTCAGCAATGCCAACCGCGCCATAACTCGATCGCCCCCTTCTTCCGCTTGCAAATCAAATATCCTAAGTGGATGTTTTACCATAGTTGAATCTCAGGATAGTTGAATCTGGCTCTCACAAAACTAAGATTGGAAAGTTCACCTTTTTTTGGACTTTAGAGTTGTTACAAACGATCTCGATTCCTCCCCGCAATGGGCAAGCCAAAGGATTACTCATCGTTCTTCACGGTTGGGGTGCAAATGCCCAAGATGTGGCAGCCTTAGCCTCTTTTCTAGACTTGCCTGACTACCAGTTTATGTTTCCCAATGCGCCGTTCCCGTTTCCTTACGCAGCGACAGGTCGGGCTTGGTATAACTTCCCGGAAAACTATTCTTTCCTCAGCCATCCAGATTTTTATGATCAGCTAGACCTTACAGAAAGCCGAACTCAATTGACAAACTGGCTTATGTCTCTGGAGGGAGACACCGGAATTCCGCTTTCCCGTACAATTTTAAGTGGCTTCTCGCAGGGAGGAGCTATGACGCTAGACGTGGGGTTGCATCTACCTTTTGCTGCGCTGATGGTGTTAAGCGGATATCTTCATGCTCCTACGCGCTTCACACAACAGAAAAAGCCAGATGCTTTCCGGAATGTACTACTGGTGCATGGTAGACAAGATCGAGTCGTGCCCTTGCAAGCGGCTTATCAAGCACGAGATAGCCTGTTGGGTTTGGGTGTGCCTGTTCAGTTTCATGAGCTTGATATGGGGCATGAAATTCAGCCTGTTGTGTTAAGTCTGATGCAAAGATTTATAGAAGAAGGACTATTTCAGTCCGATTCACTCTGAAACAACTATAGGATGGTCTTAGAAGCTGCATCTGTAGCTTTACGGAAATCCAGTACGGATGCGCTAATAAGGAGGGGTTCGTGATGAAAACGTTGCACTTTTCGGAACAAGATGTCGCTAGAATCACGGAAACAGAAGTGGCGGCACTGGCGAAGCGATTGGAACAGGATGAATATACTAGCCCCTTTGAAGGGTTGGAAGATTGGCATTTCCTGCGGGCGATCGCCTTTCGTCGTCCTGAAATGGTAGAACCTTACCTTTACCTGCTTGACCTGGAGGCTTACGACGAAGCCTGAGAACCTGCTTAAAAAGCCAAAATTTACGCGATGTGCAACTTCCTTGCATTTCTTGTGGGATAGATGTCCCGCCCATCCAGATCGAGGCAGGCAAGATCCTTAGCTCACAATAAATTGCAGTTTGTAGCCGTAGAGTTGCACGTCGCGTAAGTTAGGGCAGTGCCCTCTTGTGCATCGCAGATTCGTAAACACGAATGTGATATCTACTGGGACAAAGCCGATGTTTGGGCGAAGATTGGCGATCGGGTTGGCTGGCGCACAGGGCTGATTTTTACCGACAAACACTGGAAACGCTACAACGAAATCACGTTTAACCTCAGTGCCCCAATTGGACATTCAAAAATTAGCCAATGCAAAAATGAATGCCGATTAGCTTAGTGTTTAAGTTAAAGCTTAACTCGCTTATCTTGGCTGGCACGATCGCAAGAAGCATTGCAAACTATAGTTGTTGTTCGTCTAAATGGCGACTGCAACTCCAAACATTTAGAGATAGCCCTGTATCGTCAGGTTTTGTTTGTATAGCTGCATTTCAATCGTTTGCATATTAACTTTGCGATCGCAAGTTTTCCCTGGATTTGCGATCGCGGAATATCCCTCATTCGGTATGAACATGCGTCCTGAATCATTTTACGCATGTTAAATTACGTTCTTAAACAAGGAGGCATCTCATGAAACTGTGTTATCGCGGCATCAATTACGAACCATCCACGTTGGCAGTTCAAACAACTGAATATCAGTTTGCTGGTAAATATCGTGGCATCCCGATGCAAATCAAACTGTTGGCGGATACCGATTCACCTCAAAGCATTCTGAGGCTAACCTATCGCGGCGCAACTTACTTCGGAATCCGTTAAACCTAACATACTTAAAATCGGAGCCATATCCATGAAACTGATTTATCGCGGACATACTTACAATCATACTCCTGTTATCAAACCTTATGTTAAAGCGCGTATCATCAACTGGCGGTACTGCGTTTCAGCAGAAACTTACACTCAGATGCATATGATGATTCCACAGCCTCGTATTCAACCCCGCACCATCAATTGGCGGTACCAAATGGCAGCGATCGATTATGTCCGTTAACGAGAATGGCATTCGCGACACGGTGCGTGTGCATTTGTTAATTTCAATCTTCATTATTTCCTGAAACAATGGTGTTGGTATGAAGTGAGAAAAGGGAGGGTACTAGACCAATGGTTAACTTTAGGTTAACAAAGAATTAAGCCTACTAACAGTTAATTTAGTATTTCCTACTGATTGGGAAAAGTAGGAATGTGGCTTAGCTAGTCTATCTATTTTCTCCCTAGCTTCTTCCTCTCAAATCAGAGCTTTTTCTACTACTTTATGTTAGTCGTTCATTCTGAAACACCATTCCAAAATACGCCATACCAACGTTTGAACCTAGAATCAACCCTGCGAGATTTGCCGCTATTTTCCAGTGAGATTGAGGCAAGTTGCTTAGGTAAAGAAGTCGCTCGTTTTTTTGATGCTAATCCTCTGTTACCCGGAGTGGTTCTAACAGCCCAGAGGCATTTAGTTGGCATGATTTCCAGGCAGCGATTTCTAGAGCAAATGGGGCGTCCCTATGGCTTGGCTCTGTTTTTGAATCGATCGATCAAAACACTCTACGCTTTTGTTTGCACTGAGTTTCTGACCTGCTCAGGGGGTACCCCTATTATGGAGGCAGCCCGTCTAGCTTTGAGACGATCGCCTGAACTGCGTTATGAGCCGATCGTGGTAGAACTTGCTCCACAGGAATATCGACTACTTGACTTTTATGAATTGCTAGTTGCCCAATCCCAAATTCACGAACTTGCCAAACAATTGCTTCACGAACGCACTCAATCTCAGATTATTCAAACTGAGAAGATGGCAAGTTTGGGACGAATTGTTGCCAATGTTGCTCACGAAATTTTGAATCCTGTAAACTTCATTTCAGGCAACTTAAATTACCTATCAAACTATACTCAAGAGCTAATTGAGCTAGTCAACGTCTACGAATCTGAAATGTCTGAATCAACTTCTAGAATCACTGAAGTTAAAGAAGATATTGACTTAGAATTTCTCCTTCAAGACTTACCCACTTTGATCAACAGCCTCAAGATGGGATCAGATCGATTGAAGGATATTGTGGGAGGCTTGCGTAACTTCTCTCACATGGATGAGGCGAGACGAAAGCCAATGAATATCCATGACTGTCTCAATAATACTTTATTGATCTTAAACAATCGGTTGAAAGATATTGAAGTCGTGAAAAACTACGGCAACTTACCGCCAGTTAACTGTTACTCTGGGCAACTGAGTCAAGTATTTATGAATCTTATTAGCAATGCAGCAGATGCATTACTAGAGAAATTTGTCTCTGTTAAAGCAGCATTGCTCGATCAGACAATGCCTCATCATTTTGTAGATCAAAGCCAGATGTGGCTACCTCAGATTGAAATTAAGACTGAGTTTCAGAGCGGTGTTGATTCTGGTAATGAAGACACTAAATGGATTTCGATTCACATTATAGATAATGGTCCCGGAATTCCTACAGAAATTCAAGAGCGCATCTTTGATACCTTCTTTACGACTAAACCTGTCGGTAAAGGTACAGGTTTAGGGTTGGCAATCAGTCATCAAATTGTGACTGAAAAACATGAAGGCAAACTTATCCTCAAGTCAGAAATCGGAGTTGGCACTGAATTTGAAGTTCTGATTCCTTTAGTTGAGTAGATTCTTCTAGCTTCTATAGCTAAGTGCTGAGTTCTGAGGACTGAGTGCTGAGTCAGGATTGATTGACCGTTTGCCTTTCAGCCTTGGGCAATGTCCTAACCACGCTGGCTACTGCTATACAAGAGAATAAAGAATAAGGAGTTCCTATGTCAATGGAGGAGTTCCAATTTCGATTACCCATTACCGCCTCAACACACCGTAATCGAAGTGTGATTAGGTTTATGGCTATCTCTACATCATTCTGCAATTAACCAGAACGGATTATTAAAGTTACATCGTACATCGTGTCGTTCCGGATTAAATGGGTCAATTAAGCTCTATCTTTATGCTTATGGCTACAGAATAAAGATCTAATTAAGTTGTTAGCTTGGGAATTTTGCATTTCCAGGGTTATTGAAATAATCAGAATGATCCTGTTTATATATGTCACGTAAAAGTAAACAGTTAAGTAAGAGTTAGATAAAAGTTAACTCGACGTTAAATCCAATTAATTTATCTTGCCAGTCTATTTAACTACTTAGGAAAACTGAAATCGATTCACCTAACGTCTTCTTATTAAGAAACTAGAATCTTTTCTCCTTTATGCTAAATGCTTCTCCCGTAACAATACCGCGTTTTGAATCATCTCAAGGCTTGAAGCTAGACTCTACTCTTCGAGAGTTACCACTATACTCCAGTAGAGTTGAAGTTCATTGTTTAGGTGAAGAGGTTGCCCGAATTTTTAATGCTAATCCTCTCCTGCCAGGGATAATCTTAACTGAGGATATGCAATTAGTCGGTATGATTTCTCGACGACGATTCCTAGAGCAAATGGGACGTCCTTATGGATTGTCACTATTTTTTAATCGATCGATTAAAACGCTCTACGAGTTTGCCCATATTGAGTTTCTCATCTGCTCAGGGAATGTTCCAGTTGTAGAGGCTGCCCATCTTACGTTGCAACGATCGCCCGAACTTCGCTATGAGCCAATTGTCGTCGAATTAGCTCCCCAAGTTTATCGCTTGCTCGATTTTTATGAACTGTTAGTAGCTCAATCTCAGATCCATAAGCTTGCGAAGCAATTGCTACATGAACGTACTCAAGCTTACATTATTCAAACTGAAAAGATGGCAGGCTTTGGGCGAATTGTTGCTAGCGTCGTTCATGAAATCTTGAATGCTGCTAGTTTTATTACCGGGAATTTAAGTTATTTATCAAACTATACTCAAACTCTTATTTATTTAGTAAATGCCTACGAGTCAGAAATTCCTGAGTTTAACCCTAAGCTCACTAAAATTAAGGAGCAAATCGACGGGAAACCTTCATTGGAAGCTTTACCTCAACTGATTAAAACTCTAAAGATGGGAGCAGAGCGGCTGAAGGAAATTATCAGGAGCTTGCGTAACTTTGCCCACATGGATGAGTCTAAGCGTGAACCTCTGAATATTCATGATTGTTTAGACAGTGCCCTGCTGATTTTGAATAGTCAGTTGAGAGACATTGAGGTAGTAAAACGCTATAGTGATCTCCCTCTGGTAAACGGTTACTCTGGTCAGCTAGGGCAAGTATTCATAAATATTATTAGGAATGCGATCGATGCACTGCTGGAGAAAGAAGCTGTACTGAAAAAAGCACCCGATCGACTCAATTCAACCTGGAATCCTCGAATTGAAATTACCACATCAATTCAATCTGACATTAATTCTACGGCTGAAATGATAGATTGGATTTCAGTTCAGATTACCGATAACGCTTCCGGAATTCCCTTGGAAATTCAGAAACAAATCTTTGAAACCTTTTTTACAACGAAGCCTGCTAGTGAAGGTGCAGGATTAGGACTTGCAATCAGTCATGAAATTGTGGCACAGAAACACGGCGGAAAGCTGAATCTCAAATCACAACCAGGCATTGGTACTGAATTTGAAGTCTTGATTCCTCTGGTTGAATAAGTTTTCTTTAATGGCTGAAATTACGAGAAAAAAGGTTTAGAGTAAGCTTGCCCAAGAAAAATAAAAATCACCTTGACCAAAGTGGATACTCAACGCCACCATTAAGTTTTCTAGGCATTCAACTAACCATTCAACATCACCTCTAACCCTCGATTCATAATATCTGAAAATTGAAGTGAATCGCTTGGCAAGGGTAGATTTAATGGCATCCAAATTGTAGGTCACCAGTTCGCATACTAAGGCAAGTTTGAGGAGCAAGCCGATCGTCCAAGTCGCTTGTAAGTTATTAATCAGGTCAACGAAAATGACATGATCGTTTGGTTTGTGAAACGGATTGGCAATTAAAGCATCTATCAAATAACCGCAGGTTTGAATTAGGAGAAAACTGTTTGGTTTGAGGATATCTCGTTGCGGCAGCATATTTTCCAATTGCGTTGATAACCAGCGATTAAAGTAATGTTCTCCGTAGTCTGGCTGTTTAGAATAGCGGATTGACGTGGTTAGATAGTCATAGATCTGCCCTTTCATGTCACGGTAGGATTTTGTCTGCTTGAGGCAATCTATAAATTGTCTTGCAGTATCTCGATAAGTACGGGAGCCTTCTACTTTACCCGCAAATTGTCGAATGGTAGATTCCAACTGTCGAGGAGTAAGTAATGTGGGATTTTCAACCTCTACCAGTAAAGACGATCGAGGCGATTGATTCGATTTCCGTAGTAAATGAGTGGTATATCGCAGCAAATCTCGTTCAAATTGTTGCTCTCGTTCAGTCTGTAATCGCCTGACGACTTGATGCCCTGTTTCACTACTATCCCAATCCATGACATAGTAGGGATATAGGAAGGGATAGCGATGAATTAAACTGCCTACGGTTTGAGTTTTAGGGTCACTACTGAGTTTGTGTTCGGCTAACCAAGCACGCCGTTGCAGTATCGTGTACTGGTCAGTTTGAGTGAAGTGATTAACCAGTTGCCGCAAGCGTTCAGTTGCTAGAGAACTAGTAGATTGAGTAGGAGCAGACGCGATCAGGGCGATGAGTTCAACAGTAGCTTGCTTGAACTTAGGGTCTAACCACCAGTAGGCTTGCAGCCACCAGTAATTAATTAGAATGTAGCAGCAACGATTCAAGACAAATTTGAATTCATGTTCTGCCCAAGTTGAAGTTGCGATCCTATGGAGAGCCGCTAAGATTCCTAGCTCAGGATACTCTACACTTTCAATGAATAACCTGCGAAATCGATCGATTAATGCATCGGGCGATTCAATCCGTCGAAGATTGAACAAATGGGCATACAAATACTCGGCATCTCGCCGCAATTGAAGATATGCATGGTTTGTCATTTTAACTGCTTCCTCGGAATTGCACCCAGATGAATTGACGTTCTTGGAGCAGACAGAAGTAGATGGAATAAAGTGTTACGAGGGAAGCCTTAAATTGTTGAACTTTGAATATTGATGTAGCTTATGACACCATAACCTAACCCTAGCCCGATCGAGAAATCGATTCATCAAAATAACCAACACATTAATCATAGATTAAATAGAATCAATATCGTATTAAGCCGATCCCCTCCTCAACCAGTTGACTGCGTATTCCATCAGCAACGGCTGTAACGAATAATGCAGTGAATCAGCTTCGATGAGTGATCGCCGTCGCAACGATTGAAGGACTTCCTGCAATTGTGTCCAAGATATCCGCTCTACAGTTTGTAGTATGCTTGTGATCGTAACTGGCTCATCACTATTTGTCAAACAACGGATAATCGCTATTTCCAGTGGTGATAGGCGATCGAACTGCTGATCTAGTAAGTCGCGAAAATCACTATAAATAGCGGTTTCCTGATTCAAATGGTCAACAAAACGGGTTACGTTTCCTCCAAAGACATGCCGAACGATCGTGGCTACTTCATTCAACGCAAAAGGGTTTCCACCATAGCGCTGAATCAAAGTCATCCAATCACTTTCAGCTTGGGAAAAAGTGTTCTTGGTCATAAAGATTTCGCGCCCTTCCCACTCTCCTAGACCTGTCACTTCGAGCGATCGAATTAGGCGCATATCCCCTTTCATGGTGGCGATTTCTTTCGGTTCTTCTCGGCTTGTCAGCACCAAACAACTTTGATGATCGATGCTACCTATTTGTTTGAGAAATTCGCCATAGGTTTCGTAATTTTCTCGATATGTACCGTCATGAACACCACTCCGTAGAACTGCCTCAAACCCATCTAAGATAATCAAGCAGCGATAGTTTACTAAATGGTGAAATAGACGCGACCAGCTTCCCTGAGCCTCTTGTTGGTTAGATAGAAACTGAATCAGATTCGCGAACAGTTCTTGAATTAACGGAGGACGATTGCGCCACTGGGAACTGTCTAGCGATCGCCAAATTAATATCTCAAACTGATCTCGAACCTGCTGTGACAGTCTTACTGATAAAGCGGTTTTGCCAATGCCAGCCATACCAAATAATGTCACTAGGCGACAACCATCGATTGTGATCCATTGCTCCAAGCCGTCTAAATCTCTGGTACGCCCACGAAACAACGAGACATCTGGAGCAGTTCCCCAATCCTGTCGCGTAGTCAACCAACTTCTAAAGGTGTTCGATGAGTTCTGTTGCCTTAATGAATGAGTAGATGAATGAGTAGATGAAGGAGTTTGCCGTTCGGGCTGAGATAGGGTGGAGCGGGTTGGAGCAGCCGATCGTCGTTCTCGCGCTCGTTCTATCGGACCCTTCAACCTGTTTTTGCTTACCTTTTCGCCTAGAACCTCACTCAGTAGTTTCCACAAATTGGGACCGACATTCCGCATGATATGCTCAAGACTGCCGCCTAGCGAATCTTGGTGAATTTCTTTGTAGCCTTTTCCTTGCCAAGCACCCCGAAAAACCGTTCTTTGTGAGTCATTGAGTTGTTTCTCCTGTTCAGCTAATAGTTCTTCAATAAATCTGAGTGCGTCGTCAGCTTCCATTCATTCCATAAGCGGTAAATGCTGATCCTCAAGTCTAGAACTGAACTTTGCTGAACTTTGCTGAGTTTTTTTAAGTTTTCAGTTTGTTGGGTTTGAGAAAAACGGCTTGAATTGCCTGAAATTGTCTGAATAGCAAATTTTGCGGGTAATTGAGAGAATACTAGCGAGGGGTAAAACCCTCGACCATCGCTTTAGCCGGAGGTGAGACCTGCAACATAACTTTAAACTGTCTCCAGTGTGGTGAGGCGTGTTTATTAATCGTCATGACCCCTCTGCTTGTTCTCTGGAGGAACAAATGCTGAACCTTTTAGTGAGCTTTTTCAGAACGGTTTTGCTTACTGAGACTCACGGCACCTCTCACCATTTGTCCAATGAGGTGCTGCGAAACTACTATGTGACGCTGGCAAATGAAGCGATCGTGACTCAAGCGATCGAACCACAAAAAGCTGGACGGATCAAGTTCCGAGGGTCTTGGTGGCCCGCTCGATGCAGCCAGAAAATCACCCTGTCACCAGGGGATATTGTTTATGTGGTAGGTCGTCAGAACATTACGTTGTACGTTGAACTTGCCAAGCATCTACTTTCCGATCAGTTGGTCAAACTGTAGGGCGATCGACTCGGCGATCGTGTGCGATTTCGGCAATCTCGAAATTGATCCTAGCTACGATCGCCTTTCTTCAAAAAAGTTTGAATCATGAATTAGCTCCTCAAATACGCTAGAAAAGGTGGCACTCTGGAAAAAACCAATAGCGCCACCGAGAGAATTTACCTATTTAATTGATCGACCCATTGTAATGATTGTCTCAATCAGAATTGGGGAGTGACTGGGTATGACAATCGACGGGTTGATGCTATTTGTTGATCATCTCTTGCCGCGAATCATCAAAGCGATCGCTCAGCTTATTGATCATCTCTTGACGGGAATCATCGAAGCGATCGGTCAA
>JAAUSF010000107.1 GCA_012033255.1 Cyanobacteria bacterium RU_5_0
GGGCAACAGGGGTTCAGTAATTGCCCATTCTTCATCGGTGAGGTCGCTAGAATATGTCATCAGAATAGATTAGAGGGATGTCAGTGCCTTGACCTACCATTATAAAGATCTCAAATGGGTTCTATAACAAGCGATCGCGCCTTCCCCTGGCACAACTGCCACCAATCCGCCGCTAATCCCCGATTTCATCGGTAGACCAATTCGCACGGCAAAAGCGGCAGACGCTTCGTAGAGTCCACAGGTGAGCATAATGGCATTCACGGTGCGGCGATGGTGAGGGTTGATTAAATCGCGATCGAATGCCAACAACTCTCCTAGACGAGCCAGATCAGCGACTTGTCCAGAGAGACAACAAATTTGCTCATAGGTGTCGAGAGCAACATCAGGATCACGCAAGCGACTTTGTTGAGCCAGATAGCGCACCAGGACTTGGTTGGGTTCTCTGCCAATCGATCGCACGGATGCCAGCATGGCTTCGTCCAGTTTCAATTGACAGCCTGCCGTTTGATTGAGCCAATCACAGAGTTGATGACAGCGATCGGTTGCATTTTGTCCCGGTAGTTTATCGGTAAGGGCAATGGCACCACTGTTAATCATTGGGTTGCGAGGATATCCGCGATCGGCAATCAGTTGCTCCAGTGAGTTGAATGGCGCATCAGAAGGTTCTATGCCAACCCACTCAAATACTTGCATCCCAAACTTTTCTAATAAATAGAGCAGCAAAAAAGGTTTGATCACGCTCATCAATGGAAACGAACACGTCGTATCACCCAAACTCCATGACTGTCCGGTTTCACAACGAATCTCAACGGCAAACCACTGCGGATTGGCATCTGCGAGAAGGCGAATCCGTCGAATGACTCGTCCTTGAGATGCGTTTGCCTGAGCATCATGTGCCCAGTTTTTAATGTCTGCTGGAGTGAGAGTGTTCAGTCCTTTCAACGCTACCCACGCTATGCCTTTTCTAAGCAAACTATGTCTTTTCTAAAACTGTACCTTTTAAGCAAGCACTCACCAAGGTTGTGCCGTTGAGATTTGCGCCTTCTAAGTCTGCACAGAGGAGATTTGCGCCGGTCAAATTGGCTCCGGCTAAATTAGCATCTCGCAGATCGGCTTCTTCCAGATTTGCCTCGCTCAGAATTGCCCCTTGCAAGTCGGCTTGTGTCAGGTTGGCTCCGCTTAAGTTGGCTCCACTTAAGTTTGCCCCACGCAGATCTGCCCCACGCAGGTCAACCCCTGACAAGCTCACGCCCATCAGGTTTGCCCCGCTCAGGAAGGCTCCTGCTAATGCGGTGTGCGCGAGTCGAGATTGCATTAAGTTTGCGCCTCGCAGGTTTGCCCCACGCAGATCGGCTTCCGTCAAATCGGCTTGCATCAGGTTTGCACCCAACAAATTTGCCCGCAGATTTGCCTCAACGAGTTGGCAACCCATCAGACTTGCCCCATCTAAGATGGCTCCCGATAGGTTTGCTCGATGGAGACTCGCTCCATTCAAGGTGGCTCCTGCCAAATTGACACGGCTTAGATCGGCATGAGACAGATCTTCATCTGCCAGATCTGCCCCTGCTAACTGCTTGACTTTACCGGCACGAATTGCATCCATTTCCATAGGGTACTCAGGCTACTCCTTTGTGACTGTGTGACTTTGTGGTGAATAGGCTAACAATTCTTCCTCCGATCGCGAATCCAACAACCACAGCCCAGAGGCAATCTTGGGTAGGGCGATCGGCAATTCAAACCCTTGCTGCAAGGCACTGATGAGTAATCCAAGGGTTTCGATGAGTTTCGGGTCCCAGCGATCGCCCTGTTGTGCCCGACAGCCCGTTAATGCTTGAGTCAGCAAGTCTCCCATATCCACCGGAGCGCCAGCATTCACCTGAGCCGATCGGAAGTGCGCTAGGTGAGTCTGAAAATCGGCAACGAGTCCAAGGATACGAGATTCGATCGGGATTTCGTCTCCCACAAGTCCGGCGGGTTGACCCGACCCATTCCACCATTCGGTTTGGTGCGCCAAGATCGTCGCGGCGGCTCTCAATCGCTGCATCCGCCGTAACACTTGAACTCCGGGAACCAAAGGACAAGTCAACGGAATGCTGGGTGTCTCGTCTTGATAGCGAGAGGAGGTGCCTGAACTCAAAACTGTTTCAGTGGCTTGCAGAAAGGCAATGCGGTGTAATAAACCTGCTAACCGGAGGCGATGCAGTTGCCATGCAGGTAAATCGAGCAGTTGACCGATCGCCTCAGCCAGTGTTGCCACTTCAACGGCTGCCATTGGATTGCTCAAATCAGTCTGGTCAATCAGTTGGGCAACCCGCAAGTACGCTTGAAGCTCATTCGAGATTAAGTTGTCATCCAAGAAAGACTGGCTCGTGATTGCCAACCCCTGACTCCTAATCCCCGACTCCTGATTGGTCTGCAAATAGTCGATCACCCGCGAAACGATTTCGCCCATATGGTCGATCGTCGGCAAGCCACACAGGGCAGATTCTGAGTGAGACAACGTTGCGATTTCATTGATTTGTTGGCTGAGACGCTGCTGCAAGTCAGGATTGTAGCGAGCGACGTGAGCGATCGCCAGTTCCGCCGTCTCCAAAACTAAATTCGGCTCAAATGTCCAAAATCCGTAGAATTTCCGCTCTAGATCCTGGTTGGGCAAGCCAGCCGCTCCATAATCCGCGTCTGAAAGCTCCTGGCACAAGACCATCGCCATGTAGTTGGGCGACACAATGATCAAATGCCACTCTTGCGCCACCGGATCAGCTTGATCCAAACTCACCAATGCCACATTTGACTTCTGGCTAGTTGGATGTTCGGCAAATCCAGTTTCAGGTGCAGCCAAAATGACGACTTGCCGAGAGCGATCGGCGATTTCAGCGTAGCGATCGGCTTCCTGCAAATACCACTTGCCTCGTTGAAAGGCAGTAATCATCAACGGCTGATAGTCTGCTGCCAGAATTGCATCTTCTAGCGCATGACACAGAGCCACGAGCGTATTTTTGTAATACACGCCAAAATTCAGGGGTGGCTTGTTTGACTGTCCCGATCGATGGGCATCCTTGAGCGTCTGTAAAATCGAACCTTCTAGCATTCCGGCAGTGCAGGCAACGACATGAGCAATTTTTATACTCCTGATCATGACAGATCATCGGAGATTAAGGAACGAAAACACCGTAATTTTTGCGCGAACCCCCAAGATCCAGTGGGCATTGCTGACGAGATAAATCATCAGCTAAATTCTGGTTGGAGCCAGTTAGTTTAGCAAGCAACCTTGGTTTTGGTGCTAGAGAACTGCGGAAACTACAATCGATAGTACAAGAGAATCAACAGACGCTATTGGAGGCTTGGTATGGGTATTTTGGCGATTCGAGCGGACGAGAGAGTTAAGCACGTTCATTTCACAGAAGAAACAATTAGCGTTGATCTGATGGATGGACGAACTATCACCGTGCCTTTAGTATGGTATCCAAGATTACTTAACGCTACATCTGAACAACGGGCAAAATGGGAAGTATGTGGAGGAGGCTATGGCATTCATTGGGAAGAAATAGATGAGGATCTTAGTACGGAGGGAATGCTGCGGGGAGCACCTGCTCCAAAGGCTTCTGAAACTCTCTTAGTATCTTAGTGTCTTAGTGTCTTAGTGTCTTTGGGGTTCAACTGAATAGATGGGTTACGCTGGCTAAATCCGAATAACGATTAATCAGCGATCGTCCAAAGTTTTCCAGGCTAAAGGCGATCGCTTTTGCTTTTATGAGGAAGATAAACCGGAGCAGTAAGAAGCAGTAAAAATAGGATGACTCAACGGCGCTTTCACTCTAAAAGCCAAGCGAACAACTCTCCGACTGTAAGCTTTAGCTCACTGGCAAACGATGGCACAGGCAGCACTGCGTCTGGTTTGTCAAATACCGCAATTTGTTGCGTTGGAAAATAAACGTCAACGTATTCGCTGGCAGGTTCCGTTTCTGGTTGTTGCAGAAATTTCGCCAAGGTCACAATTTTGGATGGTGCTTGTCCCATTTGGAATCCACCTCCACAGACGATCGGGGCTAATCAAACCCCTACTAGTTCCTTTTCTTTAGGAGCGATCGGCGCACTCAACGCTTCCTCCAACTCTGCGACACCCAATCGTTCTTCTAGAATCTTCATCACCTCACGCCCAAAGTCATCTGGATTACGCTGCCATGCGTCCAGGCAAACTTCCCCAAAGAAGGAACCAAGCGGTTCTGGATTCCACAGCAGCTTCTTCGCCACCCAAGGCAGATGAATCGCGAGGGGATCATAGCCACGCTTAAGAATCTTGTGCTTGAAGGCATAGTCTTCCAAGTGCGTGTGAGGTTGCAATCCGATGAAGAAGATCGCAGGTTCAACTTTATCTACGCCGAAGATTTGCTCCAGTTCACGGTGATAGGCGATCGTTTGCCGAATCGTGTCAAAGGTTTCATCAATCACGTTGAACGAATAATTCACCGACACCAGATCGTTGAATCCGGCGGCTTTCAAATCACGGCAGTTTTGCAGCACGGTGCGGAGGTTGTAGCCCATTCGCATCTTGCGAACGAGTTCCTGAGAACCACTGGTGATCCCGATCTCGAAATAATTCATGCCCGTTTTCACCATCAGATCGCAGAGTTCCGGCGTCAGGTTATCGGCTCGGATGTATGCCGCCCAATGGATATCCGTCATGCCTGCATCAAGAATTTTTTGTAGCAGTTCGATCGCATCCTCCATAAACCGCCGCGCCGGAATGAACTGAGCATCCGTAAACCAGAAGTTGCGGACGCCGCGATCGTAGAGTTGCCGCATTTCCTTCACGACTTCATCGGCTGGATTGATACGAACTTGCTTTCCTTCCACCACCGTGTAAATGCAGTAACAGCAGTTGTGTGGACAGCCTCGCTTCGTCTGAACTCCAACATAAAAATCGCTACTTTGGAGATAATATTCAAAATCTGACCAAATCTTCGCGATATAGTCGTAATTGCAAGCCGTTTTCTCGAGTGGAGTTGGTGACTCGTGGATCAAGCGATCGCGTGGCGCTGTCTCTCCCACCACATAACAGCGTTGATCCGCAAAGTCTTCATTTCGCAGCAATCGCTCCAGTAAAATTTCTCCTTCGCCCACAGAAATGATCGTTCCCTTGGGAAGCATGGTGCCTAACTGCTCATAGAACACACTCACCGCACCGCCACCCACCACCACTTGAACATCGGGATGATGTTGCTTAGCGCGTTTTAGTCCTCGCTTGATTAAGCCCATGTTGCGCCATAGCTCAGTGAGATAGGAGGACGCCATTCGTAAACCGCCGATCGCCCCGCGCACTCTGAGAAGGGGATTTCGGGCATAGTAAAACTCGAAGGCGTTTTGAAGAGGATTTCCGCCACGTCCACCCACAGGCGCATAGATCTGGATATCTCGCCACGAGTATACAAGCAGCGTTGGCTGAAACTCATCAATGCAGCGATCGAGGGCTGACGCATAATCCAATGGCGGGATCGTGCCCAGATCGAAAATTTGTTGCTCGATCGTCGAGAAAAGTTTGTGAATGTGGTCGGCTAAGTAGACAACGCCGATCGGAAAAATCGGGTTGCAGGGGAGACGAACATAGAGGATGCGATCGGTCATCGGAGGTTACTTCCGTTGCGACACTACAAACAAAATTTAGAGCTGAATTCAGAAACGAATTATTCTGAAAATTTATTTCATATAAATTCACAATAACATTGACTCTCTGTAATAGGTATGGAAGTGTTCTACTGACTACCTGAAACCTGACCCGTCGAGCCATATTCTCTTACATGGAGAAGCATCAAAGAGATCGACCGAGTGCGGGGATCACAAGCAATCAAGTGCGGGGATCACACCAACTGGCGTTAGTGATTGAGTTTTCTAGGGATCAGTCGCTGTTTTAAGGTATTTATACCTAAAATTATTGGACGAGGGGTAAGGTTGGTAGTCGGATTTACAGCTAGCAGGGATCAAGGAATGTTACGGTCTAATTAATTTCAGTTTATAAAATTAAGGCTCCTCAGCTATGTCTCAAATTTTTGATCCCCTGCCTTGCGATGCTGTCAATCACATTCTTTGTTGCTACGTCAACGCCACCAGCAAGATCCAGGTAGCCCGGATTAGCAATATTCCAAATTGGTATTTTGAACGGGTCGTATTTCCAGGGCAGCGATTGGTGTTTGAAGCTCTCCCGCAAGCGCAACTTGAAATTCACTCCGGCATGATGGCGAGTGCGATTCTGGCAGACACAATTCCCTGCGATCGTCTCCGGATTGAATCAGAATTTGAAGCAAGCTTTGAGATCAACATTCTTGAGCCAGAACCGAAATCAAAAGAACCCGTTAAACCCTGATTAAAGCAGAGCGATCGCGAAGAGCTACATCTGGCTAATTCGCTGTGTGCGACCTGAGTTTATTTACAAGATCCTTTGAGATAAGTTTGCGTCATGATTAGAAAGTCACCTGTCGTGTAGTCGATAGGTGGCTTTTTGATTGATCGACGAAATGAGTAAAACGATCGGCGCTATGCCTCAAGTTGTTTTGATTAATCCTTTGATCCCTCCCAATACGGGCAATATCGCTCGAACTTGTGCTGCAACAGAGACAGCACTGCATTTAGTCGGACCATTAGGATTTGAAATCAGCGATCGATACCTCAAACGCGCCGGACTCGACTACTGGGAATACGTCGATCTGCACTATCACGAATCCCTAAATGATTTCAAAACCTACTATCAACAGCAATCTGGACGATGGATCGGTTTCAGTACATCAGGAGTGCATAATTACACCAAATTTCAGTTTCAAGCAAACGACTGGCTCTTGTTTGGCGCTGAAACGACTGGGCTACCTCCTGAAGTCTTGCAAGCCTGCCACGCCACAGTTTATATTCCGATGAGCCAGCAGTATGTTCGCAGCCTCAATCTTTCCGTCAGCGTCGCCATCGGACTCTTTGAAGCCCGTCGCCAACTCGGAAACTTAATGTAAGTTTTGAGTTTTGGGTGATTGGCTTGAAACTCAAAACTTAGCGCTTAAGCCTTAAATATTATCAGCTTTGGGCGATCGAAAAGCTGACAATCTGATTGCCAGTGAAGGTGATGAACAGATCACGAGAACCTTGCTCAAATTCACAGGTAACAATCACCGTAGATTGACCAGACCCATCCGATGGAATCGCTTGAGTACTGATTTGTCGCTGGAATGCTCCATTTGCAGCAACAATATCGTTCCAACTAGCTTGCAGAGTGTCTGAGGAGATAGTGGTGGCTGCCGTAGAATCATACCAGCGCAGCGCATCATTAAATTGACCTCCGGCAAGCAGACTGATGAAATCCTGGGCGATCGTTGTCACATCCTCCGCTTGGGCAATTTGTTGAAGTAATGGGAAGGAATCAGTCTCTTGGTGCGATTGAGCATAAGCAGGCAGTGTACTGACTACCAGAACCGCAGGAAGTAAAAGTGCAGGGATCAATTTTTTCATAGCCATCTCCTGAAATTTAGGCTCTATCGCCCGTAGCAGGGTAAACGGCACCCCTCACGCGATCGATTTTAGAATCAATCTTTCCTCATCATCACACCTTGCCATCCTACTTGTTAGCAACGTTACAAATTTAGTAACTAATGCCATGTGCGACTTCTTTAAATCTCTTGTGTGATGGGCATCTTGTCCGTCCACTGATGCAGGCTAAGAGCCTATCCGAAAACCTATTTTGTCAGGTGGGCATTGCCCACCCTACCTGTGATACTCATAGCCGTAAAGTTGCACATTGCGTCAACTCTTCACCCCAATGAGGGCGTTCCGCAAAACGCCCTTACCAACACTTAATGATGCCCATTCCGACCATGATGGATGGGGGTACCGCAAGGATAAGTTGCAATAGGTTCGCGAGTTTCAGGCTGCGTAAGAGTTTTGGCAATGGCAACAGTAGCCTGTTGAGGCTGTTGGAGTCTTGCCGTTAGATAGTCCATCCGCAGTCGCTCAGTGAGTGCTTCCCGACGATCGTACAACCGCTTCAAAGGACGGGGTTCACACTGGTTGATCACATAAGCCCCCATGATGGGTAGAGCGATCGTGCTATCGGTATAGCAGACGATCGTGCTGGGTAATTCATCGGGATCAACTTTGCCCCAGCTTACGGCTTCCGACGGAGTGGCACCCGACAGTCCGCCTGTATCAGGACGAGCATCCGTGATTTGGATGAAAAAGTCATGTCCCCGCTCTTCTAGTCCCAGAACTTCGTGGATCTGCGGCTGAGTTTGCAGCATAAAGTTTTTGGGACTACCGCCGCCGATGATCAGAGCGGCACTCTTGCCTTCTACCCCCGAAACGCCGGACTCGCGAGCAGAATAGGCGATCGCGGCAGTCTCATTCACATCAATAGACGGATCAATCATCAATTTCGAGCCTTCCAATGCCAGAGCCGCCACGTTCATGCCGATCGAACTATCTCCGGGCGAAGAAGTGTAGATCGGCACACCGCACTCATACGCCGTGGATAGCAAGCAAGAATTCTCCACGCCTAGCTGCTTTTCAACCTCGTTAATATACTTACCCAAGAGGTAGTGGAATTCGGCTGTGCCCATGCGCTTTTGAAATGGCTCTGCCCGCAGCAGTTCGCGGATGAAGGCATCGGTTTCTAGCAGCACATCATAGCCAAACACGATGTCATAGATGCGAATTCGTCCCTCTTGCCGCAGCTTCACATCATCTACAAATGGATTGCTGGCATAGAGATCTAAGCCCAAACCATAGTGGAGATCGTGATATAGATTTGCACCTGTGCTAATGATCCAATCTACAAATCCGTTGCGAATCAAGGGAGACAAAACAGATACGCCAAATCCGGCTGGTGTCATCGCTCCGGATAAACTGAGTCCAACTGTTACTCCTTCATGCATCACGTCGCGGCTGAGTAGATGACAAATTTCGCGCAAACGAGCAGAGTTGTAGGCGGTGAAGTATCCGTCAATTAAATCCACAACACTAATTTCAGCAGGCATAGGGGAAGGTGCGATCTTCCGACTAAGTAGCTTAGACATGGCTTTCTCCTAAAAGACTGACGTGTATGAGTTGAGTTCGCAATGGGATGGACAGTAGAGGCGCGTTGACTCATCCCAAATGACCAATTCAATCAGTGGTAACAACCAAAACCTTGTCCAGGCTTACCTCGGATTACTCCAAGCCAAGCCGGTATCCACTGACGATCAGACAGATGGAAACCTGCTGCGATTTGTGCAGCACAATTCCTCCACTGTTCCTCGTATTCAAATAGTCAAAAACTCTTCACAGAGTACCTGATCGACCGAGTTTGCTAGGCTGCCAGCAAGGGAATAACTAATCACTTGATTAATAATTTCCTGGCTCAGTAGCATCTACTGCCTGCAAACACCTACAGTTACAGGTCGATCAGCGCATACTGGGTCCTTCACAACGATCTGCCCAGGATAAAGCTGGATCAGTCAGCCGTTTACGCTGCAACTTCATATCCAGATACCAAAGAAGCACCCAAGTGCCTCCAGTTGGGGAAAGGAGTTTCAACGTTCCGCAACCTTTTGCAATATGGACAAATTTAGTTTAGCACCTATGCTTTGGATTGCTTCAGCATCATTGCTGAATGTCTCAAATTTCATCCATTTGGGCGACCTGTAGATCCCAAAAACTACGGGTATCCCTGCAATCATTCCAGGCATAAGCTGATTCGCCAATGCCCCACTTCTGAAGGACGATAGACTGTTGACTGATGGGTTTCGTTTATAAAGAGAAGGTACTGAGCAATGACGCGACAAATAATTCGTACTGATCGTGCCCCGGCTCCAGTTGGTCCTTATAGTCAAGCGATCGCGGCGTCTGGGCGGATGCTGTTTGTCGCAGGACAGATTCCGCTTGATCCGGTGACAGGGACGATCGTGGGTGAAGGTGATGTAACCCAGCAAACCGAACAGGTGATCGCAAATTTGAAAGCGATCGTAGATGCCGCAGGAGCTACGCTGCAAGATGTGGTCAAAACGACCGTTTTTTTGGCGGATATGAACGATTTCGCAGCGATGAATGCAGTTTATGCCAAATATTTCGAGGAAGCGACGGCTCCGGCTCGTGCCTGTGTTGAAGTGTCGCGTTTACCCAAAGATGTCCGAGTAGAAATTGAATGTATTGCGATGAGGAGTGAAGACTGAGGCTAGTTGACTGACAAACGTCCTGAAACCCAACAGTCTCATGACCCGCACTCGTTCCCAGGTTCTATCTGAGAATGCCTCTGACGTGACTCTGCCACTGGCTTACGGGAGACGGAGCCTCCGAAGGGGCATTCCAGGCAAAGCTTTGGAACGAGATTTGTCAGTCAACCAGTCAATAACTCAAAACTTAAAACTCAACACTCAAACCCTGAAACTCAATCCTCAGCACCCAATTAGCTGTATTGTTCTTTGGAACTTGACTCCAGGTTGAACAACAGTTGTAAGGTTTGCATGGCTCGGCGGCGAGTTTCGATGTCTTGCTGTGCCCGCAGTTGCACCATTGGGTCATGCAGAATTTTATTGACGATGCCTTTGGTAAGGGCTTCGATTACCTCTTGATGTTTTTCAGCAAATTCGGAGCCAAGGCGAGAAAGTGCCTTTTCGAGTTCTTGTTCCCGGATGGCTTCGACTTTATCGCGCAGACTACTGATTGTGGAGACGGTTTCAAGCGATCGCCACCACAAATCAAACGCCTCAACTTCTTCATCTAGAATGTTTTCTGCTTCCATTGCCATCTTGCGACGGCTTTCCTGGTTTTGCGCTACGACTGCCTTCAAATCATCGACATTGAAGACATGTACATGAGGTAGCTCGTTGACATCGGCATGGACATTACGAGGAACAGAGATATCAAACAGTTTGAGAGTCTGATGAGACTGGACAACAGATTCTAGCTTAGTGCGATCGAGTAGCGGTTCTGTGGCGGCGGTGGCAGTGAAGACTAAGTCACACGTCGAAATCACAGACATCATCTCGGACAGCAGATGAAGTTGTAAATTAACCTCTTTGAATTGCTGAGCCAGTTCTTTGGCGCTGTCAAGCGATCGATTAATAATGCAAATCTGCGTTGCGCCTTTCGAGAGCAAGTGCTGGACGACCAGACGCGCCATCTTTCCGGCTCCCAGGATGGCAACCCGACAGGTGGTAAGGCTTTGCACCTTCAATTGTGCCAATTCCACTGCCGCAGAACTGATGGATACGGCACCCGTGCCGATGCTGGTTTCGGTACGAACTCGTTTACCGGCAGTGATTGCTTGGTTAAACAACCGATTGAGAATCCGTCCAATGCCGTTATACTGCTGTCCGACTTTATGGGTATGCTTCACCTGTGCCAGGATTTGCCCTTCGCCCAACACGAGGCTATCTAGTCCGGCAGCAACGCGCATCAAGTGCATGACTGCATCTTCGTGGAGCAAAATGAACAGGTAAGGACGTAGCTGGTGCAGAGGCAGTTTGCTATGATCCGCCAAAAATTGGGTGATTTCCCGGACTCCTTGCTCCGTTTCACTGACCACCACATACACTTCTAATCGGTTACACGTACTGAGAACAGCCGCTTCCTCAATGTGGGGATAGCTGCGGAGGTGGGCGATCGCTGCCTCCATCTGTGGGGTCGGGATACTCAGTTTTTCTCGCACATCCACGGGGGCTGTTTTATGGCTCAGACCCACGACAACAATGTTCATTTGTCCTCCCAAAGCATTGCTTTATCAACCAGAGAGCGATTTTAGATTAGTCAATGTAAGTAATCTGAAAGCAGCCATCTAGTGAACTAAAAATCAACCAAAATGTCACAATTGTTTGCACAATTTGAATCAATAAATGAGTAAAAACATTACTCACTTATCAATTAATGAAAAGTCTATCAATTCAGGGCAACTCTCAGAGACGATGGATCTTGTTTGACTTGGTTTCTGATAGTAAATTTTTATGAATTCAATTTGTGAATATAAACAACCATAGAGGCGTTATTGCTAACACCTCCATGAGGATTAGGGATCGATCGCAATCTGAGTGCGTGGCAACGGATTATTTAAGTTGTTCAACATTTAGTTTTCGTGCACGAAGTGCACGAAAACTAAATCCCAGCCTTCAAATTGTACAAATTAGAAGCGGAACAGCTTAACAGATGTAATGGATGAGGGGAGTAAGCTATCCGCTATCAAATCCGTTGCGAAGCGATCGTAACCACTACAGTTGCAGGTACTTCGGCGATTCAGACATATGAATGGTGTCCACGAATCGAGCCGTATTAGACTGATTAGAGATGACCAAACTTTGAGTCCGGGCACCCCCGTGGAAGAAGCGAACGCCTTCCATCAGCGTTCCGGGCGTGATCCCGCAAGCCGCAAATAGCACTGTTTGACCTGAAGCCAATTCCTCCGCATCATACACTCGATCGGGATCAGTGATGCCCATTTCTTTTAATCGAGCAACATTGCCTTCCCTCGTCCACTTCTCACTTTCGGGAGTCCTCACCACATCTGGATCGTACACCAGTTGCCCCTGGAAGTGTCCACCCAGGCAACGCATAGCGGCGGCTGAAATCACGCCTTCAGGAGCAGCACCAATTCCCATCAAAGCGTGGGTATTCGTGCCTGCAAACGCACAAGAAATAGCGGCTGATACATCTCCATCGCTGATCAATCGGACTCTGGCTCCAGCTTTACGGATTTCTTGAATTAGTTCGTTATGGCGATCGCGCTTCATCACTACCACCACAAGTTCATCGATCGACCGATCCAAACACTCTGCCAAAATCTTCAAGTTCTCCGTCGCAGATTTACGGATGTCTACCTTGCCTTTTGCAACAGCAGGAGCCGCCAGCTTTCTCATGTAAAAGTCTGGTGCGTTAAACAATCCTCCTTTCTCGGAGATTGCCAATACTGCCATCGCTCCAGGTTGCCCATAGGCACAAAGGTTCGTACCCTCGCAGGGATCAACCGCAATGTCAATTTCGATCAGTTCATCCGGATTACAGAAACTTTTTGCATCCTCACGAGTACAAATTCCCACTTCTTCCCCGATGTAGAGCATGGGAGCTTCATCCCGTTCGCCTTCCCCGATGACAATCCGACCGCGCATATAGATTTTATTCATGCGTTCCCGCATGGCTTCGACGGCTACCCGATCTGCTTCGTTCTTGTCACCCTTCCCCATCAAACGAGCAGAAGCGATCGCTGCCTGTTCGACGACTTCAATAATTTCCAAACCGAGTGTTGATTCCACCGAATACCTCCAGACTGCTGATTGTGCATCACTATACGGGCTACGCCTTAGTCAAAAGTCTACCAGACTGGGGATCGCTGAGGAAGAATCGGAATGTTGGAGTGTTGAGCTTGACGGGGATCGCGGTATTAATCATTCAGTCTTTAGGATCAAGGGCAGCTTTGACTTTGGCATCCCAGCCCATCACCTGCATCCAGCCAGGGTAGAGGGGTTGCAGGTTAGTGAGCGTGTTAAGTTGATCAATCTCTGAGGCAGAGAAGGTGAGATCGGTTGCTTTCAAGTTGTCTTCAAGTTGGTGCATTTTGTTTGCCCCAACAATGACTGAAGAAATAAAGGGTTTCGTGAGAATCCAGGCGATCGCCACTTGTGCAGGAGATGCCTCGTGTTCTTGAGCCATTTGCTTGATTACGTCTACCACGTCATAACCCTTCTCAACATCGATCGTCGGCAGCTTAAATTGGTTGAGCCTTGCCCCTTCTGGGGTGGGATTCTCACGAGTGTACTTGCCACTCAAAAAGCCGCCTGCCAACGGACTCCACACCAACACCCCAATACCTGCATCTTCGACAAACGGCACAACCTCATATTCCAGATCGCGCCCTAGCAGCGAATAATACATCTGAGCCGCCACAAATCGAGCATAGTTATGGTGGTGCTGAATCCCAACCATCTTCGCGGCTTTCCAGGCTGGAAAATTGGAATAGCCGATGTAGCGCACTTTGCCTTGCCGCACCAAATCATCCAGGGCGCGTAAGGTTTCTTCTAAGGGCGTGATTGGATCGGGGATATGAAGCTGGTAGAGATCAATATAGTCGGTGTTGAGCCGTTTTAGGCTGGCTTCAGCCGCCGCCATGATGTGACGATAGGATGACCCCGTATCCGTGATGGCGTTGCCCGATCGAAACCCTGCTTTGGTAGCAATGATCACCTGATCTCGACACTGTTCCAGAGCTTTGCCGAGCATGATTTCAGACTGTCCATTCGTGTAAGCATCTGCCGTATCAAACAGGTTAATTCCGGCATCCCTGACACGACCCACCATTTGGTCGGCGATCGACTGGTCGATGCTGGTGGTCACGCCGGGAACCAGTTGTCCTTCGCCAAAGGTCATCGCACCAAAGGAAAGGCGGGAGACAACTAAGCCAGTTTTTCCGAGTGTTGTGTATTGCATAAAAACTATCTTTCTATCGATCTTTCTATTGGTGTTACGACAATCGTTCTGGAATGGGTTTTAGTGGATAAACTTGCCAGAAAAAAGCATCCGCAGTATGTTGATTTCCGGGGAAATTGATGGCTTCTGCAATCTGATCATTCTCAATCCGAAAGAGCAATGCCCATAGTTCACCAATGTTTTCACCTGACTCTAAATTACTCCATCCCCGATGCACATCCACCACATAAGCGTCATTGCCCCCTAAAAATAGCACCTCTGCTCTAAATTGAGCCTTGGCAAGCTGATCGAAGAAAGCAAGCACTTCATCTAGCCCTCGTTTCGTTCCCGCTAATGGGTGATGTCCTGGAATTGTCCAGGTAATGTCTGGGGCAAAAATTTCCCGAACAGTTGCTAAATCTCCACTGCTATAGGCTTGATAGTATCGTTGTACGATCGCCACGTTGGGATGGTCAGTTGATGCTGTTTGAGCGATCGCCGTTCCTTTGGCAAAGCCCTGATGCCCTAGGAGAAACGAGAATCCTGCAAACGCTCCTGTCTTCAAAAAATCCTTTCGAGTTTGTTGATTCATCACTGTTCTGTGTGACTTACTTTGTGATGGCTTATTTTGTCAGATAGCCTCCTGTGGCATCCAAATCCATGCCCGTAATGCAGCTTGCATCATCCGAACTGAGGAACATCACGCTTCTGGCGATCTCTTCAGGCATGACAATTCGCTTAATGGGGTAATCTTGTGAAACAGTCTCAAAGTTGGTACTCCATGCCGCTAAAGCGCGTCGCAGCATGGGCGTATCGACGGCACCCGGAGCGATTGAATTAACGCGAATATTTTGGTCTGCGTATTCTAGCGCGGCTACTTTGGTGAGTGACAGTACAGCGTGCTTGCTGGCGCTATAGGGCGCGATCGTGGCAAATCCAACGTGACTCGAAACCGAGGCATTATTGACAATCACGCCGCCGCCCTGACGCAACATCTGGGGAATCTCATATTTCATAGACAAAAACACTCCTGTGGCATTGGTCATCATTACATCCATCCACTCTTCTAAAGCGCGATCGGCAATGGGGCTAGGAGAACTTTCAATCCCAGCATTGTTAAAGGCAATATCCAGTCGTCCGTATTGCTCCACGCAATTGTCCACAAACGCTTTCACATCATTTTCCACTCGTACATCGGCGCGTTGATAAGTAGCCTTACCGCCTGCCTCGCGAATACTTTGAGCCACTTGCTCTCCCAACGCTTCGCGCCGACCGCAAAAGTGAACCGTGGCTCCCTCTGCTGCAAATGCCCGTGCTGTGGCTTCCCCAATTCCCGATGTAGCTCCAGTAATCAGCACGACTTTGCCTGCAAAGCGACCAGTGGGATTGACGATCGCTTGAGGCTCCGGTGGATTTTGAGTATTCGCTTGAGCCGTTTGAGCCGCAATTGCTGTGGCAAATCCGGCTACTCCGATCGCTCCAGTCGTAAGCATTTGACGGCGACTGACCTCTGACATAATTCCTGTCCTAACTTGCTCGAAAACTGATAAACAGTAAGAAAGTATGATAAACGCCTTCAAGGAGTCTAGGAAATTATTGCTGTTTTGCGGATATAGAGCTAATGTAGGCTCCCGGTGTCACTCCAACCTGACGTTTGAAGTGCCAGCCAAAGTGACTTTGATCGTAAAAGCCCGTCATGGTTGACACTGTTGCAATTGAAAGTCCTTGTACTAGAAGCTTCTTTGCCTGGGCAATTCGCAGTTGAGTTTGGTAGGCACTGGGAGACACGCCCAGTTGTTTGCGAAAGGCACGACAGAAATGGAATCGACTTAACCCCGCGATCGCTGCCAATGCTTCTAGAGAAACATCACGAGCGTAGTCAGCATGAAGATAATCGCGGGCTACCATAATCGCTGCATAGGCTGATTTCAACGGGGGAACGCAAGGATGATTTAAGGCATGATTCCTAATCAGATAGGAAAGAAACCCCCAAAGCGTTATCTCTCGTTCTAATGTAGAAACATGTTGGTTTGTCGCTGCCTGTAAGGCTAAAAATAAGCGATTTAACTCTGAATCGATGAGACATACAGTTGCGAAGAAGGGAAGACTCACAGGCTTTTCAGCCATTTCCGCAGAGACAATGTGTAACCACTTTGGACTGACGTGCATCATCTCAAAATGAGCGGGTTCTGGAAGATAGGTGCGATCGCTCGGTGAATGCACTTCACCAGAATGGATCACGCTCAAACTTCCAGGAGGGATGGCATGATAGGCACCGCGATAGTAATATTCGCCTTGGCAGTCAACACTCAACCCAAATTGATAGTCCTCGTGGGAATGTTTGGGAAGCGGCTCGACAGAACCCGCCGTGTAAGCATATCGCTCCAGTAAAATCCCATCTGATTCCCAGGCATGGACAGAAATATTCGCTGCTCTGTTTTTCATAAAAACAATGAGTCATCCTACATCTCCCAAGCGAACACCTACTCGCACCTTCTTCTAGATGCTGTGTTGTTTAGATTGCACGTAATCCACTATTACTGGCTCAATGGCGTCATTCAAGCTGCTGCTGAAAGTAATCTCGCAAGCTGGCGGCTAACGCTGGCACCTGAACGGCGCGGCGCACCAAGTCTTTATCGGCTTCACGCACATAGATCTGTACGATATCAGCAACGGTGACCTCATGTTCGTCTCGATGGATCAGTTCGATCGCATCCCCCACCCCAATTTCACCTTCTCGTACCACTGAAAAGTAAATGCCACTTAAACGGCTGTTGAGAAACCGCTTGACCATATCATCACGCCCAAATTTGAGATTAAGTTTGAAGCAGGGAAACCGGGGTTGCGTCACCATCACCTCAGCATTACCGATACGAAAACGATCGCCAATATTCACTGTCGTTTCCGACAAGCCCTCAACCGTCAAGTTTTCGCCAAAGACACCACAGGGTAATTCCACATCGGGTAACTTCTGCCGCCAATAAGCGTAATGCTCAACCGGATAGGCATAAACGGCTTTCTCTACGCCACCGTGAACGGTCAGATCGGCTTGTTTATCTCCGTCCAGGTTAAGCGATCGCATCATCACCCGGTCTGTCACAGGCTGCTTAAAAATACCAGTCGTGACAGGTCTTCCCTTCCAATTCACTTCACGGGGCAGTCCAACACAAACAGAAATTAGTCTCATAGGGCAACCTGGTACTGTAGTTTATGCACTAAATATTTGCTTACCCACACTCATCAGCTTACAGCAGAGGTCTTTGCCACTTTGCTAAAGCGCGAATCTGCCTGGCGATTCGACGACATACAAGGTTTAGGCATGATCATTCTCTAAATGTTAGTTGGGATATGCGGGAAAGCAAAATTGTTGAACAGAATAAACTAAGCAATGTGAGCCGGAAGAAAGCGACGGATGTGATCGGCGATCGTCTCACCTTCTTCTTCCAGGGCAAAGTGTCCGGTGTCGAGCAAGTGAAACTCAACGGTGTTCAAATCTCGCTTGTAGGGATGAGCACCCTCGGCTGGAAAGATGAAATCGTTCTTGCCCCACACAATTAAGGTTGGGGGTTGATAGGTGCGAAAATACTCCTGCCATTGCGGATATAACGGCGGATTAGAACCGTAGCTGTAAAACAGAGCCAATTGAATGTCGTTGTTACCGGGTCGATCTAGAAGAGGTTGATCGATATTCCAGTTGTCAGGGCTGATCGTTTGGGGGTTGCGAACGCCATGCGTGTACTGCCACTTCGTCGCATCCAGCGTCAAGAATTGCCTCAACTTGTCAGCATTCTCCAAGGAACGATCGTGCCAGTAGGCTTTGAGAGGTTCCCAGAAGTCGCGCAATCCTTCCTCATAAGCGTTACCGTTTTGCACGATCAACGCTGCAACTCGCTCCGGATGTTTTGCCGCTAGTCGAAATCCAATCGGAGCACCGTAATCCATCACGTAAAGGCTGTACTTGCTTAGACCAAGCGCTTTAGTAAACTGATCCATGACATCGGCGAGATGATCAAATGTGTAATCAAATTCATCAACAGTTGGCATGGAGCTATTACCGAATCCAGGATAGTCTGGCGCAACGAGATGGAAGCGATCGGCGAGTAGTGGAATCAAATTACGAAACATGTGAGATGAAGTCGGAAAACCATGCAGCAGTAAAATGGTTGGATTCTCTTTAGAACCCGCCTCACGATAGAAAATGTTGAGTCCGTCAATGCTGATGGTATGGAAAGTGGTACTCATGGGTTAACTCCTAAGAATGTAATGTGTGGAGCATCAAATGTGTGGGGCATCAATTGCCTAACTTTGCGAACCAGAATTTACCAAACGTTCGGTATATATTTAAGTTACCGAACGTTTGGTATAGTGTCAAGGAGGAGCGCCAACCTTTTCTTGAGGTGAGTCAATGTCTAAGGCAGAGGTCATTCCCCAGTTGATGAGCGTATTTCAGCAGTATGGCTATGAGGGAGCCAGCATTACCCGCTTCTCGGAGGCGACTGGATTAAAACGAGCCAGTCTGTATCACTATTTCCCCAATGGCAAATCAGAGATGGCAGCCGTTGTGCTGAACTACCTCACGCAGGCGCTAAAAGAACAGTTGCTAGCCCCTCTGCGGAGTGATAATTCACCAGCCGATCGCATCCGGGCGATGAACCAAAATGTTGATGCGTTTTATCAGCATGGTCAGCAAGATTGTTTGTTGGCACTCCTCAGCATCGGTGAAGCCCACGAGCTATTTCAGGAACAAGTCCAACAGGCACTCAATCTCTGGATTGATAGTTTGGCAACAGTGTTAGCCGAGGCAGGAATTACGCCCACGGCTGCCCGTCAACGCGCCGAAGACGCGATCGTGCAGATTCAAGGCGCACTGGTACTAACACGAGGATTGAATAATACAACAACATTTGAGCGAATCTTGAATCAACTGCCAGAGACGTTGCTGCGTCCTGAGTGAGACATCAATACGGCGATCGTGCTGCTGCAATAGCAGCGCAGCAAGAACAGACCCCACGTCGTTGCCATCGATCGGGCAGACCCACGTCGTTGCGATCGTACGGGGCAGACCCACGTCGTTGCCATCGGTCGGGGCAGACCCA
>JAAUSF010000252.1 GCA_012033255.1 Cyanobacteria bacterium RU_5_0
TGGAAAATTTTGGATTAGAGGGCAGACACGTAGGTCTGCCCCGACCGATCGCATCATCAACAAAAATTTATAGATGGTAATTTTAGCAGGTGGAAATTTTTGGATTAGAGGGCAGACACGTAGGTCTGCCCCGACCGATCGCATCATCAACAAAAAATTTACAGATGGTAATTTTTGGAGCCTATAGAAAATCGGAGGTTAAAGAATAGAGGACGATTTTTTCTCATCCTCACATCCTTCATCCTTACATCCTTCAATTCCAATCTCGATCGAAGTAAAACTCGCTCAGATGCAGCACTACCTCACCGTGATCAGGAATCCATGCTAGCCATTCGTCGTCAGAGTGCGGACAGATCAGCAGGGCTTGGTTGTGGCTATAGGGATTGGGAAGAACTGCTAGACGCACCCAGATCGAGGATGCAGAGGGTTGGGATGTGCTGAAGCCGGTCTGAGACTTCAGATATTGAGGTTCAACTAGGGTTAAAGGAGTGAGGTAGCGTCCCATATTCGGCTCCCTATGAGGTTATCTCCAGAAAATTCTGTATTCATTGTTACAAAATCAAATTTAGCAAACTCAGAAATGTCTTATAAATTCACCTTTCGGAAGAATTTCTCTTATTGCAGCAAGGGCACGGCATGCTGTACCTCTACTTTTTACCCATCACCCCATCACCTTACACATGAAGCCTTGCTCATCTCAGTGCTACATTGAGGGAAATAGCTAGGATGCTCTATCCCGTTATTAAAAGGATTTGAAGGATTCCAATGACTGCGATCGCAACAACTGCAAACCCCCTTCTGATTGGCAAAGGATTGCCTCCGTTTGAACATATTTGGCCTGACCATGTAGTGCCTGCTGTCACCCAGTTATTGGCTGAATTGGAGGAACAACTGACCCAATTAGAGGCAACTGTAACACCCACTTGGGATGGGTTAGTTAAACCACTAGAGCAAATTGAAGAGCGGATCTCTTGGAGTTGGGGAATCATTAGTCACCTAATGGGGGTCAAGAATAGCCCTGAACTGCGTCAGGCCTATGAGACAATGCAACCAGAAGTTGTAAAGTTCTGGAATCGCCTCAGTCAAAGTCAGCCCATTTATGAGGGGTTTAAGGCACTCAGGCATAGCGAAACTTGGGACAGGTTAGAGGAAAGCCAGAAACGCATTGTTGAGTCGGCAATTCGAGATGCTGAGCTTTCAGGGGTTGGGTTGACAGGCGAAGCTAAAGAACGATTCAACGCGATTCAACTAGAGCTAGCTGAACTCTCGACTCGCTTCTCTAACAATGTGCTTGATGCAACGAAAGCCTTCAGCCTAACCCTAACTCAGCTAGAAGAAGTGGAAGGCTTACCCCCTAGTCTATTAGCGTTGACGGCTCAAGCCGCGCGATCGGCAGGGGAAGAAACTGCAACCTCGGAGGTGGGTCCGTGGCGCATCACGCTCGACATTCCCAGCTACTTGCCATTTATGCAGCACAGCCGCCGTCGAGATCTACGGGAGAACTTGTATCGAGCATTTATCAGCCGTGCGGCATCGGGTGAGTTAAACAATATGCCTCTCATCCAGCGAATTCTGGAACTGCGGCAAGAGGAGGCGAAATTGCTTGGTTATAGCAGCTTTGCGGAAGTCAGTTTGGCAGCAAAAATGGCTCCTAGCGTGGACGCGGTTGAGCAATTGCTAGAGGAATTACGGCAGGCTAGTTACGACGCGGCGGTGAAAGATTTGGCACAACTGCGATCGTATGCCGCTTCCAAGGATGCACTCGAAGCAGATCAGTTGCAACACTGGGACATTTCTTTTTGGGCGGAGCGACAACGAGAAGAACAGTTTGATTTTAACGCTGAAGAATTGCGTCCTTACTTTCCGCTCGATCAAGTGCTACAAGGGCTATTTGATCTGTCCAAGCGCATTTTTGGTGTCACGATTACCGCGACGGATGGTGAACCTCCGGTTTGGCATCCGGATGTGCAATATTTCCAAGTGGCGGATGAATCAGGCGAGGTGATTGCTCACTTCTACCTTGACCCTTATAGTCGTCCAGCCGAGAAACGGGGTGGAGCCTGGATGGATGAGTGTATTGGTCGTGCCAGAGTTGCAGGGGTAGAAGGGTCGATCGTCCGTCTTCCAGTTGCATACCTCGTTTGCAATCAAACGCCACCCATTGATGACAAGCCCAGCCTGATGACCTTTAACGAAGTGGAAACGCTGTTCCATGAATTCGGGCATGGCTTGCAGCATATGTTAACCAACGTGGATTACTCCAGAGCATCGGGAATTCGCAATGTCGAATGGGATGCTGTTGAATTGCCCAGTCAATTTATGGAGAACTGGTGCTACCATCGATCGACTCTCCTCAGTTTGGGAAAGCACTATCAAACAGGCGAACTGCTTCCCGAACACTACTATCAAAAACTCCTCGCTGCCCGGACTTACATGAGCGGTAGTACGATGTTGCGGCAAATTCACTTTAGTTGGGTGGATCTGGAGTTGCATCACCGCTACCCATCCGGAAGCAACGAAACGCCCGAAGATGCGCGGCGACGGATTGCTGAAAAAACGACCGTTTTGCCCCCTCTGCCTGAAGATTCCTTCCTGTGTGCGTTCGGACATATCTTTTCTGGAGGCTATGCCGCAGGCTACTACAGTTACAAATGGGCAGAAGTCTTGAGTGCTGATGCATTTGCGGCGTTTGAGGAAGCCGGATTGGAAAACGAAGAGGCGATCGCTCAAGTCGGTCATCGTTTCCGGGAAACCATTCTGGCGTTGGGTGGCAGCAAACACCCGATGGATGTGTTCAAAGCCTTCCGAGGACGGGAACCCGATACGACTGCCTTACTCCGCCATAATGGATTGGTAGCAGTTTAGGATCAGATCGATCGAATTCAGCTTACTTTGAACCCCTAAGCTCGACTTTATCCATTTTCTGAACCTCATACTTGACAATGCTTCTGGTGTATGAAATTTTCCCACCTGTAAATTTTTTGTTGATTTTGCAATCGGTCGGGGCAGACCCACGTGTCTGCCCTCTAATCCAGGGCAACCACGCCGGGATTGTCCCTGCACCACACCCTACATCAACAGAAAATTTACAGGTGGAAATTTTCTCTAGACTTAAAATTGACTGGATTAATGGGAACAGCAACTATCGCTATATTGGGAGCGGGAGCCTGGGGAACCGCACTCACAATGTTGGCAACGAAAGCAGGACATCGGGTACGGTTGTGGTCACGTCGAAGTGAGATGAGTTTAGCAGAGACATTGACTGGAACAGAAATTGTTATTTCTGCGATTTCTATGAAAGGCGTTCCCGAAATGGTCGATCGAGTGCAAGCGATCACTCTCCCATCTTCTATCATTCTCGTCAGTGCCACTAAAGGGTTAGATTCTGCCACTCGCCAAACTTCGGCTCAGATTTGGCAAGCCGCATTTCCAGATCATGCCGTGGTGATTCTGTCGGGTCCGAATTTGTCAGAAGAAATTGTGCAAGGTTTACCAGCGGCAACTGTGGCAGCAAGTCACAATTTAGAAGCGGCTCAGCGAGTGCAGGCGATATTTTCGTCCGATCGCTTTCGCGTTTACACCAATACTGACCCGTTGGGAACAGAGTTAGGGGGGACATTGAAGAATGTGATTGCGATCGCCGCAGGAGTTTGTGATGGTCTAAACCTTGGCACAAACGCAAAATCCGGTTTGATTACTCGTGCATTGGCAGAAATGATCCGGATTGGCACCCATCTTGGCGCACATCAAGAAACATTTTTTGGATTATCAGGATTAGGTGATTTGTTAGCCACTTGCACAAGTCCGCTGAGTCGTAACTATCGCGTCGGGTATGGGTTGGCGCAAGGAAAATCACTAGAGCAAATTTTGACAGAGTTGCAAAGCACAGCAGAAGGAGTCAACACCACAAATGTACTGATTGATTTAGCGAATCGAGAAGGAATTGCAGTGCCTGTATCGCATCAAGTTTATCGGCTGTTAAATGGAACAATTACACCCCAAGAAGCGGTAGATGCCCTGATGGATCGGGATTTGAAGTCTGAGGATGTCGGTTTATCGCAACCCTGATTTTGGGTGACAGATTGGGTAGGCACAAGACCTACCCCCTAGCGTAGATGCACTTGGTAGATGCAGTAGATTGATTAACAATGCATGAACGCCACTCTAAAATTCAAAATTCATTCCTCATGGGAACAATGTAGCGTTCAAAATCTGGCGTTGCATAATGGAGGGATGAATTGAGGTGAAATCCGATGCAATGCCCTGAATGCAGCTCGACTCATATCCGTAAAAATGGACGGCGGCGCGGTAAACAAAATCACATCTGCGTAGATTGCT
>JAAUSF010000013.1 GCA_012033255.1 Cyanobacteria bacterium RU_5_0
AGGGGGGACGAGGGGGCAGGGGGGACGAGGAGTCTTCAAACGGCTGATTCGCTTCTGAATCTTGACTTCCCATCTCTCCATCTCCGCATCTCTCATTCCCATCGATCCATTCAGCCGTCAGCGAGACTGTTGATCCAGGTGGAGAAAACTTGATCGCATTGTTCAACAAATTCGTGAGAGTCTGAATGATACGATCGGGGTCTGCCCAAAGGTTAGCTGTCACAGGCGTAACCGAGAGCGTAATCCCTGCTTTTTCTGCCATTGCCCTCATCACATCTACTGATTGCTGCATCAGGTCAGCCGCGTTGCAAATCTTTTTTTCCATGGTCACTTTGCCAAACTTGATGCGTTCGATATCGAGAATATCGCTGATCAGTCGGACGAGGCGATTGGTATTGGAAAAAGCAATTTCTAACATGCGCTGACTCTTTTCAGGGTGGCTGTTGAGCCACCCGCTGGCGAGTAGTCCAAGAGTGCTACGAATAGAGGTAAGCGGCGTTCGCAGTTCATGACTGACGATCGACACAAACTCATCCTTCAGTTGTTCCACTTGCTGACGCGAAGTGATGTCTTTGAACAGAACAACGGCTCCCACAATCTTATCTTGTTCCCAAATCGGACTGCTGACATATTCCACTGGGAAACTCGATCCATCTCTCCGACAGAAGCGATCGTCACTGCCATGCTGAACCGTGCCATTTCGCAAAGTTTGGTAAATAGGGCTTTCTGCAATTAAATAGACTGTTCCATCTGCCTTGGAGTGGTTAAGAAGCGTATGCATCCATTCTCCGATTAACTCGTTCACTTCACAGCCCAACATTCGAGCAGTTGCCGGATTTGCGAACGTGATTCTACCCTGCGAATCAAGTCCGTAGATGCCTTCTCCGGCTGAATTGAGAATAAGTTCATTTTGGCGACTAAGGCGTTCGAGGGAGGCTTCTGCTTGCTGACGCTCTAAGAGGGCACGTTCACGTTCTGCAATTTGACGCATTAGCTCTTCGTTCGCTTGCTGTAATTCAGCCGTCCGCTCTAAAACTCGTTGTTCCAGTTTGGCATTAAGGGCAGAAATTTTTTTCTCCGCCTGTTTGCGTCGTTGAATATCCCGTTCAAGATCAGCATTAAGGGCACAGACTTGTTGATACAAGACACTTTGATGAATAGCCGTTGAAAATTGATCACCAATGGCTTGTGCCAGTTCGACATCTGCCATTGTCCAGGCATGAGCTTGCCCACGTTTCAACTCTCGCCACGTTTCAAACGACTGACGGGGACGCAACTGACGAGGATCATCGCGATCGATCCGCCCTGCCCAAATCCGTTCTATATCAATTTCATGGCGAAAGATCGTCAAATATCCCAAAAGTTGCTGTCGATATTGAAGCCGCACAATCAGCAAACCCCGAATCTGAGCCGACAGGAACGCAAGCACCAGATCCGAGGGCATCACAGCGCGATAGAGATCGGCGATCGCCCAAATCTCCTTACCCACTTGAACAGGCTCCTCCATTTCTAGCCAGGTCTGCCAGTGTGGGTGCTGTTCGAGGGGCTGGAGGCTAGGAATCGGAGGTTGAAGAGATATTCCTTGTTTCCTATTCTCTATCCCCTGTTCTCTGCCCCCTGTTCCCTGTTCCCTATCCCCTATCCCTTGTCCTCTGCCTCGCCATTGTCGAATCTCTTCATCTCCGGCGCTTCGTTGCTCCCAGGACTCTGGCAGGGTTGGCTGATCGCCATACGTAAACAGTTGAGAGGACTGATGAGAATATTGTGGAGCAACGTGAATTCTGCCACCTATGCCTTGGAAAGCCGTTACAGCCAGTTCTAATGCGGCTTGAAGCCGCATTTCTGGCATGGAATGGAGGAGATTAGCCACCTGGTTGATTGTCGCTTCCTGAGTGGCACGGAGGCGAGTTTGGTTGAGTAGATTGGACTGCGCGATCGCGATTGATACCTGATCCGTAATTAACTGTACAACTTGCAACTCTCGCTCAGTGATCCGACGCGGTGAACTGTGATGCGATACGAGCAAGCCCCAAAGCTTTTCACCATCGACAATCGGGATGATTAAGGACGATCGAACGCCCATTCCCATCAGATATTCCACATGGCAAGGATCAACTGGGCGATACTGAATCTCTCCCTTCACCTGAGCTTCGCCATTTTCTAATGGGCTGATGCCAATTTGCTGCGCCGTTACATCCACAATCGATCGCTGTCTGACATTTAGAAACCGTTCTCGTGCTTCATCTGGGATGTCTTCTGCAGGAAAATTATGTCCTAAGAGTGAAGGCAAACGACGATCTTTTATGGCTTCCGCAATTACTTCACCGCTGCCGTCTTCATGGAAGCAGTAAATTTTCACGCGATCGGTTTTCAAAAATGCCCGAACTTCTGCAACTGTAGTGCTGAGAATTTCGGGTAGTTCCAGAGATTGACGAATTCGATTAATCATCCGATGGAGCAACAGCGCAAAAGAATCAAGCTGCCCTTCGGAAATGCGAACAGCCAGATCGGATGAATTCCGCCGTGAGGGATCGGATTGCATTGGATTAAGAAACTAGATTAAGCAAGTTGCAAGAGTTTCAGCCGCTCCAATTCACTGAGAATACGAAGCACCACATCTGATTCAGCGATCGGTTTGCCAATTAATGCGTCTGCCCCTGCATTAAGGACTTGATGGAGCGTCTTGGCGTCAGTATGGATGGTGAGAAATAGAATGGGTAATTGACGCCAACGGGGAACACTACGGACTGCCTGACAAAGTTCAATGCCGTTAAAGTGTGGCATTTCTACATCAAGAATTAATATATCTGGCGTACAGGTTTGTAATGTATTCCAGAACTGAGGAGATCGTTCTACTGTTGTAATTTCAAGTCCCCACGGTTCCAATAATGTTTTCATCACCGCAAGCACCTGTGGATCATCATCAACCATCATCACTCGTATCGGAGAATGAGGCGATCGCCACTGCATGACTCGATCCACAATTTGTTCAGATGATAGTTTAGGTAAAGTGGCATAAACACCTGTTCGGGCTAACTTGATCTGCAAATCCAGATCATCATGATCGGTCAGTAGCAGTACCGGAACTGGAGGAAGCTGGTGAGTCAAGTCTGCCAACCGGATTAGATCGTCCTGGGATGCATCAGATAAAGAAAAATTGAGTATCCATGCATCCGGGAGAGAACCCCCATCTGATTGATTAGATTGAGCCGTCAGCGTGTCCCATACTGTCTGCAAATTGGCAACCTGTTTCACGTTTACCGAGCGAGATTGAGCCGATCGCACCGTCTGATTCGCCAATTCTGCATCCCCATCAATCACGAGCAACAGAGGATTTCGCTGACTCTGATTCACTTCAACCGATTCCGACAGATTGCGTTGAAGTTGCATTTTCAATCCTGCCACCAGACTAGAAAGATGCTGCAATCCTTGAGCGTTAGGGATATGTCCAGATTTGAAATACTGTTCCAATTCCAGTGCCAATCGGGAGCCTTCCGGAAGATCAAACACTCCTAATGTTCCTGCCAATTTATGAGCCGATGCCTGTGCCTGAGTTCGCAATTCGCCTGTCAAATTGTTTTCCCGGAGGGCAGCGATCGCTTGCTCAATTACTTGCAGCCGATGATGATTGTAGCTTTCATATTTTCCCCAAACATCTCTGAGCGCCGATCGAGTTTGCTGCTTGCGCCAGATTTCTTCCAACTCCTTTCGCGCCTGCTCAGAGTTCTCTTCTGAACGTTCATCTGGCTTTTTAGCGGTTTTATCAAAGCCATTTGTTTGAGCAGGGGGAGATGAAGGAAGCGATGGAGCAGTCTTATCAGAACCATTTGTTTGAGTAGGCGGAGATGAAGGAAGAGAAAGAGAAGACTGCTTCAAGCGATAGCCCATGCCATACACCGTTTCAATGAAATTACCTGGCGCACCCGCTTGTTTGAGCTTTTGTCTCAACCCTTTGATATGGGCTGTGACGGTATCCTCAGTGGGTGTCTCGTCTAATCCCCATAGATGCTCCAAAATGCTACTACGACTAAACACATGACGTGGATTTCGCAAAAATAACTCTAGCAGCCGATATTCTTTGGGTGTCAAGTGAAGGGGGCGATCGGCATAACTGACCTGACACGACGCCGGATCAAGCCGCAGAGTATTCCATTCCAAAATTGGGACAACAGGGGAACTGCCTCGACGCAGCAATACGCGCATTCGGGCTAGTAACTCCGACAATTCAAAGGGTTTAGCCACATAATCATCTGCGCCTGCATCCAAGCCAATGACGCGATCGCTGCTAGAATTCTGTGCCGTAATCAGCAGGACAGGCATCTGGTACTCACGTTCGCGCAATTGCCGACAGATCGTGATGCCATCAAGCTTCGGCAGCATAATATCCAGCAAAATCATGTCATAGGCGAACGTTTCAATCAATCGCCACCCCACTTCACCGTCGATCGCGACATCAACTGCATAATTTTCCTTGATCAACACCGTTTCAAGAGTTTTTGCAATAAATTCATCATCTTCAATCAGCAAAACTCTCATTCAAATCAACCCCGTCTATTTATCAAAACCGACCTTATTTAACTTCAGAATCTAGAGACTAAAAAATATTAAGAAGACTCTGGTATTAACCTGGAATTATCAACAATTTTTATTTTATCTACGCACATTTTTAACAAAATTTAATTTCATATAGTTTTCTTTACTTTAAATGAGTGAACACTCATGAATATAAGGATATTTTGTAAATAAAATTAACTATTTAGACTGGTAACTAGACTGTAATTGGTAATTGACGCGATGTGCAACTTTACGGCTACAAGCTTAATTTCTGGTGGGTAGGCATTATTCCCCATTCCCCATTCCCAGTTTCAAGGAAAAGTCGCTTTCATCGATCGACTTTCTTTAGCGAAAGATGATCAAACAGAAAGCGACTCAAAATGGTTACCTGCTAACCAAAAACGCGAAATTTCAAAACCGAAGCAAGACACACCAAAAAATCTCTCTTCAGAGAATGTTATTTTTGATCCTTTGGATACGTACTTGCTCCATACACGATGAACGTCACACAACCAAGTGCGAATACTAACAGACCTACTAATACGCCGATCGCTGTTGAAGTAAAACTCCCATTCGTAGAGGATTGAGTATCAGCAACAGCTTTGCTCAAGCTTGACCAATTCACACCAACTCCTTCAATCAAAATAGAGGAATTGAAGATTTGGAGAATGATCAGCAAGAAAACGAAAAATAATCCCATGAGGATAGCCATAAGTGGTGTGGTACCCCAATCCGGAACAACCTTACCTGAATCAGAGTTTAGTTGCTTGAGGAGGTATTGAATCGGAGCAACATTTTTAGGTTGAAAGTTTGTGATTGGCATAGTTGACCTCCAGTGAAATATTCAACGAAGAAATCAGAGTCAAGTAACTTCTGTCGCAACCACAAAGACACGAAGACACAAAGTTGAGATCGCGTTCTAACTTTCTTAGTGCCTTGGTGTCTTGGTGGCTCAATGTTGATTGGAGCTTATCAAATTCGCGATCCTAACTTTCCTACGGAGAAGTCTGGATGGCTTGGGGGACAGGCTGGAGAGTAGGCGGCTTGCGGGTCGTGGTATCTCCCACTTTTTGGAATACGCCAAACTCAACTTGTTCCTCATCAAGGTCTGGATCAACGCCTGCAAAGACATCTCGGAAGAGGGTACGACATCCGTGCCAGAGGTGCCCGAAGAACCAGACGATCGCAAAACAAACATGGAAGAAAGCGAACCAGCCGCGATTACTGGTACGGAAAATACCATCGGAATTGTGAACAGTGCGATCGAATTCAAATGGTTCACCGAGTTGTGCCTGACGCGCAAATTTTTTGACTTCCGATGGCTCCGTGAATGTTTGATTATCTAGTTCGCCACCAAGGAAACTCACTGTTACGCCAGTTTGCTCAAAGCTGTATTTGGCTTCTGCACGTCGGAAGGGAATATCAGCGCGAACGATACCGTCTTGATCAGTGAGGACAACCGGAAAGTTCTCAAAGAAGTTGGGCATTCGTCGAACAGTCAACTCTCGCCCTTCGCCATCTTTAAAGACGGGATGACCGAGCCACTGCTGAGCCACGCCATCGCCATCCACCATCCGACCCACTCGGAATAAACCACCCTTCGCTGGACTATTGCCAACGTAATCATAAAAAGCTAACTTTTGAGGAACAGCTGACCAGGCTTCTGAAAGGCTTGCCCCATCCGCTAAATTAGATTGAACTCGACGATTAATTTCCTGCTGGAAGTAGCTGCCATCCCATTGATAGCGAGTTGGTCCCCATAGTTCGATCGGTGTGGTTGCGGTTCCATACCACATCGTTCCGGCGGCAATGAACCCTGCAAAAAAGAATGTGGCTAATCCACTCGCCAGAACCCCTTCTATGTTTCCCATTCGGAGCGCCCTATAGAGATTTTCAGCGGGTCGCACCACGATATGGAATAGTCCACCGATAATTCCCACAATGCCAGCCGCAATGTGATGAGCCACAACGCCACCTGGATTGTAGGGATCAAATCCTTCTGCACCCCAAACAGGCGCAACGCCTTGGACGTGACCTGTTAACCCATAGGGATCGGACACCCACATCCCCGGACCGAAAATTCCCGTCAAATGAAATGCGCCAAATCCAAAGCACACCAAGCCTGCAAGCAATAAATGAATGCCAAAAATTTTGGGCAGATCCAAAACAGGTTCGCCTGTGCGCCGATCGAAGAATGTCGCCAGATCCCAGTAGTTCCAGTGCCAGACGGCAGCTAAAAACTCAAGCCCCGAAAAGATGATGTGGGCGATCGCCACGGTTTCAAATGTCCAAAATCCTGGATCACTAACCGTTTCACCCGTAATGCTCCAACCTTGCCAGGAGTTAACCACTCCCAAACGCGCCACAAATGGCATCAGGAAACATCCTTGTCGCCACATAGGGTTAAGCACTGGATCACTGGGATCATATAACGCTAGTTCAAACAACAGCATTGACCCCGCAAAGCCAGCGCACAGTGCATTATGCATCAGATGCACTGCAATCAAGCGTCCTGGGTCATTCAAGACTGAAGTGTGAACACGATACCAGGGGAGTCCCATTGATGATGCTCCTTTGCTAAAAAAGTACTGTCATTTGTCATTTGTAAACACCGATACCTAACGATCGCGGCTCTTATTCACGAATCACTGAGGATAGCCGTGTATGAATCTGGTTTTGCTTGATAATCAGGGCAATTGATAGCAGATTCAGAGAGCGCGATCGCCGGATGCACTGTGCATTTGAGAGAATAGTTGCTAGTAAAGAACTTGCAATTCGCACAAGGAATTTTGTGCATTCGTGACGCTTGAACTGTTGCATCTCGGAACATCGTCCAAGTACTCCATATTAACAAGAAAATGAACGTCCAAGCGAACATAAAACACAATGGTACAAGAACAGGTTGAATCACATGAATGATAGGATACAACAGTCTCAACATATGTAGCCAAAGAATTGTTTTTGAATCTTGAATTTAAGAAGAAAAGATGAATGATGAATAAGGGAGCGACTTTCACCATTCATCTATAGCCGTTGCAAGCTGAATTAATCGAGTTCCGGCATCAATCGCACGGGTTCATTTTGGCGATCGATTCCCCGTTCAAAACCAGCTGCTGATGCTCTCGCTCGACCTGCGTGCCAAAGATGACCCACTAAGAACAGGAAAGCGAATATAAAATGCGCGGTTGCTAACCAACTCCGAGGAGAGACAAAGTTAACAGTATTAATTTCAGTGGCGACTCCCCCAACCGAATTGAGAGAACCCAAAGGCGCATGAGTCATGTATTCGGCGGCTCGACGAATTTGCCAGGGCTGCACATCATGCTGGATTTTATCCAGGTCAATCCCATTGACACCCCGCAGTGGCTCTAACCAGGGAGCGCGAGTACTCCAAAAGCGCATGGTTTCTCCACCAAAAATGATTTCTCCAGTGGGTGCGCGCATCAAATATTTCCCTAAGCCCGTTGGTCCTTGAGCAGATGCAACATTGGCTCCCAGGCGTTGATCACGCACAATGAAGGTCAATGTTTGGGCTTGAGAGGCTTCTGGAGCAGTGGGCCCATAAAATTCGCTAGGATACGCAGTATTGTTAAACCAAATAAATGCCGTTGCAATGAACGCCTGTCCACAGATATTGCCCAAACTTTGTGCCAGGTAAGCTTCACCCGACCAAGTGAATACACCATGCGTCCACTTGAAGGGCTTGGTGACAATGTGCCAGATTCCTCCAACAATTAGGATTCCACCAACCCAGATATGTCCCCCAATGATGTCCTCCAAATTATTAACACCAACAATCCAACCCGCTTCTCCATAAGGTGATCGGAGCAAGTAGCCAAAAATGACCAGAGGGTTGAGGGTTGGATGCGTTATGAGGCGAACATCTCCGCCGCCTGGTGCCCAGGTATCATAAATACCGCCCCAAAACATTGCCTTGCAAACGAACAAGAGCGCCGCAACTCCCAGAGAAATCAAGTGAAATCCCAGAATGCTGGTCACTTTGTCTTTGTCTGCCCAATTGAAATCAAAGAAACCGGATAGTTTATCTGGACCACGAAGGGAGTGATAAAGCCCCCCAAAGCCTAGAACAGCAGAACCGATCAGGTGGAGAACGGCAATTGCAAAAAATGGAAAAATATCCGTTACTTCACCACCACGACCAACGCCAAATCCTAATGTAGCGACGTGGGGCATCAAGATTAAGCCCTGATCATACATCGGCTTTTCGGGTTCAAAGTGCGCCACTTCAAACAGCAGCATTGCTCCTGCCCAGAAAGCAACTAATCCGGCGTGTGCGACGTGTGCGCCTAGGAATCGACCAGATAGGTTGATAAACCGAGCGTTTCCCGCCCACCACGCATAACCTGTTGATGCCTCATCTCGTCCCTCCTTAGCCGTTGTGATACTGATACCTTTTGCCGTTTGAGTAGTTGTAACGATCGTTCGATCGAAGGGTGTTTCCACGTAGCCAGAACCTCCTTGATAAATAAGTTTTGAATTTTGAATATTTAAGTTTTGAGTTAGAGCCTACGAAAACCTTGATCGATTTGATGTATCCCAGGTAGGGTGGGCATTGCCCACCTACAAAATGGGTTTTCGGATAGGCTCTTAGAGAGTTTTTTATTTAAGTGGTTCACGCTGAGAACCAAGCAGTTATCTACTCAGAACTCAGAACTCAAAGCTTAAAACTCAAAACTCAAAACTTAAAACTCAAAATTTCTACAGGGCATTTCCTCGCGGCAAGACTTCATCCGGGAACACAAAATGTTCATGCGGTTGATCGTCTGCTGCCATCCAAGCGCGTAAGCCCTCGTTTAACAAAACGTTTTTAGTGTAGAACGTTTCAAACTCTGGATCTTCGGCGGCTCGTAGCTCTTGCGAGATAAAGTCATACGCTCGTAAGTTGAACGCTAATCCTGCCATGCCGATCGCACTCATCCATAATCCAGTGACAGGAACGAACAGCATAAAGAAATGCAGCCAGCGTTTATTAGAGAACGCAATTCCAAAGATCTGTGACCAGAAACGATTTGCGGTGACGAATGAATAGGTTTCCTCACCTTGCGTAATGCTGAATCCCCTGAAGGTGTTGTATCCACGGGTATCTTCAAACAAGGTATTTTCCACAGTGGCTCCATGAATTGCACATAGCAATGCACCACCTAATACACCTGTTACACCCATCATATGGAATGGATTCAGCGTGAAATTGTGGAATCCTTGCACGAATAACACAAAACGAAAAATGCCTGCTACTCCAAAACTCGGTGCAAAGAACCAACTTGATTGACCCAAGGGATAAATTAAGAACGTAGCAACAAAGACAGCGATCGGTGCAGAAAAAGCCAGCGCATTATATGGACGTATCCCCACAAGTCGCGCAATCTCAATCTGACGCAAACAGAATCCCATCAACGCAAGTACACCATGAAACGCTGTGAACGTCCACAATCCCCCCAGTTGGCACCAACGAGTAAAATCCCATTGAGCTTCCGGTCCCCAAAGAAATAGCAAAGAATGTCCAAAACTATCGGCTGGAGTGGAAACCGCTGCCGTCAGAAAGTTGCAACCTTCTAAATAGGAACTGGCAAGCCCGTGTGTAAACCAAGTCGTGACAAATGTAGTTCCGGTAAACCAGGCACCCAATGCCAAATAGGAACATGGGAACAATAACAACCCTGACCAACCGATGAACACAAATCGATCGCGTTTCAACCAATCATCGAGAACTTTGAACGCATCTCCCAACGATCGATCGCGTTGAATAGCAATAGTCATCGAGTATCCTCCTTTTCTGTGGGAGTTCTGAGTGTTAAGTCTTAAGTTAAGAGGTAGTATCACAGGTAGAGTGAGCATTGCCCACCCTACAAAATAGGTTTTCGGATAGGCTCTTAGTCCCTCTTCAACTCAAAGCTCAAAGCTCAAACCTTAAAACTCTATTAATATTCCAAAGTGCCGTTGTTCATAAAATATGGCGCACCTGGATAGGCAAGGACTTGAATGATGTGATCAAAATAGGGTGCAACTTCCACAGCATCTTCCTCACCAAGAAGCGCGATCGCCTCTTCTTTCAAGCACTTCACGGCTTCAACCCAATTCGCTAACGGAATTCCTAGCGAAATGTACATTTCTTTCATGCCAATTGTGCCAATGTCAGCTAATGGCTTTTCACTGCCGGATAGCACGCAGTAGGCAACCAAGCGAATATACCATCCTTGATCGCGTTGACACGACGCTGTTTTGCGGAGATTTCCGCTGTTACTTGGTGTGTTCGGGCAGCGTTTCCAAAATTTTAGAGAGCCACGTTCCACCAATTGTTTTTCATTGTCTGCGAGTGTTTGAGCAATGCGAATGCGACGTTCTCCAGTGCTGCAAAAGCTTTGAAATTTACGAATCTCACCTGGAGTCGGATAGCGTAATTCTTCGTCTGCATTTTGAATCACTTCCGTGACGAGACTCATGATTCCTCCCTAATGAGAACAATAGAAGGCTAGCTAGGAACACCTGTTTCAGTTTGATATGGCTCAGATGGATTCGCTTCAGCATAAGCGGCTTGTTCTGCGCCATGAGAATTGGGCTGAACCAAATGTTGATCGATCGTCTCCAGCACTCTAACCCCAAGCGTTCCTGACTTACCATTGTGGAAACTGAGTTGAGCATTGCGGCGATCGAGATTCACACGCTGAAGTGCAGCTTTCATCCATGTTCCTTCATAAACACGATCGCCATCCAAAGGATTTCCAGAGCCATTCACATGACCCCGTACCCGCATCTCCAAGCCTCTAGGAGTCACATAGCGTTCATAGGGAACGGTATCCTCGCCAAAGGTTTCAATGTATTCTGAACTGTCAATGATCGCATCAATCAGCGCATAGAATCCTTGTCTGGCACAGAGGTCGTAATAACGACCCATCTCCTGACGACCGTAAGTAGGACGACCCAGGAGACGACGGTGGATATATTCGATCGCTTTCGTCACATACAAACTGTCCCAATACATTCCTCGGAACAATGGCGATTTCGCCAACTGACGGATAAACTCTCGCACCGTAATCTCACCACTCTTCACCTTCACTTCTGTCATCGTCAACCGTTGATCGGTAAACACCTCGCGTCCGAATATCTGTCGATAAACACCCAGAACCACCGCATCGGGTGAATACCTCAAGAGATTCACACTCACTCCTTGGCTTGACTTTTCACCACTTCCGCCACTGCGGACGGGCGAATTCAACCTCAAGATGCGATGCTCCAGGGAACCGGGCACTTTACCCCAAGTCACTTCGTTATGGCTGCCATTACCATTGCTCGGTTCACAGCTAATCAAAATGCGACGGCTATCGCGATCGAAGAACGCGGGATGATCATCAGAATCGCGATCTTTGTGCGGAAAGATCGCACCAAATTGAATCTCCAACGGATCATTACCTGCTCCGTAAGGATGCTGATTCGGCAATGGTTTCTGATACTCTCCAAACAATGTGACAAACTGCGGTACTTTATGAACCGGGGCACTAAATTTAAACAGATTAAACTGTGCGCCCCAATTCCGACACTCCTGCGCCTCCAGCCCCAACCCTCGCAAGTAAGGAACTGTCTCTTCACCAAAATAATCAGAATACTCCTGAGAATCGACTAAGGTATCCAACAATGCTGGCAATCCACCTTTAGAGATGACCTCAAAATAGCCCTGAAACTCTTCTGGCGAACTCAATCCCCGTCCCAAAAAATGCCGTGTTGCAAGTTCAATCACACGACTGATCACAAACGGCGCATAGAACAGATCCCGGTAGAGACGAGATTTACCCAGTTGACGAATGAATTCTTTTGTAGAGAATTCACCGCTTCTGAATTTAGACTCTAGTTCAGCCAACGAAACACCGTATTCACGAGTGACATCTCGCTCAAACACTTGACGATATGCCGCTTTGATCACCGCCTGTTTTTCCGTTTCTGCCAAATGCGGCTTCATCACGAATTTAGGACGCACTGATGCAGCGATCGCATAGCTTTCTGGCAATACCAACCCTTGTTGATCATTAGAAATGCCTTGCCGTAACCGAATTGGCGGTTTCTCAGCTAGATATGCCGTAATCATCGCATCAAACGGTTCTTGAATGATCGCGATCGCCTCTGCATCCTTCTTGAAGTACTGAAGCGATCGCCACCGCATCTCCCGCATCGACACCACCGTTGCTTCCGTCACATCTTCAGGAATGACACCCCGCAATCCCTGCACATTGACGATCAGAATACTGGAATCTCCCGATGCAATCGCATAGGTGACGTACCGTAAAAACCAAGCGAGATCGCGCATCGATCGCTTCATTCGCACCGAGCCATACCGGGCAATATTAATCGAACGGAATCCCCCTGGAAGTGGATCGCGATCGTCACTCAGTTGCGTTTTCAAAAATTCCGACAACCCCCGCAACGGATTACCATAACTGGGAGTTTGCAACTTCAATGTCTCCTGCCGACGCACCGCCGCTTTACGAGGCGGAACAGTGTAACCAGGTAGATTTTCCCGATTTGGAGGTTGTTCTAGATACACCATCGGCGAACCGTTATGGAAAATCCGATCGGCAGCCGCAGAAACGATCGCGTTGGCATTTTGAGTCAGTGTTGCCACAATTTCCAGTCGTTTTGCACCCGAACTGAAAAAGTTTGATAACACTTTTGACTCACTCGATTTCAACCAGCGATCCTGCTGTTCTACTTGCGAAAGGATGGCAGTAGGAATCGTATCATACCGTTGTGGATAAGCAATTGGACTTCCACCATTTGTATGGGAACTCATTGGTTTTCAACTCACTTGAGAACGAGGATGCTAACCTCTGGACAAAACATAAACTCAGTTATTGTTATAGAGTGGACACTGCCACAAAAATGCTTTAGGAAACAGACTAGGCGAGTCAAGAACAGGGCACAAGACAAGATTTAGATCCAATTTGGAAAGATGAGTGATTCGTTTGATCACCATTGGTATGCAGAAGATGTTGAATCCCTTGGCGAACAACTGCTTCAATCTGAAGACGTTCTTCTAGTGTTGTCGGTAAGGAGTTGAAAAAACTAGATGGCTTGTCACCTTCATCAATCATTCGGTATCGACTGCGAACACGGCTTAGCGTGTAACCAATCAACTCTTGGCGCAGATCCATCTTCTCGAATGCTTGCTGACAGGAACAATAAGGTTCAGTCTCTAGAACATTCTCAATTTCCTCTATAATCACTGGCACGGTCAAGTTCACCATCGTCTTAGCCATCTCAACTCCTTCCTCGAACTCAAGGTTTCATTCCCTGAATGATGTAATCAAAGTAGGGCGCAACTTCATCTACATCGTCCAGTGACAACAAATCTAGAGCCGCCTCCTTGAGACAGCGCATACATTCCACTAAATTCCTCAGCGGAACACCCAAAGAGATATACATCTCCTTCGCACCCTTGATGCCACTTTTTTCGATCGGCTCAATATCCCCAACGACGATCGCATACGTCACCAATCGCACATACCAACCCTGATCGCGCATACAGGATGCCTGAAACGTTCGATTGCCGCTATTACTTGGCGTTACAGGACAACGCTCCCAAAACGTTTGACTGCCTTTTTGCACAATCTGCCGTTCGTGCGTTGATAAGACTGCCGCAATCCGAAGTCGATTCTGTCCGCCTTCATAGAAATCACGAATCGAATTCAATTCTTCAACATTAAGATAACGAGCTTCGCGATCGGCACTCGTAATCGCTTGAGTGATGATACTCATGATTTTTCGTTCTCAAATTTACGCAAATCATGTTGAAAATTCTGGTAATTGGTAATAGGTAGTTGGTCATTGGTATTGGTAATTGGAATAGTTAAACATTTAATTATCCATTACCGATTTCCTATCCTACTTACCTATTACCTATTACCATTGTCCTAGCTCAATCCTGCACAGATGTAATCAAAGTAGACACCCAGTTCCTTTCCGGCATCCGTCCCAATCAGATCGGACGCTACATCCTTCATTGCTTGAACCGATCGAATGGTTGCACCGATCGGAACTCCCAATGAGTTATAAGTTTCGCGCAATCCATTCAAAATCCGTTCATCTAGAATCGACGGATCACCTGCCAACATTGCGTAAGTCGCATAGCGCAAGAAATAGTCTAGATCGCGAATGCAAGCGGCATAGCGACGGCAGGTGTACATATTCCCACCAGGAGCAGTGATGTCAGTGTACATCAGAGATTTAGCAACGGCTTGAGTAACCAGAGAAGAAGCATTGGCGCTGATCGCGATCGCTGATTTCGCCCGCATTTCTCCACTCTGAAAATACGATCGCAGCCTCTCTAAACCGGCATTGTCTAGATATCGACCTTGCACATCTGATGAATTGATCAAAGCAGTAATAGCATCTTGCATGATTCTGTCTCCTTGCTAGTCAAATTTTGAGTTTCGGGTTTTAGATTTTGAGTTTTGAATGAGTGAAAAAAGTTTTCAGATTTGAGTATTGAATTTTAAGTTTTGGCTAAGTTGAACCGAATCTAACTTAAAACTCAACACTCAAAATTCAAACCTCTTCAGGAAAGTGCGCGAATAATGTAATCAAAGTAGGGCGCAACTTCGGTAGCATCCTCTGCACTGAAGAGGGATACGGCTTCATCTTTAATGCATCGCATCGCTTCCACTAGGTTCCTGAGCGGGATTTCCAGAGAGTTATACATTTCTTTAATCCCAAGTGTGCCGATCTCTGCCAGAGGCTTCTCACTGCCCGCCAAAACGGAGTAAGCAACCAAGCGAATATACCAACCCTGATCTCGCTGACACGATGCAGTTTTGCGAGGATTGCCACTGTTGCTCGGTGTTACAGGACAACGCTCCCAAAATCTAGCACTGCCGTTTTGCACAATCCGCTGTTCATTCTCCGCCAATGTTTGAGCAATGCGAATTCGCTGCTCTCCCGTTTTCAAAAAGTCTTGAAAGATGCGAATCTCTTTGGGAGCCGGATACCGGGCTTCGCTATCTGCATTCAAAATTAACTCAGTAACAAGGCTCATTTGTTTCTCCTTGAAAGTAGGGTGTAAGGAGTTGAGGGTTGTGTTTAGGGAATTGGGTCTAGAGGTTTGGGGATTGAGAACGAAATTGAATAACCTAATCGCCTCTTCTCTATTCCCGATTCCCTAATTAGAAAATCCCCATCACAACAGGTTGCTCCAGAGGTTAAGTTATGACGGGGAGGCTGCCGTTGAACTTAACTAGAAATCGTCGGAGCATGAATCGCGATCGGAACCGCGTCACCTCCAGCCAGATCAAGTGGGAAATTGTGAGCATTGCGTTCGTGCATTACTTCAAATCCCAAGTTGGCTCGGTTGATCAAATCTGCCCAAGTATTCACCACGCGACCTTGAGAATCCAGCACAGAATGGTTGAAATTAAATCCATTCAAATTGAATGCCATTGTGCTAATTCCAAGCGCAGTACACCAGATGCAAATCACTGGGAATGCAGCGAGGAAGAAGTGCAGCGATCGACTATTGGTAAAGCTGGCATATTGAAAAATCAGCCGTCCAAAATAGCCATGCGCTGCAACAATGTTGTAAGTTTCTGCTTCTTGCCCAAACTTATAACCGTAGTTCTGTGACTCTAATTCGGTCGTTTCTCGTACCAGAGATGATGTAACCAATGAACCGTGCATGGCACAGAACAATGATCCGCCAAACACACCCGCCACACCTAGCATATGGAACGGATGCATGAGGATGTTGTGTTCTGCTTGGAATACAAACATGAAATTGAATGTACCACTGATGCCCATTGGCAACCCATCGGAAAAACTACCTTGTCCGATCGGATAAATCAAAAACACAGATGCGGTTGCGGCAAGTGGAGCAGAATAGGCGACGGCAATCCAGGGGCGCATCCCTAAGCGATAGCTCAATTCCCATTCTCGTCCCATGTAACAGCATAAGGCTGGCACATAGTGGGCACCAATCATTTGATAAGGTCCACCGTTGTATAGCCATTCATCCATACTGGCGGCTTCCCATATGGGATAAAAGTGCAAACCGATCGCATTAGAAGATGGAACGACAGCCGCCGTGATGAGGTTATTGCCATAGAACAACGACCCTGCAACTGGCTCCCGAATTCCGTCAATATCAACTGGAGGAGCCGCGATAAAAGCGATGATGAAAACGCAGGCAGAAACGGAAAGTAAGGGAATCATCAAGACACCAAACCAACCGACATAAAGTCGATTTTCAGTGCTTGTCACCCAATTGCAAAATCCCTCCCACCGATCGCGAGCGCCGCGTCGTTGAAGAACTGTAGTCATAAGAATCGACCCGTACCTTAACAACAGATACAACTCAACTGAGACAGCACGATCGCTGCCCGATTGAAACAACTCACACCAAAGCAAGAAACTTGAGATAAACGCAGAGAAACTAAAGTTCAACCATTAAAAATGGCATCTCATTTTGATTTCCAATTTTTAATTTTGAATTTTGAAGCTCTCTACGTTTCCATGCTGAAATCCAATTCCAGCAAAAACCCTGAAAGAGACGGATAGCCTGATAACATCGTGTTGATTAACATATAAATGACGTTATGTTATTTGTCCACGGTTGCCGCAGACTACCCGACTGTTCGGTCTTAGCTTAGATAGAGGTTATCTAAGAGTGTTATCTAAGAGAGTGGTTATGGATATGGAGGATAGTAAAAAAATCTGAAGAACCCCTAAAGGTAGCCATGCTATTTACAAAAATTTACATTCACCTTAAGGCGGGATGGAGTGAGTGATTAGCTCTAAAGTGGTCAATACGCAGAAATGAACAATGGATATATTCTTTTACGTTTATTTACTTCGCTCTCATTTTTGAAGCGTTCTAGACTCAGTTTGGTGAGCATGGCTTCTCCTTTACGTCGTAAACCTGCACCTTAAATCAGTTCCTTCAATATGCCGGATTCCGATCGTTGGATACCACAACTGACCCATGATGGGTCTTTCACCTTCTTTTCAGACGAGTTTGGTGAGGCATTTCACAGTCGTCAAGGAGCGAAAGAAGAAGCTTTTCTGAAGTTTGCGAAAGCGACAGATTTGATCCAGAAAGCAACACGCAATTCATTGCGATTGTTAGATGTTTGCTACGGATTGGGATATAACACAGCCGCCGCATTAGAAACGATTTGGGCAGTCAATCCGGCATGTCAAGTAGAGGTATATGGATTGGAATTAGATGAATCAGTGCCAAATGCTGCGATTATTCCTCCTCTGCTGCATTCATGGTCACTAGAGGTGCAAATCATTTTGCAAACGATCGCCCAAACTCGCCATTGCCTAACCTCTCATCTCAATGCAACATTATTGATCGGTGATGCGCGGAAAACGATTCAACAGATTTGTGAATTAGGATTCCAAGCGGATGCTATTTTCTTTGATCCATTTTCGCCGCGTCGGTGTCCGCAGTTATGGACAATAGAGTTCTTTTTGCAGGTCGCTCAGTGTATGGCACCAGATGGAAAATTAGCGACCTACTCACGATCGGCATCCGTGCGATCGGCAATTCTAGCCGCAGGATTATCACTTGGCACTATTCCGCTCAGTGATAGGCATCTACCGCATGAATGGTCACAGGGAACGATCGCTGCATTTGATGATCGATCGCTTCCTCCGTTATCGCAGATGGAACAAGAACATCTCCACACTCGCGCAGCCATTCCTTATCGTGATCCGAATCTGCATGATTCAGCCGAAGTCATTTTGCAACGACATCAACGAGAGCAACAGTCCTCAACGCTCGAATCCACTTCAAGTTGGCGGCGGCGATGGGGAATTCAATAGACGTTGATATTCATTCGTCGCGAATATGCACAGGCTCAAGGCTTCCTTAATGCTTCGTTGATGCCAAGTTTGTAGTGTTGACTATCAACAAAAGATGCTTTTGAGGTATACGATTCCTCGGTTTCAACGAACTCAATCCCGTGCTGTTCACACAGTTGAGCAATCCTATCTTTTAGCCGCGCAGTCGGTATCTGAACAAACTTCTGATTTGTTTTTGCACCCATATTCGATTCATTCTTCTGTCCCCGGTTCCAGCCAAACACTACGCGCCCAATGCGGTTTTCAATGCAGTGATTCATCACTAATCGTGCCGCCTTGTTGACCGCATCCCGCATCTGGCGGTTTCTGGTCTCGGTGATTTGCGCCAACTGGTTCGACCAAAATCTCTGGGGTTTACCTGCCTTGAGGACTGAGATTTGCCTGTTGTACCACTGGTTCAAACTTTTCAAATGCAGCCCATCCACAATGAAACTGGTTCCAGTATTGCTTACGCAGGTCAGCCAGTTCATCAATCCTGGATCAATGCCCAGAACGTTGGTCGGGTTGACATCAATCTGAATCGGCTGAACCCGATTCGCAAACTCAGCGTAAAAACACCCGTTGCGCGGCACAACACGCAGTTCCTTGATCTCTTCAAACTTGAGATTAGAGGGCATTTCAACTGCAAAATGGTCAATACCAAACCAGGTCTTACAAAGCGTTCCGAGTGGTACTCGAATTACCCCATTCTCTAGTTTCAATGCCTGCTTAGGATAGCTGACAACCGCCATCCCGCCCTTGGTTCGGTAGTTTGGCATTTTGGGTTTATGTTCAAGTTGTCCGGTATTCCACAATTTCAGCAGTCCCCGGTAGGACTTGAACGATTCGTAGACCGAAATCAAGCTCTGCTGAACAGCCTGAGAATAGAGAACCTGGTAGTGCTTGCTTGACTGGTGTTCGTAGCTTAGCGTGTGTTTTTGAACCCACTTCTTGGACTTGAAATAGAGTTGTCGAGCGTAGTAGATTCCCTGATTCATGAGCTTGTTGGACTCGAAGCAAATGAACTCCAAAATCGCCTTCAACTCAGTATCGGGATTGAGTAAAACTTGCTGGCATCCAAACATGGTTTTCGGTGTGCAACAATGTCTATGTCGTCTCCCTAGCAATTGAGCCAGACCATGTTCATCTCTTCATTAATTGCCCTCCGACCATTGCGCCTTACCAAGTGATTCACAGAGTTAAGGGCAGAACAGCACGGTTTCTTAGGCAGGAATTTCCGAATCCGCTGATGAAAATGCCTTCAATGTGGACATCCAGTTACTTTGTTTCAACGGCTGGCAATGTCAGTAGTGAGACAATTCAGAGATACATTGAAGCTCAAGGTAAGAGCGGCTAACTGGGGGAGTACCGCCCCTTGAGTTGGCTGTATCCCCTCGCTGAAGCAGAGGGGTTTTAGCCTGCCCACATTGCCTCTATAAAAACACTCTCCCAGACTGACAAACATTAACTTCCAATGCTTTACAAGAGATTAGTAAACAGGTATGATTTTGTCGAAATGCTGACTTGACCGAAAGAGACCTAGATCGGTCTGTAAGCCTATGAAACCCGGCAGGATAGATTGTGTCGTTCTTGTTTAGCTAACGGATTAAGGTGGTGCTGGATCTGCACATGAAACAGGTCTGAGAAATTACTAACTAGATGGCACAGTGAGGTAACAAAGATGGAAGGATGCGTAGTTACAGACCTGAAGGTTCATAGTAGAAATAACTGCTATTTGTTCACTCCTGAGCAAATGCAGAGAATCCAGAATGAGGTAGCGGTATCTATCGCTCTGGAACCAGGAATCAACATCGTAAAGATTAGAGAAGGCGCATTTAGCTATTACTCAGGTGGATTTAAGGGTGAACCGCTCGTCATACTTTGGATTTATGGCGGCAAGGTCATCAATAGGAAAACTGAGGTTGAAGTTGGGGCAACTTGGTCTACACTCAACGGCTATGACGATACCCTAACGCTAGATGTCAAAGAGAAAGCGACGCTTTGCGCCTTTTTTCTTGATACTTACCTTGATGACAATGATGGTGAGGTTGACCTTTCTGTCGTCCGAATTTAGTGAATAAGCATCGTTCCTTTGAGAGATGTATTTTTGAGGCGATCGCTAAGTCTTCACTCAGTCCTAAGCTTCTTCCAGGCGATTTCACGACAGCCCAGTATTGGTTTCCCCGTCATCGCGACGGGGTTTAGCTTCTTCAGAGGTCTACCGTTCGGATGCCATTGATTTCGTTTTTTCGATTCGCTCTCCACAGATACTCACTGGCTCAGGAATTTCATCATGCTGTACTCGAAAAAAGTTTTGCTGAACGTTTCAGGGATGCTGCTGGCATTAGCCGCCACATCCGATGCATTGGCAACATCTCTACTGAATGAGCGGTTAAATGGCGCTACTCTGCTTGCTCAATCTCCTTCTCCAACTTCGTTTCCACTTCCGAGTGCAGTGCCCAGTGGCACTACTGTGAGGCTTGATGGCTCAAGCAGCATGATTATCATTAATGAGAGATTGAAGAAACGTTTTGAAGAGGAATTTGCTGGAACGACAGTTAATTTGGCAGCCAATGGCACAGATGATGCGCTAGATGCGGTGCTAAAAGGCGACGTTGATCTAGCGGCAGTGGGACGCCCTTTAACCGACGAGGAAAAGGCGCGAGGGTTGGTGGAAGTCCTGATTAGTCGTGAGAAAATTGCCATCATCGTCGGACCGGACAACTCGTTCAATGGCGACATCACCTATGAGCAATTTGCCCAAATCTTCCGGGGTGAAATTACCGACTGGTCAGAGTTGGGCGGCGCTCCGGGGGCAATTCGAGTGGTCGATCGCCCTGAATCCAGTGATACTCGCCTTTCAATCAGCCGCTACTCCGCATTCCAGGGGACTGAATTTAAGACTGACTCCAACTCCACTCAAGTCTCCGAAGACGACACAGATGCCGTGGTCAGTGAATTGGGCAACGATGGGATCGGCTACGCGATCGCCAGCCAGGTGATCGATCGCAACGATGTCAAGATTGTCCGGATGCATCAGGTGTTGCCCGATGACGCCCGATATCCTTATTCTCAGCCACGTGGCTATGTTTATACTGGCGACCCAACGCCAGCCGCCCTCGCATTTCTAGGATTCGCCACTTCCCCGCAAGGACAAGCCGCCGTTCAAGAAGCGATTCAGGCAGAAGCTTCAGGGGTAGATCTTGAGGCGGTCGCAGCTAGTCCAGTGACTTCCCCGGACACACAAGCCGATCCCAGTCCAGTCGCCTCTCCGGACGCACAAGCCGATCCTAGTCTAGTTGCCTCTCCGGACGCACAAGCTATCGATCCCAGTCTAGCCGTTTCTCCAGACGCCGAATCTTCTCCTGATGTTGCCCTTGTACCTGCGCCCTCTGCTGACGCGGCAGCACTCGATCGCAGCCTACCGTGGTGGTTATGGTGGTTGTCCATTCCGATCTTGGGTGGCTTACTCTGGTGGCTCCTCAAGGATCGCGGTTCACAGGCAATACCTGTTGATTCGGTTGCTCCAGTTAGGACGGCGATCGTTCCTCCCGCAGAGCCAGTTCCGGCTGTCAAGCCAACCGCTACTGTGATTCCAGCCGCCGGAGTTGCCGCTGCTGGAGTTGCTGCCGCCGGAGCCGCACTGATCGCTCGATCGCCAGAGAGCCACATTATTCTAGTGCCCCGCAATTGCCGTGAAGCCTATGCTTATTGGGAGGTTCCGCCCGATCGCAATGCTGACCTGCGGGAGCAAGGAGGACGCAAGCTGATGTTGCGCCTCTACGATGTCACAGACATTGACCTGGATCAACAGATGCCCCACAGCGTCAAGCAATTTGACTGCACGGAATCTGATCCAGACTTGCATCTGCCGATCGCTGCTGATGACCGCGATTATGTGGCTGAATTGGGGTATGTCACAGAAGACGGTCGCTGGCTCAAGGTCGCTCGATCGCCCCATGTCCGGATACCGGCTTGTCCTTCAGCACCAGTTGATCCGGTCAAACTTACTCCAACCGCGATCGCAGCAGGGGGAACTGCCCTGGTGGCAGGGGCGACCGCACTCGTGGCTCAAACCACCATTCCGAGCGAACCAGAATCCGATCGCCCTCCAGTCATCGAACCCAGCCGGATTGTCTTGACACCTCGTAGCTCCAAAGATGCCTATGCCTACTGGGAGGCTGCTGAGTCTGGCAAAGCTACGCTGAAGGAGCAAGGTGGACGGCACTATCAGCTGCGGATTTATGACGTAACCAATATTAACCTCGACCAACAGCCCGCGCACAGCACCCAGATTTATGGCTGTGATGAACTGGCGCAAGACAGGCACGTTCCCATTCCAGTCAGCAATCGCGATTACATTGCCGAGATTGGCTATCTCACCGAGGACGATCGCTGGTTAAAGCTGGCTCGATCGGCTCCCATTCGCGTTCCGACGGATCGGGTTGAACCAACGCCCAACTCGCCTGGAGATCTGGGTGATTTAGCAAAGACGGCTGGAGTGGTAGCCGCAGGTGGCACCGTTTTGGCAGCCGGAGTAGCAGCTATCCCTCGTCCAATCCCACCGACTGAGCTAACGCTCGATCGCACTCCCTCAGCCGAACCGAGCCGGATTGTTCTGACACCCAACAGCCCTACAGAAGCCTATGCCTATTGGGAAGCGCCAGAGCCGAATAAAGCGGTGCTGAAAGAGCAAGGCGGACGAACCTTGCAACTCCGGATCTATGACGCGACGGATATTGATCTGAATCAGCAGCCCGCGCATAGCACTCAGATGTATGACTGCGGAGAGGAAGCACGTGATCGACATGTGCCAATTTTTGTGAGTGATCGCGATTACATTGCCGAGATTGGCTATCTCACCGAGGACGATCGCTGGTTAAAACTCGCTCGATCGGCTCCCGTTCGCATTCCGGCGACTCCAACTGATGTGACCGATACTCCCGCAATACCCGCTACCCAAGCCACTTCCATCCCAACAGAGCGATGCGCCATCACAACTGTGAAAGTTCACAGCAAAGCCAACTGCTTCTTACTCGACGCTGAGCAAATGCAACGGCTTCAGCAAGACATTGCCGTCACCCAAACGCTGGAACCTGGGAAATACCTCATCCGCATTAAGAGCGGTGCCTTTAACTACGGTTCAGCATCGGGTCGAGTGGCAGAACCCCTCGTCCTACTCTGGATTTATGATGGCAAAATCATCAACCAGAAAACAAATGTTCCAGTTGGGGCAACCTGGTCATCATTGAATGGGTACAACGAAACGCTGAATCTGGACGTTTTAGAAACAGCGACCCTATGCACTTTTTTCTTCGATACCTATCTTGAAGACAACCAAGACGAAGTGACTGTTTCAGTCGTCCGGATGTAGGGTCCCGATCGCGACCATTTTACCTCTTCGCCCTGTCAGAAATGGCAAGGTTTTATTTTTGGCAAAACTCTCATCTTCATCGACATCAGACTGCTACGATCGGGCAGGGAAGATAGAGCAGAGCCAACCATGAGCAACACGGTAACGGACATTGCTGTTAAAACAATTGACGGCATTGAAAAACATCTAGGAGATTACGCTGGGAACATCCTGCTAATTGTCAACGTCGCCTCCTACTGTGGCTACACTCCACAGTACAAAGGGCTAGAGGAGTTGAACCGAAGATATCGAGATGCCGGACTGCGAATTTTGGGATTTCCTTGCAACGATTTTGGCGCACAAGAACCCAACTCCAACGAAGAGATCATGCAGTTTTGCACCCGAAACTACGGAATTAGTTTTGAGATGTTTGACAAAGTTCACGCCAAAGGGCTTCAGCAACATCCCCTGTATACCCATCTCACAACCGCCATCGAATCGACCGGAACCGTTGCCTGGAACTTTGAAAAGTTCTTAGTAAACAAAAACGGGGAAGTAGTCGCTTGGTTCAAAAGCAGCATTTCTCCAACCTCACCGGAGCTAGTAGAGGCGATCGAGCGGGAACTGGCAGCGTAGATGAGGTAATGGAGTGATGGAGTGATGGAGTGATGGAGTCATAGGTAGATGAGTATGGGTAGATGGGTAAATGGGTAAATGGGTGGATGAAGTGTTTTTCTGTCTGCTTCATCTCCTCATCTCCCCACCTTATTACTCACTATCCCCACTAATCCCATTTAATGGTGAAATATAAAACATGGGACTGAAACGACGGGCATTCCTACAGCGATCGGGTTTAATGCTGGCAGTACTAGGAGTCAGTGAGGCTGGTTTGTCGCTGTTTGCCAGTCGCTATCAGCAAGCGTTAGCTCAACCCACTCACCGTAAATTGGCACTACTGGTGGGGATCAATCAATATTCAGAGCAGGTCTGTGATTGTACGCCGATTCGCGGATTGGCGCTGAGCGGCTGTTTGACGGATGTGGAGTTGCAGCGAGAACTCTTGATTCATCGATTTGGCTTTCAGCCGAGTGATATTGTCACCTTGACTGATCAGCAAGCCACTCGACAGGGAATTGAAGAAGCGTTTCTGTCGCATTTGACGGCTCAGGCGCGTCCTGGAGATGTCGTCGTATTTCATTTCAGTGGCTTGGGCAGTCAAATTCAGCTTGGCACGTCAGATAGCATCCAGAATGGCTTGGTGCCAGTCGATGGGGGAGTACCCACAGAGGATAACCCTGTGATCAATGATCTGCTAGAAGACACTCTGGGGCTATTGCTGCGATCGTTGCAAACTGAGCAAGTCACCACGATTCTCGATACGAGCTATACCAACCGGGGCAGAACGCTGCAAGGGAATCTCCGGATTCGCTCTCGTCCCAATGTTCCGATAGGGCAGCCGCATCTGGCTGAACTCGCCATCCAGGAGCAACTGCTTAGCCAACTTGGGGTTTCTAGAGAGCAAATTCGGGCGCAGTGGCGATCGGGTCAGCTACCTGGCATTGTGTTGACGGCTGCCAGTGCTAACCAAGTTGCGACTGAAGGACAATGGAATGGCTTCAGCGCCGGACTGTTTACCTATGCCCTCACCCAACAACTCTGGTGGACAACTCCGGCTACCACGTTGAGAACGAGTCTTAGTCAGGCGATCGGAACTGTCAAACAAGCATCCGGCGTAGAACAGCAACCCGGATTAAGTGGACAGAAAATTCAAACCCCGCTGCCTGCTTACTATCTCACATTGCAAACCACGAATGCCGATGGTGTGATTCGCTTGGTGGAAGAAGACGGCAAAGCCGCCCTATGGCTAGCCGGACTGCCGATGGCGGTCTTAGAAAACTATGGGGCTTCTGTCCTCACGGTTGTTGATGCTCATCCTGAGCCGATCGCCCCACTTCCCCCACCAGACGCCGATCCCACTAACCCCTCCTCACTACCGACCCCCGACCCCCTCCTATTACAGATTCGATCGCGAGATGGACTCACCTTCAAAACCCGTCCCTTGTCTGGCGACCTCAGCCTCCTGCAACCCGGACGGCTAGTACAAGAAGCCGTGCGGATTCTGCCTCGTAACATCGGATTAACCGTCGCCCTTGATGCCAGCCTGGAGCGAATTGAGCGAGTCGATGCTACGAGTGCCTTTGCCTCAATTCCTAAAGTTTCTTCAGTGATTGCTGGAGAGCAACCCGCCGACTTCCTATTTGGTAAAACTCAATCTACCCCCACACTAACCGCATCCCTTTCTCCTGAACTCCTAGCCGAGACAACACCCCCTTCCTCGACCCAAAAAGGCTACGGGCTGTTTTACTTAGGGCGGAATGCCATTCCCAATACTCTGATCCAGGAAGATGAAGCGGTTAAAACGGCTGTCCACCGGATCGCCCCTCAGTTGCGAACGCTACTCGCGACTAAACTCTTGCGTTTGACTGCCAATCGCGGCTCCTCTCGTTTAGGAGTTCGGGCGACCCTGGAGATTGTTTCTCCCCAAGAGCGAGTCGTCATGCAACAAGAAACGGTTCGCGCTCCTTGGCAACCACCAGAGAATAAACTGTCAACGCTGCTAACCGGGAATGGAGCCGTCACCTTGCCCGTAGGAAGCCGGATTCAATATCGCCTGTGGAACTATGGGGAATCCCCAATTTACTTCATTCTGCTAGGGTTGGATACGCATGGCAATGCGATCGCCTTCTGCACTTCCCCCGAAAAGAGCATCATCCCCCCTGGCGAAAATATCACCGTTCCCCAATCCAACCTGGACTGGATGATTCAACCGCCATCCGGACTCGCTGAAACCCACATTATCTTCAGTCTTGCCCCGTTGATCCAGTCCTATCAAGCCCTCAAAGTAGCAATCAAAGCAGATACGCATCCCATTACGATCGTCTTCGATCCTTTGGAGGTTGCCCAGACTCTCTTGCAAGACCTGCACCAAGCTAGCGCCCCCATTCTCCCTAAAATCGATATCCCAGCAGACACTTATGTCCTGGATGTCAATGTATGGGCAACGCTGAGCTTTGTGTATCAAGTGTCTAACTTAGCCTGATCGGTGCCTTAAAGTTGATTTCGCGCCTTCAATTGCAGATAGCGATCGACCAGTTGCTCTGAAATTTGATTGGCTGGAGCATCCAAGATCAATACACCCCGTTGTTTCAGTGTGGCTAGTGCAACTTGTCGTTGAGCAATCAAATCTAAGGCAACGGCACGAGCATAAGCATTGGGGATGTCTTGGGTGAAGGTATTCGCTTTTACATCGATTTGAGAATCGCGCAAAGTAACGCAGAAAGGGAGATAACGAGGGGACAAACGCCCCATCGCCGCCAGCAGTTCAGCAGAGGCGGTTTTATCGATCACGTCTGTAATCAGCACAACGAGGGCACGACGGGTTTGCTGACCTGTAAACATTGTGACAGCACCCAGGTAGTCTGGCTCTAGCAAGACAGGTTGAATTGGCGTGAGACGTTCGAGCAGCTTGGGAAGTTGACTGCGCCCTCGTTCTGGCGAAATCCAGGTGTGGATCTGGCGATCGAATACTCCCACCCCGACTCGATCGCCGCGTTCCAGTCCGGCGAGTGCGAGCGACAAGGTTGCATTCAAGCCCCAGTCAAAGCGGGCAAGCCCATTGACCTGCACGGTCATCAGGCGTCCCCGATCGAGCAAAATCACGAGGGTCTGTTCTTGTTCGGGTTCCAAGACTCGGACGAGGGGGCGATCGCGTCGAGCCGTCGCTTTCCAATCCACTAAACGCGGATCATCTCCAACACTGTATTCTCGCAGTTCAGCAAACTCTGTCCCCATGCCCAATCGCTTCGCTCGTCGAATATTACCTGTCGTTTGCAACGTTAGCCGAATCGACAATGACTGTAGCCCAATCAGATCAGGATAAACTGCAACCGTTTGATGTTGAGGAATGTTCCAATCATTCCAACTCAAACCCCATTTTCCCAACTGTTGCACTTGGATCTTGCCCCACTCATACTCGCCTCGCTGCGCCGGAAAAACTGTATAGGTCAACTCCTGCTGACTGTTCGCGGGAAGCGCCACTTGCAGAACCTCTGGATTCGCTATGAACGCCTGCGGATAATAATCTCGGATTTTCACAATCGCTGGACGATCGCCCGATCGCACTGTCAAGCGCACCAGATTCTCTCGCCCGATCGATAATCGCTGAAGGGGCGATCGGTCTATCTGTACCCGATGCCTTCTCGTCTGCAAACTATCAAATGCCGCCAATCCTAAAACCACTCCATCCCAAATCAGCATGGCTATCAGCGCAATGCCGAGCAGCGAGGGACGGGATGGGCTATTGAAGAGGGCAATCATTAAGCCGATCGCGGTGCCGAGGAGCAAGAGTTGGTAAACCCGTTGAGAAGGAATCATGGGCAGTGATGAACCGGCTCAGAAGATTTAAAGACACTAAATCCACTTTCACAGAAGGCAGTTCTACAGTCAAACCATTGTCACCTGTAATTTTCTGTTGAGGTATGGCGTGGTGTCGGGGCAATCCCGGCGGGGTTGCCCTGGCGTAGAGGGCAGACCCACGTGTCTGCCCCGACCGATGGCAAAATCAATCCCGGCGGGGTTGCCCTGGCGTAGAGGGCAGACCCACGTGTCTGCCCCGACCGATGGCAAGCGTAGAGGGCAGACCCACGTGTCTGCCCCGACCGATGGCAAAATCAACAAAAAATTTACAATCAAACCGTTGTAAATTGTTCTTGAAACGTTCATCAACACTACGCAGTTTATTTCTGGAACCACGATCAAAGTAGATGGAGCTTGGTCACACGCGGTCTAATGGGCTGCGGTGGGTGACTCGTTGGATGCAGCCATCTTGGAGCGCATCGTGCAAGATTTGCAGAAGGCGTTGATTACGATCGGACAAATTTCCTCGCTCTGCAAATTTCTTGATCTGAGCCTCCATTGCTGGAGTAATTTCACCCAGTTCCACTGCTGTGCGAATATATGATTCAAGCAGAATTTCAGTGCGATCGCTAGAGTTCAAAGTGGCTATCATGTTCACAACGGAATTTTGCAGAGGAACGATCATAAATTCAACCTGCGGCGGCAAAATTCCTGAATTTTGATAGACATACTCCTTATCCGTGGTATGGCTAAGCTCTGAGGACTGAGTGCTGAGTCAGGATTGATTGACCGTTTGCCTTTCAGCCTTTAGCAATGTCCTAACCACGCTGGCTATTGCTATAAAACCCATCTTTGAAAGCAGCGGATACTGGATTGGACATCATTATTATTGAAATTGCTGAGCATAAAACCGCGCATATCGATCGCCCTGATCCAGTAACTCTGCGTGAGTTCCAGATTCTACAACGCGACCCTGTTCGATCACGAGAATGCGATCGGCTCTCCGCACGGTTGCCAGTCGATGGGCGATGATAAACACAGTGCGACCTTGCATCAGGCGTTCTAGGGCTTCTTGCACCAGTGCTTCCGATTCAGAATCGAGTGCAGATGTCGCTTCATCCAGAATTAGAATGCGAGGATCAAGTAATACAGCACGTGCGATCGCAATTCGTTGTCGCTGTCCACCGGATAAATTTACGCCCCGCTCGCCGACCCAAGCATGATACCCATTCGGAAATTGACTGATGAACTGATGAGCATTGGCAACTTTGGCGGCGGTAATCACAGCATCAAGAGCAAAATCGGGTTGACCAAAGGCAATGTTCTGAGCGATCGTTCCTGAAAACAACACCGTTTCTTGCGGCACAATCCCAATTTGACGGCGTAAACTGCGAAGCGTGACATCCTGAATATCCATTCCGTCAATCAAAATTTGTCCAACTTGCGGATCATAGAAACGCGGCAACAAATTAACTAGCGTCGTTTTGCCTGCCCCTGATGCTCCAACCAGGGCGATCGCTTCTCCGGGTAGTGCCAGTAAGTTGAGGTTTTGTAAGACCCAGCGAGGGGGGAGGGGGGGAGGGAGAGGGGATGAAGGATGAAGGATGAAGGATGAAGGATGAAATGTCTCCGTGTCTCCGTGTCTCCACGTCTCCGTATCTCTGCGTCCCCATGTCTCCGTATCTCTGCGTCCCTGTATCCCTGGCTCGTAAGCAAAACTGATATCGCGATACTCGACTTTTCCGGTGACGGATGGCAGGATGGCGGCTTCTGGTTTTTCGGTGACGGCAGGTTGAAGCGCGAGGAGGTCAAAGATCCGATCGTTTGAGGCTTGTCCTTGTTTGAATTCGTTGTAATCTTCGGTGATGTGGGCGATCGGGTCAATCAGCCAGGCAACCGCCACGACGTAACTGCCAAACTCTTCTCCAGTTAAGTTGCCTAGCGAAATTTGCCATCCACCAAGCAACAGAAGCAACAGGACACTGAGGGCATACATAAATCCTACGACGGGAAACTGGATCGCCTTCAGTCGAGCGGTCGCATATTTAGCTTGACGATGGCGTTCGGCTTCTTGACTAAACCGTTTGACTTCATAGTCTTCAGCCGCAAAGGCTTGCACCAGACGAATCCCACTGAAGACTTCTGTAAGGAGAGAGGATAGATCGGAAATAAGACTTTGGCTGCGATGGGAGAAGCGTAACATCCGATCGCCAAACCAACTGATCAGCCAGCCCATAAAAGGCGCGACGATCAAACTGGCTAGCGTCAATTGCCAATTGAGATAGATCATGTAGCTGAAGACGGCAATCAGTTGCAAAATACAGGGAATGAAGTCATGGAACACTTTATTGATGACTTCCCCAATTCGATCGATGTCTTCCGTAAGGCGATAGGATAAATCTCCGGTTTGGGCGGTTTCAAAATAGCTGAGGCTAAGGGTTTGTAAATGGGCATACACTCGGTTGCGGAGGTCAAGGGCGATCGCCAATGCGGCTTTCGCCATTAGAGAATCTTGTCCATACTGGGCGATTTTTTGCACCAAGAAAATCCCGGCAACGATGGCTGTTGTCTTTGCCAGTTCAGGCACATTTCCTTGTACGAGAAACCCCAACAAGCGACCTGCGATCCAGGCGAAGAGGGGCCAACACGCCGTAAAAATCAGTGTACAGAAAAATGCCTGGGCGATCGTGCGCCAGTGAGGACGGAGATACGGCAATAGTTGCCAGTAGCTAGAGCGTTGCTTCATGGATGATGGCGTGTTGATCGCTTCCGGCTCCCCTAACCAATCAAGCAAGGCTTTCCAGGCTACCATATTTAACGCAATGTGCAACTGTATGGCAACAAGCTTTGACTTCGGGTGGGATAGGCAGCTTGCCTGCCCCGATCTGGACGGGCGAGACGCCCATCCCCCAAGCGTATTATCTCAACATTCGATCGCTCCCAATGCTCTTAACGCCATCTTTTGAGCATCGCTCAGCCCGGTGACAGCCATAATATTCATGCCTTCGTAGGGGCGATCGGCTCTTAGGGTGTTCAGGCATTCTCCCGATGGCACATCCCAGATCTTAATCGTTTCATCTTCACTGCCGCTCACCAGTCGTTGACCATTGGGACTGAAGCAAAACGAATTGACCCATTTTGTATGTCCCTGTAATGTCTTCAGGCATTGTCCAGTAACACTATCCCATAATTTGATGGTTTGGTCAGTGCTGCCACTCGCCACAAGCGCACCATCGGGGCTAAAAACGATCGCTCGTACCCAACCCGTGTGCCCCTCTAGAATGCCTAAACATTCACCTGTATTGACTTTCCAGAGCCGAATCGTGTAATCATCACTGCCACTTACAATCACATCGCCACGTGGACTGAATGCGACAGAGATGACAAAGCGCGTATGTCCCGCTAATACTTTCAAACAGGTTCCTGTGCCAACTTGCCATACTCGCAGCGTTTGGTCTTCGCTCCCTGTGACGAGCAATCGACCATCGGGGCTAAAAGCAACCGCATGCACTCGGCTCGTATGTCCTCTCAGCATCCTCACCGGTTGTCCGGTGTTGAGGCTCCACAGTTTGACCGTATGATTGCCGCCGTTACTGGCGAGGAGTTGTCCATCGGGGCTAAGCGCCACCAATCGCACTTCTCCAGTTGGTTCGCGCAACGTCATGAAGCAACGTCCCGTATCCAAGTGCCAGAGTTTAATGGTGCGATCGGCACTGCCACTTGCCATAATGCTCCTGGCGTAGTCTGCATCGATCGCAGGTTCAACCCTTGAACTGATCGCCACTGACCAGACTCGTCCAGTATGCCCTTGAAGGATCTGGCTGCAATGTCCCGTCTTGGCATCCCAAAGTCGTACCATGCCATCCTCGCTCCCACTCACGATTTGGGCACCGTCTTGGCTAAATGCAACTGACCACATCCAATTGTTATAGCCCGACAAAGTCCTCAAACAGCGACCTGTAGGGGTTTCCCAGAGGCGGATAGTTTGATCATCACTGCCACTGGCGATCGTCTGCCCATCGGGACTGAATGCCACCGACCAAATGCGATTCGTGTGCCCCTGGAAGATTCGGATGGGCTGTTCAGTGCGAATATCCCACAGTTTGATCAGTTGGGCATCGTCGCCTGTAATCAGGAGTCTTTGCTCATTTGCACCAAAACCATCGGGACTAAATGCCACTGACCAAATTCGGCTGCCATTCGACAAAATTTTGAGACATTGACCCGTGGCTACATCCCAAATTCGCACCGTTTGATCGTCACCGCCACTGGCTAATCGCTGACCATCTGGACTAAAGGCGATCGTGCGAATCCGTCCACTATGCTCTCCCAAGAGCATCTGACACTGACCTGTTGTGATATCCCAAATTCGCACCGTCTGATCATCACTGCCCGTCGCAATCAGTCCTTGTTCTGAATCAACCGGCGCAGTTGGACTGAAAGCGATCGTGCAGATGCCGCCGTCATGATCCTGCAATGTTTTTAAGCATTGTCCGCTCAGAATATCCCAAATTCGCACTGTCTGATCTTCGCTACCACTCGCCAATAATTGACCATCCGGGCTGAATGCGACCGTCCAGACCCAGTTTGTGTGTCCCTGTAACTCTTGCCGACATTCTCCCGTATTCACATCCCAGAGCCGAACGATCCGATCTTCACCACTACTGGCGATCGTCTGGCTATCCGGACTGAATGCCACCGTCCAGATCCAGTGTAAATGTTCCCGACAACCGAATAGCTGTTTCCCATCGGCAACTTGCCATAGGCGGAGTTCTCCATCTGCATCGCCCGTAGCTAAAAATCGCCCATCTGGGCTGAATGCGACTGAAATAATGCTGCCTAACGTTTGAGCAAAAACAGATTTGGCTAAATCAGCATGAGCAAAATTAACCTGATGCAGATTGACATCTTGCAGATAAGCTTGCCAAATCGCGAGATGAGAGAAATCATATCGGGTTAAATCTGTTTTCAAATAGCGAAATAGATTCAGTAGATTGCCGCCTGCATATCCTCGAACTCCAGCATATTCGGTTCGCAGCCGTTTTAATATCTGTTTGAGTCGATTCTCAACTGCTTGGGGCGTCCTGAATGTGATTTGTAGCCGCTCTAATAAAGGTTGCAAAATAACGCGAATTTGGCTTTCACGAATGTAGTCTTTAGCGGCTGCTTTGAGAAGAGAATGAGAATGGAAAAAGGTGGTAGTAGATTGGGCAACGAATGTAGCATCTGAGGTATTAAGGTTATCTGTTTGGTTATGCGTTGGATCTGTTAAATGATTTGTTGCTAGTTCAGTATGGAGGCGTTCAATCAAGCGTTCGGTCATATATTCCATGACGACAGGTTGTTGAGTGTAGCGGTTGCTGGTTTTTTCGATGAGCGATCGTCGCCTTAAAGATCCAATCGCTTCAATCAGTTGTGACTTGATGACGGGTGTGAGAATATCGGCTTGCAGTTCACTAAAGGGGATGGGTTCACGAGCGATCGCAAACCAATACATCACAGCTTGTTCTAGATGCGATAAACGATTGAATTGTTGATCAAGCAAGTTACGGATGTCATCAAAGACAGTGGCACCTTGCGCCAAAAATTCGGTGATGTTGCCGTCGAAGAGTTCTTGAATCGTGGTAGCCGCAATTTTGAGCGCGAGAGGATTACCTGCATAGCAATCGGTCAGAATTTGCCAGTCTTCCGGTGAGCCAGAAAAAGTGCCTTTCGATTTGAGAATAGTTTTAGAGTCGATGCCTGTGAGTCCGCTCAGTTGCAGCGATCGCACCGGTAATGTCTCACCTTCCAAAATCATCAAGTCTTTGGGATTTTCGCGACTCGTAATCACTAAACAACTCTGATGTGCGCTTTCCGCAATCCGAGTCAATAATTCACGATATCCTTGATGTTCCTCTCGATAAAACCCAGAATAGTCGCCGCTTCGCAAAATGGTCTCCATGTTATCGAGAATCAGCAGACAACGGTGCGATCGTAAGTAATGCATCAATCGCGACACCCGACCGCTCACATCAGATGGCAAATGCGTTTCTGTTTCCCGTTCACGAGACAAAAACCGAATCATATCCGCTAGCATATCTTCAACCGCAGGAGCATTTCGCAAGGAACGCCAGAGGATGAACTCGAATCTCCGTGTCTCCGTGTCTCCGCGTCCCCGTGTCTGTCCGTTCTCTGCAATTTGCCGTGCCAATTTTACTGATAATGAGGTTTTGCCGATGCCGCCCATGCCGATGATCGAAATGAACCGACAGCGATCGCTGACAATCCACTGGTACAGGATATTCAATTCGCTGACTCGTCCACAAAAAGCGGTGATATCAACGGCTTCGCCCCAGTCTTGATGAGGGGTCAAGTTGCTAGAGAGGTCGTTGGTGAGGTTAGAGCGATCGGAGTCTTCAATCGGCGGGGTGAATGATGTGGATTGGGGGAGTGGGGCGATCGGCTCTGAAGTTAGTTCCTCAGTCACTTCTGAAGGAGAAGCCGTTTCTCTCGGAACCGTTACATCGGTCAACACTGAACGCGCCTGTCGCTTTAAGACCGCTTGGACAGTGCCTTTACTAATCTTCTCGCCAAGCGCCTCTGAGAGGAGTTGCCAAAGTTTGGAGCCAACATCTTTGATGTAACCTGCATCATAGCCTGCTGTCTCTGCAATCTCCGTATAGGTTAAGCCTTGCCAACAGTGGCGGAAAATAAGTTCCTGAATATCATTCAGGCGTCCCTGTTGTAGAACCTGATCTAAAATCGCCAATGCTTCGTCGGCAGTCATAATAGACATCCCAGCCTTGGTGGTTAACATATTTTTTTGGAGATTTTTCTTTAGAAAACTTAGCTTTGAACGGATTAGGAAATTATCTGAAATTATCTCAAACCTTTTCGATCGCGAGGTAATCTGTAATGCTCTTTAGCGAAAGACAGCAAGTTGCATATTGGGTTAGATAGAATCTGGAAACAAATCCCATCTGTAAATTTTCTGTTGTGATGTAGACATGATGTAGAGGCGATCCCGGCGGGGTTGTTTTGGCTGAGAGGGTAGACACGTAGGTCTGCCCCGACCGATGGCAACCACGTTCGTAGGTCTGCCCCGACCGATGGCAAAATCAACAAAAAATTTACTGGTGGAACAAATCGGAGTGGATGGGAAATCCAAAATTGCCATGTTTCAGAAACGTATTCTAGTTGGGGTGGGAGGCGGTATCGCAGCATACAAAGTGTGTGAGGTCGTCTCAACCTTAGCGAAGGCAGGAGCCGAGGTGCAAGTTATTCTTACCGATGAAGCAACGCAATTTGTCACCCCGTTAACCTTTGCGACGCTAAGCCGTCATCCCGCTTACACCGATCGCGACTTCTGGCAACCGACGCACGATCGCCCTTTACACATTCAACTAGGAGAATGGGCAGAGGTGTTTTTGATTGCGCCATTAACAGCAAATACGCTAGCAAAACTGGCATATGGGCTAGCCGATAATCTGTTAACGAATACCGTGTTAGCGTCGAGATGTCCAGTGCTGTTGGCTCCGGCAATGAATACCGAGATGTGGCAACAACAATCGGTGCAGCGTAACTGGCAATTGCTACAGACGGATGTTCGCTATCACGTAACAGGTCCAGAAGCAGGAATTTTGGCGTGCGATCGGGTTGGTTCTGGACGGATGAGCGAACCGTCAGAACTTTTGTCTCATCTCGAATCGCTATTATATACGAACGGCAACCGTGACCTCGCGGGCAAGCCTGTCCTAATCAGCGCTAGTGGCACTCGTGAACATATTGATCCGGTACGGTTTATTGGCAATCCCTCAACCGGAAAAATGGGAATAGCCCTCGCACAAGCCGCATTGCATCGAGGGGCGATCGTGACTCTGGTTCATGCCCCAATCGAGAGACAGCTTTTAGCCTCGTTACAGGGCGTTCGCTTGATCCCGGTGATCAGCGCGGCGGAGATGCAGCAAGCGATGCAAACTTACCTGCCAGAAGCCGATTGGATTGTGATGGCGGCGGCAGTGGCGGATGTGAAACCCTCGGAGGTCAGTGCAGAAAAGCTACCCAAACGATCGCTCCCGTTGCGTCTCTCGCTCACGCTTGTCCCCGATATTGTGGCAACACTCAGTCAACTGAAGCGATCTGATCAGCGATTGATCGGCTTTGCAGCTCAGAGTGGAGATATTCTGACCCCGGCACTGGAGAAATTGCAGCAGAAAAAACTGGATGCGATCGTGGCTAACCCGATCGATCAACCGAATAGTGGCTTCGGTAGCGATCGAAATCAGGCGATCTTTTTAGACAATCAAGGACGCAAACAAACCATTCCATCATGCCGCAAACTTGAGATGGCACACCAATTATTTGATTTCATTCGTGACATCCCATTTCATCTAGAGAGCGGTGCTCAGTAGATCGCAAATAGGTTTTTAGAGCGCACTTCGTGCGCTCTAAAAACCCAAAGTCGGATTTTTCGGGCGCGTCGCGCCCGAAAAATCAACCCTTTCAGCTAGTTTTAAACCACGTCCTAAACCCTTACAATTTGAGAAACCTGTTGCCTAATATGGGTAAATCTGATGACTCCTACTCAACTCAAAAATTTCGATATCCCCCTTCCTCCAACGCAAAATGACCTGCCCTACGATGACGGAGTGCCGATGGAAAGTCAGCGCCACATCATGCAAATGGAATTACTGATTAACGGGCTGTTGCCCTGGCTGGATGCACGAGAAGATGGCTATGTCGGCGGCAATATGTTTGTCTACTACAGCATGAAGCAAGTACGCAATCAGGATTTTCGAGGACCGGATGTGTTTGTGGCGTTGGATGTGCCTAAAGGGGAGCGCAAAAGCTGGGTGTGTTGGGAAGAGGAAAAAACACCTGATGTTGTGATTGAATTGTTATCTGACAGCACCCGTGAGGTTGATCAAGGTGAGAAAAAGTTAATCTATCAAACCCGCTTGCATGTGCCGGAATATTTTTGGTATGACCCGTTTAATCCCAATGAGTGGGCGGGTTTTCAATTGCAAGGGGTCTATCAACCGATTCCACTCAATGCTCAAGGTCAATTAGTCAGCCGAGTCCTGAACTTGGGGCTGATGCAGTGGCAAGGCAACTTTAAGGGAGTCACTGCAACGTGGCTGCGCTGGGCACAGATCGATGGGACACTACTGTTAACGGCTGAAGAGTTAGCATCTCAACGCGCAGAACAAGCTAATCAATGCGCAGAACAAGCCAATCAACGCGCAGAACAGGCGGAAAACCAAGTGTTCCAAATTGCCCAGAATCTTTTGCAAACTGGAATGAATGTGTCGCAGGTTGCTCAAATTACTGGGCTAAGGACAGAACAGGTTACAGCTTTGAGGGAGGAAGGATGAAGGATGAAGGATGAAGGATGAGTGGCTTGCTGATAGAGTTCGAGGCTTATGTTCGCACCAACAGGAATTCTTATTGGTTCAATTTGACCGCTCTATAAAACCTACCCAAAACTACCCATAACTAGGCAAAACTAGACATAGGGTAGCTTTGGTGTTTATTACTGACTTCATCCGTAGGTGTCGGCACTTCTACGTCTATCAGCCTTAACGAACTGGAGCTAAGTCCGATACGTTCTATATTCAAAGCAGCATTCAAATCACGATCGATCGAATGTCCGCAATTTTGACAATTAAAAACCCGATTTTTGAGTGTCAACTCATCATCTTTCCAGCCACATTTAGAGCAAGTTCTACTACTAGGTTCCCACCTTCCAATAATTTGAAGATCAGAACTGTATAGCTTGCACTTGTACTCTAACTGTCTGCGAAACTCGTAAAAACCAAGCATCGCAACCGCACCTGCAAGTTTGCCAAACTTAAGCATACCTTTGACGTTCAAATCTTCAATACAAACAACCTTGAATGTTTTAGCCAGATAAGTTGTTAAATGGTGAAGATAGTTTTTACGAATGCCAGTTAAGCGGTAATGTAAACCTGCAATTCGCTTTTGAAAGTCTTTGTAGGCTTGCGATCCGCGCTGTTTATTGCGGTTTAGGTACTGAAGTTTAGCAATCTTAGCTTTGAGTTTTTTGTACTCTTCAGGAACATCAAAAACTAGACCGTCTGACAAAGTGGCAAAATGTTTCACTCCAAGATCCACACCTACCGATAGATTGGTTTTCTCTGTCGATTGCGGTTCAATTTCAATCTTGAAACTGATAAACCATTTGTCAGACTGTCTGCTGATTGTGACATTCTTAACGGGCACTTGTGGCAAAGATTCAAACGTTTTCAAAACACCAAACTTAGGCACTTGAATATGGTTTGAACCTAATATCTTGATCGTTCCATCCAACGTAAAAGAGTCTTGAGATCTTCCTTTACGTTTGAACTGGGGAGGTTTAGCTTTTTTCTTGAACGTTCGATCCCAAGCTTCTCTAAGTTGTCTTAGAGCATATTGTGGACTAGATTTTGAAGTTTCGTAATACCAAGGATTCTCAGGCTTGACCATTGCCACTAACAGTTTATGCAAGTCGATCGCGCTAGGAAATTTCAGTTTCTCGCTTGGATTAGCTGGATTGTGGTCAAGAATATTCTGAGTGAGCCACAATCCCCAATTCCAGGCATGTCTAGCTGTACCAGCGTGTTTTGCTGCAAAAGTCCTCTGTTCATTGTTTAGGTCAAGTTCCGTTTTGAATCCGAGTAGCATCGATCGACCTCCGATGTGTTATCTTATGTTAGTATATCAACTACTACAGGGATTGGCAATGCCATTTCAGAAAAATAATGAGTTCGGTTTTACAAGTGATGAGCCGTTAGACAAAAAACCTATCTGTATCAAGTTAAAACCTGGAGTTAGAGAGAAACTCATGGCTATACCAGACTGGCAGAACAAACTAAGATCCTTGATCGATCAACTAATATCTGGACAAAATGAATAGATTTGTCAACATCTAGGTAGATATTTTCTTTCAGTTCCTAACCCTACTCCTCCACAATTTCAATCAAATCCTCAAGTGCCACTTCAAACGTTCGAGCTAGCTTAATCAGCGCCGTGACATCAACCATCGCAATTCCAGGAGAACGAGCATAAGTCTTGAGTGTGCTGTAATTTACACCTGAACGTTCAGAAACTTCCTTTATCGTCCAGCCTCGCTCTTTGGCAAGTTCTCGAATTCGCAATTTGATCAATCCCATGCTTGACAAGGACTAGATCTAGCCCTTTAATTGACATTGTCCAAAGGACTAAATTTAGTCCCTAAGCACTCAGCCAAAGATCGATCGCCCTCCTGCCTGGAAAACTGAAGGGCGATCGCACAGTAATCCCAAAAAATAATCCCGAAAAAATCAGGAGTTACGCTTCATGATACCAGTCATTCTACCGTCGATCACGGCACTCCTTTCGCCTGTCCTTCCCCTCATTCCCTCATCCCTCATGTCCCTCATATCCCTCATCCCTCATCCTTCCTAATCGAAGTTATCTACAATTCCTATCTGTGTTTAACTGGCTTCTGCCCATTGTCGTACCGTCAAAATCTCATCCGATCGCAAGGTCTCCACGGCTGAAGCCGGTACAGCCATCACGGCAACTGACTCCCCAACAGCATTAAAGATTTCCAGAATGTACCCCGCTTCACCTTCAGTTGGATGGGGAACTCGATCGATTAGCGTCGCAATATCACCTTTCCGCAGGTGATGGTCTGGAAAGTCACGCGATAAGGCAACTTGCTGATAGAGTTCTAGGCTCATGTTCTAGGCTCCCTTTGAGGCTTCAAGGTAACAAAGTGAAAACTATTATCCACATCCCATCGTATCCAAATGATGATGACAGCTAAATTTCGTCCATTTATGCCCTGTAGAGTCCCTTCAATTCGATAGAAAACGCCATACTCATTATTTCCATCCTCTACGGTTTCTGTTGATTGAGTGAGCGAAACGATCGCTAGCCTTAAGGCATCGGGATGCTCCTGAGTAAACCCTGCTTGAGCTAGGAACTTTGACTTGTCATTTCGTGCTTTCGGCAACAGCAAATAATGAGTTAACTTTTCTTGTGGAATATCAGCACCCACAGGAATTCTCATTGGTTCAATTTGCTCCTACTCCTCGATCACCTCAATCAACTCCTCGATCGCCACGTCAAACGTTCGAGCCAGCTTAATCAATGCCGTCACATCAACCGTTGCCATTCCGGGCGATCGGGCATAGGTCGTAATCGTAGTATAAGGAACTCCCGATCGACTGGAGACTTCCTTCAGTGTCCAGCCTTTCTCTTCTGCGAGTTCTCGAATCCGCAGTTTAACCAACCCCATTCTTATTGACAAAGAACGAGTACTCGTTCTTTAATGAATGTGTTCCCAAAAACCGATCGCCCTCCTACCTGGAAAACTGAAGGGCGATCGCACAGTAATCCCGAAAAATCAGGAGTTACGCTTCATGATACCAGTCATTCTGCCGTCGATCGCGGCACTCCTTTCACCGGTTCTATTATCTATTCCTCATTCTTCTACAATCTCAATCAACTCCTCGATCGCCACCTCAAACGTTCGAGCTAGCTTAATCAATGCTGTCACATCAACCGTTGCCATTCCGGGCGATCGGGCATAAGTTCTCAACGTGCTATAGACAATACCTGAGCGTTCGGAAACTTCCTTTATCGTCCAACCTCGCTCTTTAGCAAACTCTCGAATTCGCAGCCTAACCAATCCCATGCTTGACAATGACTAGTATTAGTCATTTAATTGAGATTGTCAGAAAAATGACTAGTATTAGTCATCCACTGACACCACCAAAAACCGATCGCCCTCCTGCCTGGAAAACTGAAGGGCGATCGCACAGTAATCCCGAAAAATCAGGAGTTACACTTCATGATACCAGTCATTCTGCCGTCGATCGCGGCACTCCTTTCGCTTGCCCTCCCACCCATCCCGCTTTCATCCTTCATCCTGCATCCTTTACCCTTTCTCCCCCTTTCCTACCACGATCGCCTCCATCCCTGGTGCATCATTCGCCTCTTGCCTAAAATGCAACGCACTGTCATCGCTCGATTTCGCAAACGCAATGATGCCGAAGCCCACCTCAAACTTCTGCAACAAATGAATCCAGAAGCGAAGTATGCGATCGTTTTTGATCCGTCAGATCATAAGGGTTATATTCATGGATGAAGTCCAATTCGAGTGCATGGCATTTGACAATCTTTGTAAATACCTCTCTGAGAAATACCCCGATCGCTTTGCCGCCTGGATATTGGGACAACCCCCAATGGGTGCAGTCAAAGTCCTCAAAACCGAGTTGAGCATGAACCGATTCGCGCTGATTCAGTCACCTTCTTGCCTTAACGGGTGACAAGATAACTCTAAGCTATGTGGAACCAAGGTTTGAGAGAATGGAAAGGACAAAAAATAGGGAGCATTATCGTGGCTCCCCCCAAACAATATGTTTCCTACATTCTACCAAACGACCCTCCGTGCTCATCTGAATGAAAGCTAGTATCTGACGCTGCAACTCCTAGTGTTATTGCTACAGGTTCATCGTCAGGTTAAACGCTCGGTTTTAGCCAGTGTGTTTCCATAACCGATTCAATATCAAAGTCGAAAACGGAACTTACAACGCTTTTTAATGCTTTGCCCTAAGGCAGAAGAAGGACTTCCATTTCCAAGTGATATTGGAAGAGGAGTATCAAGTCCTCAAAGACCTTGGATTTAAGCCTGGAATGTCCAAATTTTATCAGGGCATTTTGTGCAATCAAGGGGACGGGATAGGACCGTTTAATCTGGCGGTCTATTGGAAACGAAAATATGGCAATCCGGCTGCGAAAGCACCCTGGTACATTTTGACCAATCTGCCCACATTGAAACAAGCATTAGCGGTGTATCGGTGTCACTGGGGCATCGAACAATTGTTCAAAGATTGCAAAACCGGAGGGTATCACTTAGAAGATACCAAGGTGAATGAAACCCGGTTTTTAGCCTTAGTCTTATTGATTGCCATTGCCTACAGTTTGGCGACCATGCAAGGGCAATGGATGAGGAGATTAGGGGTAGAACTCTATGCCAGACGAATCAACGAACACCAAGATAAGACCCCACGGCAGAGTGAATTTAGCCTGGGACTCTATGGGCAACGCTGGCGATATGGGATGGAATTATGGGCTGATTTTGCGCTGAATCTGATGGCGCTTAAATCGCATAAACGCCTCTATTTTCAGCGAGGCTTTTATGCTCTGTCCCTTATCCAACAAGCTTTGTAGCTCGGTTGTCACCCGTTAAGGGAGAGAAGAGAGCAGCAAGATTCGCAAGATTAGAAACATTAAGCTTGAAGTGCGATCGTTCCGGCTTAAACCTGAATCATTCCTGTTTGAAAGGCGATCGTTCTTGCTTTGAACCGCAATGTTCTCGTTTGAACCTGAATCATTCCTGTTTGAAGGGCGATCGTTTCTGGTTTGAACTGCAACTTTCTGGTTTGAAAGGCGATCGTTTCTGTTTCAACCCGCATTCCGCCCTTTGCACTGGCACAAGAGGATTAACACTGCCTTCAACAGAGCAAGTAGCCTTCATTCCGCACTTCTAACTGGCACATTAAGAATTAAGCAACAAGTCTAATGCAGGCTAGAGTATCGAAAGATGCGTAGGTCATTCCTGTTAAGAAGCATCTAAAGAATAGAAACAAGCAGGGCTTAGCTCGCTTTCCGAGAATAGCAGATTACAAGCCCTCTCTATAATAATGTAAATGGAAGGAATAAAACAGATTATGCTGCTCCCACTTCTAGGTAAAATCCTTGATTTGATTACAAATCCTGAGGGCGAAACTAGCATCGCCAGTAACAATGAGCTTTTCAGACTACAGCTTGCCGAGCAAATCAAAGTTGCCAACCACATCAAAGCTGCCGATCAAATTACTATCAATATTAATCTTGATCGGTCAAAAAATGAGAATAGCCCCAAGCCAACAGCGTTAATTACAGCCACGACTTATCAGGAAGCAAGTTCTACCTCTGTGTTGATAGAAAGTCAGGAGCAGTCGTCACATTTGACGGCTCAAAATCTACCCTTTAGCAGCGGAACTCACCTGATTATTGATCGCGCCGATTGGTGGAGTGATCAAGGTCACATCTGCCTCCGACAGATCAAACTTATTCCTGTGTTGCTGGATCAGCTCACCAGTTTTGCAGGAATAGAGAGACCGGGGGAAACGCTGGAGGCAAACGTGTGTGCAGATGGAAGACTGATATTTTCTAGCAGCTCCGATCGCTCCATAGAGGTTGTTCACTTTGATCCCCAGAAGGAGTACGACCTTGGAGGAAGTTCCAAATGGAAATTTATGGAATATACCCCTGATCAAGTGATTCATTTCACCCAAATTCCAGGGATTCTGTTATCTCTAGTCGCAACTGTGGCTCAAAGGGCGATCGTGCTCAAACGGGAACATAAGATATTACCTGAAGAATATTACGTACTCGTGCTTGGTGCTACAAACATTGCCGCACAGACCCAGTAATATTAATAGATTTAAGTCTATTTCCAGGAGGAATTGATGATGCTTGACGAAAAATATGCTTTTGGAACTGAACAGATCAAGACTAGTGTTTATTACTTCTCGGTTGATGCAGAAGGTAAGCCAATTAAGCTAGGCGATGGAAATTTCGGAGTGGTTTATGAGGTTTGCGATGAAACAGAAAAGAAATTTGCGGTGAAGTTGCTGTACAAAAGTCAGACAATGAATCAGTCGTTCGCAAATTTACGCTTAAATGATGCCATCATTCAATCATTCGACAAAGAGTTTGGATTACAGCCCACTGATCCTGTGAGGAAAAGGATCGAGTCTCTCAAGAACCTAGATGAGGAGAACGTTAGCACCTTTATTTACAATCTCGTCCGTACTGAGATTAGCGAAGAACAATGTCGCTTTCTGCTCGATCAGATTTTTCTTGACACCCGTTCTGCAACTGTAAAGCGGTTTGAAGAAGAAATTGCTGCTGCAAAAACGATTCGAAACCAGCTAGAAAAGCAAGGTAATAGAACTGGTGCCTTCAACGGTGTAATCGAAACTGTCTGTGGTACGAAGAGGTTTCGTGAGTCCCAAGCCTATTCAACACTCAAATGCATGTTTGGAGAATCATGTATCGATGTCTCTGACTATGCGCTGGTCATGCCGCTTTACGACTGCACCTTAAAGGATTTGCTAGAAAATGGCATAGGTAAATATTCTGTACGTCAATCTTCTGAGACAGAGAAACTTTTTTCAAACGGTACTGTACGGCTGCAAGAATTGCAGAATCTAGATCAGCAGACGCTAGAGCGCAAGATTGAAGCCTTAGAAGAGGTATCGCCGGATAAAAAGGCGGACCTCAAAAACAATATCCATGAAATGGTTGGCTACGACATCCTTGAATCGATGAAGTTTGAGGAAAGAATTTCGATCATTCTGCCCTATCTGCGTAAGATTGCGATCGGGCTGAAAACGCTGCATTCAGTAGGTTTTTTCCATCTCGATCTAAAACCAGCCAATATTTTTGTCTCGAAACAGGAGGAGTTAAATGCTGTGATTGGCGATTTAGGTTTTCTGAAACCTGAGAAAGCCTCTGGCTCTACCCAGCTCGCCAATGTGCAGGACACTATCCCCTTGGGAACCCGCCATTTTCGCTCGCCTGAACAGAAGGATTATTTCGATATTTGTAACGTAGAAATTCTCCAAAGCACTGATGGTGGAAGTAAGAAAACCCAGCTAATTGTTCGCGATCCTAAATTCCAAGACACAATCATTGAACAAAAAGACTACCTTATCTTCAGTCGAGACAAATCTCATACTAAATATGAGATTGATGAGATTCGTCATACAACCGACAATTCAACGGTTATCACTCTAAAAATTAATGAGAAGGCTCACTCTATTCTGAAGCCAGATAAACAGACCCAGATTGTTCTATACAAACGTCCGGGCACTCGTACCGATTTGTTTGGAATTGGCGCGATCGCTTTCGATTTAATTACTGGTGGCAACTCACCAGAGCGATTCTATGACGATCTTCGCATCTACGATCGCAAAGAAAAGAGCATTGCTGAAATTGTGGACATGTATCGTTCTGTTTCTAGTTTTCAGGCAAGCGAACCTGGTTTAGTCCACATCTTTGCTCCTTTCAAGCACCAGTATTCTTCTAGCTACGTTCCTTATGAATTTGTTGACTTAATTCTGAGATGCATGCTCTATAAAGCTAAAGGTACATTTTACAGGGAACAGGATAGTGATAGTGAACGTAACAGAGCGATTAATATCGTGCTTACTCATCTCGGTCGCCTAGAACATCAGTATCCCTCAAAATATGTAGATAACGCTCTCGTCATGGGTAACTACAATCCTCAAACAGATACGACCCAATCTGCGGCTTTGTCGGATCGACTGAAAGAACTGCAAAACTTGCCCCTCAACCATCTACCACTCCGGCTTGCAACGGGAATTTGGTATTTTCGAGAACTGGTTAAACTAGTTCGTCGTAATCTCAGCAATAGAAATCTCTTTTTCTCCGAGTTATTACCCAGCAATATCATTGCCGACAACGAGACAATAAAGTTTATATATACCATCTACCAGAATCCGCAAGACTATATCAATGACCTGCGAGAAGACCTTGTTCACGCTAAGATTATTCGGAGTATTACCAATCCCTATGTTCCTACTGATATTACTTTTCTTCGCCGACAGGTAGAGCTAAGGAAATCTGCTCATTCCGATACTGCATTCCAGTACAGTTTCACGGATTCAGTCCCGCATGGCACTTCTATCTCTGAAAGCGATTGGATTGTCAGCAATTCTCATCTTTATAAAGTCGTCAAAGCTGTAGATGGGATAATCGTGATTAAAAATGCAACCGACAGGAATCACGATGTCAGTGAACTTTTAGTTTCAGCTAATGGGAAACCAATCGCCTGCACTTACTACAAGAACCTAGATCCGTGTGTTTACTATCTGAATATGCTGGGCATTTATCTCCATCAAATCTTCTTTACAGGTTTAGGGAACACAACTGCTGATCAGCCAGGATTGATTAGTATTGCTCAAACTCGCCGTTCCATGAATCCGCACTCTGTGAGCATCAAGGAATATCACATTGAGAAACGGAGAAAGGAGAAAGGGTTGAAATCTATCTTGGAGGCGATTACCTCGATGTATCTTAAATTAACCTTTACTCAAGATGGACAATCTTTTTATAAACAGCAGACATCAGACGATCAGCGGATCATCTCTGTTGAAAGCGAAACACAAATCCTTCAGGGGATGATTGAGAACTTTGTAGGTGAGCAACTACAGAGGCTCAATGTTTTAGTCGATAAAAATTGGTTTGACGCACCAACGGCTAATGGCAGTTCTAAAGCTCAAGACCTGATGAAAAAGCATAGAAGAGTTCTTTCCTCATTCCCTAAAGGATTAGAGTTCGAGCGGCTAATTGACTCTTTTCTTTTCATAGAACTCCATGATAAACCGATTAGCTTTGGGTTTAGTGACCCGTCCAAGCGCCCTGGTCGGGAAACACCTCAACTTGAGATTCCTGCTGATTCGGTGAAGAGCAGCAATATGGCTGAGCATAGCATCCCGGATTCTTCTCCAATACAGTCCGCTTCAGAGCCAGATTCAAAGACAGAAGAGATCGCAGAAAGGGAAATGTGAAAACCTGTAAGGAACCCTCAGATACTCATTCCTTCTGAAGCTGGGAATACACCCGATCCCAATACTGTTCGGATAAGGCATGAGGGCTGGTAAATTGGCAACTGTCCTGCACAGTTGCTTAGCCAGTTTATGCCCCTAAGTGAGTTCACCTTGACCTCGGCTGCGATTGAACCGGCAGAGGTGTTCCAAGCGATCGCCTGTCGCAACTCTGCCAATAGGCGATCGGTATCCCCCGAACGAGCAAACCGGGCGACACTTGAATCGAGACCAACGGCGTTATTTGAAGGACCATGCAAGGGCAATGGATGAGGAGATTAGGGGTAGAACTCTATGCCAGACGAATCAACGAACACCAAGATAAGACCCCACGGCAGAGTGAATTTAGCCTGGGACTCTATGGGCAACGCTGGCGATATGGGATGGAATTATGGGCTGATTTTGCGCTGAATCTGATGGCGCTTAAATCGCATAAACGCCTCTATTTTCAGCGAGGCTTTTATGCTCTGTCCCTTATCCAACAAGCTTTGTAGCTCGGTTGTCACCCGTTAAGCCTTCTTGCAGACGGGCGATCGGATTGTTAGGCAGCGGCCACATCCACCAACTCACTTGAAGAACGAGGCTCAGGAATCGATTCACCTCTTTCACGTAAGCCTTCAAGATGAAGCTCAACGGCATCCTTGACAAGTTCTAGAGCCTCTTCGCGTGTTTCGCCAACTGCTACACAACCTGGCAAGTCTGGAATATAAGCACCGTAACTTGTCTCTCCTTTCTCAATCACAACCATGTATTGCAATTTCTGACTCATTTCACTTCAATCCAGCTTGCTTGAGAATACTGTTCAATGTACCAGGGGGAATATCAATACTTAGCCTACCTGATACTGTTACTGTACCTGGTTTACTGAGATGGTGAAACTGTCTATGACTTCCTCGCATCCGCACTTGATACCATCCATCCTCCTCTAAAAGCTTGATCAGTTCTCTAACTTTCATTCATGGATTCGATATTGCGATCGCGCCACAGATATCAGTGTAATACCAATCACCTATCGAACTGTAAATGTTAATCGTTGTACGCTAACGCCTTATATACCGACCGCCGATCGTCTGCCCCAAACCAGCACCTGCCGCCTGCATAAGTCGTCGTTCCAGATATAGCCGTGTTTCGTTGGCAAAATATTGAGCTTGATGAGGATGGAGAGCCTTTAGATACTGTATTGGTGGCTCCTAATTGGACGATTGAAATTCTTTCCCCCGATCAAAGTTCTAATCGAGTTACAGGTAATATTTTGCACTGCTTAAAATATGGTTGCCAGCTTGGTTGGCTAATTGATCCAGACGATCGCTCCATCCTGATCTTTCAACCGCAGCAACAACCAGAGCTATTTCATCAAAACGACAAGGATGGGCGTCTCGCCCGTCTGAGCCAAGGCAATCAAGATGCCTGCCCCAGGAGAAATCAAGGCTTGTAGCCATAAAGTTGTAACTATATCACTGTGGATATTGCAATCTAATTTGAATAGTGGTGTCGGAGCCAGCGAGTAGGAAGATGGCATCTTCGTAGCGTGGAGGGCTAGTGATAGCCGGGGCATCGTTGGAAAAGCCGTAGGCTTCCGTGGGCATTCCGAAGGCTCCTCGATCGAGTTGTTCATCGCCGTTCGTGTCGTGATATATGGCGATCGCATAGGTTCCGTAGGGCAAATTCTCGAAGGTATAAGTGAATGAGTTGGGAGAATCAGTGGAATCAGTCGCTTCAGAAGCGTCAGAGGATTCTGAGGCATTAACCGATTCAGGAGGGTCAGATGAATCAGTGGTAGGGGAAGCGATCGCCACACAGACTCGCTCGACTGCACTCTCATTATCATTAGGAAATCCTTGACTGCCAGAGAACAGCTTGAGACACACATTTCCCTCTTGACTTTGTAACCCTTCCACAGCGACGGTCAGGGTTCCAGTTAATTCGGCTCTTATCGTCGTGGATACACAAAAACTCCCGATTACGGAGAGCAGGAAAGCGATCGGGCTAAATCGTCTGAGCATAACAATCCTGTAAGCCATTCAAAGTTCAACTGTCAATTAGAGCTTTTCGACTAACGCCAACAGTTCATCTTTCACTATTCCGGGCTGATAGCCCAAGTGAAAGGCGATCGAACTATCCATTGATAAATCTGGCGCTCTGGGAGCCGTCATCGGCACATTAGCTTGGCAACAGGGATTGATCTTAACATCCGTCAGTTGCAGGACTTCAATTAGCATCAAACCGAATTCATAGCGAGACAAGCGTTCTTTGCCGCCCAGATGAATCCGTCCTTTAGTTTTGTCTAAAGCCAGTAAGATTCCTTGGGCGGCGGAGGTGCCACTCACCGGAGTGCGGATCTCATCGACAAACAAATTGAGAACTTGACCCGATCGCAGCCGTTCCACAAACGGCTGAACAAAACTTTGAGCATAGGGTGCGACGCCAAACATGAGTGGCATTCGGCAAATCACTGCATCTGGACAGCGTTCCAATATGCCGATTTCTGCGGCTACTTTTTGTTCGCCATAAAGGTTGATCGGGCTGACCGGATCCATTTCGCGATAGGGCGGATTTAAGCCGTTGAAAACGAGTTCTGAAGAGGTGAAGGCGATCGGGATGCCAGATTCCGCGCAGAGTCCAGCCAAATTCCAGGACGCCATAACATTGATGCGATGGGAGGCTTCTGGATTCGCTTGACAAGCATTTGGCTGAGACAATGCCGCTGCATGAACGATGGCATCCGGTTGAATGGTTTGAATCAAAAGTTGCAGCGATCGAAAATCTGTTAAATCGGCTTGAAATAGAGCCGTCCCAGGGAGGCTAATCGGATGGGCGTGATAGGTACCGTAAACTTCCCAATGCGCTTGGGCAGACTGACAGAGATGCCAGCCTAGAAAGCCGCTTGCGCCTGTAATCAGGAGCTTTTTCATCCGTTATTTTTCGGTTCTCCTTCGGGTGCAGTGCTGGCTAAATCGGAGGAATCAAGAGAGAAATCGGAGAGATCGATCGCTTCATCGGTTGTCTCGTCAATTGGTTCGCTCGTCAATTCACCCATTGATTCCGTTAAATTCGTTTTAGTATCCGTTGGGGTTTCAGCCTTCGTCCCCGCTTTAACATCGGCTTCTTTCTCTGGTGCCAACGCTTCAGCTTCTACAGCGTCCAGTTTGACGGCTCGAATCGGCAGGTTAGCAATCAGGGCGGTCGTTCGCTGATCACTTTCCAGGGAAAACTCTGCCTCTTGCGGGTCAATCTCCACGTAACGTGATACCACCTCTATGATTTCCCGGCGCATCTTCTCCACGGTCGCCGGAGTGAGATCGGCTCGATCGTGTGCCAGAACAATCTGCAAGCGTCGTCGGGCTGTCTCACGGCTACTTTTGGGTGAATTACCGCGAGAGAAAATTCGGTCAAGGAGTTCAGTCAGCATGGAGCATCTGTCGAGGAGCTTGGAGAAAATAGTCAAGAGTTTGCCGCCTGGAAATACTAGCTAGTTACGAGTGAAGAAGCGACGAATCCGGGATAGCAAGTCATCATGCGAGACGGATAAGTCCAGAAACGGGACTTTTTCTCCGTCTAAACGTCGCACAATGTTACTAATGGCGGCTCCAGCTAGGGATATGTTTGGGGACAACACTAGCGGTTCACCTTTGTTTGTAGATTCAATCACCCGTTCGTCATCAGGAATCACACCAATCAACGGGATTGCCAGAATTTCTTGCACATCTTTGACTGACATCATCTTATCCTGCTGCACCATCGCAGGCTTCAGACGGTTGATGATTAAATGAATTTTTTTAACATCATTGGCTTCCAGTAACCCAATCACCCGATCGGCATCCCGCACGGCTGCAATTTCCGGAGTCGTGATGATCAGGGCTTCTTTCGCGGCGCGATCGCATTTTGGAACCCCATCTCAATCCCTGCCGGACTATCAATCAAGATGTAATTAAACACCTTCGTTAGCGCATTGATCAACTTCCGCATCTGATCAGGTGTCACGGCTTCCTTCGTCCGATTCTGCGCGGCGGGCAACAAAACCAGATTGGGCTGCCGCTTATCCCTGACTAAGGCTTGCTCCAACCGACACTCACCCGCTAGCACTTCTACTGCCGTATAAACAATTCGGTTTTCCAGTCCTAACAGCAGATCCAGATTTCGCAACCCAAAATCTGCATCCACTACAGCCACTTTATGACCCTGCTTTGCCAGAGCCATCCCCAAGTTGGCAGTACAGGTCGTTTTACCGACCCCTCCTTTGCCCGACGTAACAACGATAATGCGACTCATGAATGATTGAGATTAAGGTTTTTGTGATTAGTGGTGATGGTTGTTTGTCCTTTGTCCTAATGTCCTTTGTCTTTTGTTTGATTGTTCCATTAAAGACCCAGAACCTAATGACCAACGACAATCGATCGCAATGCCCCTGCTATGAAAGAACGCGATCTCTCGAAAACTCAGCCGCTTTCGTGATGCGAATTCCTTCAACCGCCACGTATGCCACTTCTGGATGGTACTGCGAAGGGGGATGCTCTGGCGCACGCGCCACAAAATCTGCGATGCGGATTTGAGTTGGATCGAGCCGCAATGCCATGATCAGACAGCGCGTATTCCCAGCCGCACCCGCTTGAGCAACGCCACGCAAAGCCCCCCACACTAGAACATCCCCATCCGCGACAATGCTGCTGCCCGGATTGACATCACCCATCACAACAACAGTTCCAGGATGGCGAACTTCCACCCCCGATCGCAGCGTTGTTTGGATGTAAAGCGGTTCAGCGAGGGCTTGTCCGGCTTCTTCCGGTTGATTCAATTGCGTCAGAGAAGATTGTTGCTCAACGGAAAAGCCTGTAGTGGCGGCTGCCACGGCGGTTTGACGGCGACTCGTATAGACCCGCTTCAACTGCAATTGAGCATCTGCTAAAGCATCTGCAATATCTTGCAACTGGCGAGAGTCCAGGAGACGATCGCGAACCATCAGATGCACCGGAGTATTGGGCTGCCAGAATCGTTCTCCAGCATTCAGTCGATTCTTAAGCTGTTGCCAAATCTCTGACCAGGTTGCTCCAGAGCTAGGATTGTCCGTTTCTGGCGGCAATAGCAGCAGCAAACGTCCACCTTCTCCCTTAAAACGAACCTGCGGAACAGCACTCCCATCGACAGCGGACTGGGCGATCGACACTGGAGTGGCTAGGGAAAGATCAACAGGAAGATCAGAGTTCATGCAGGGTAACTTTTAGTTATCAAAGATAGTTCATCACAGACAGCTAAAGACTAGCAGGAACCAAATTAACTTCCCATGTTAGTCTCCCGTGGAGAAATGGGAACAAATTTACTGCAAAAGTTTGGATTGATTTTGCAATCGGTCGGGGCAGACCCACGTGTCTGCCCTCTTACTCCAGGGCAACGTGTCTGCCCTCTTACTCCAGGGCAACCACGCAGGGATTGCCCCAACACACGTCATCCATCAACAGAAAATTTACTGATAGAAATCTGTTGCAGATTGAAAGATACTGTCTTGATGGCGGAGCCTCCATAGGAAGATTCCCAGGCAAAGCCTAGGAACTAGAATTCCTTCATCCTTCATCCTTCATCCTTCATCCTTTAATCCTTATGTCCTTCATCCTTCATCCTTCATCCTTATGATTCGCCGATACACCTCCGCTAAGGCATACCGATCGCCTACATTCCCTGGAAACAAGACCACGGGCAGGTTGGGGAACTGGGGATGGTCGTCAGGAGTGCGGATGGCAGAAACACCGGGAAGAATTTGACCGAGGAGACGGGCGGCAGTGAGAGCGAGTCCGGTACTCAGGACATCGTTGGAGGTGATGCCGCCTTTGCTGATCAGGAAGCCGATGTTGATTGGAAGTCCGCGCACGATATCCATGAGCAGGGCGGAGACGGCGGCTCCGAAGTCCAGGCGAGTCTGAACATCCTCGAAGGATAGCTCTTGGCGGCTGGTGTAGATGACGGGGGTTTGATTTTGGGCATGAGCCGTATGAACTTGTTGGAGAGTTTGGTTGAGGAGCGTCGATCGTTGGGATTCGGAGCCTTCCAGAAGAGGCGCTACATCTACTTCGATCGCCACGATCGCCTCTGCCTTCAGCAGTTCTTCGAGTTGCTCCGTGGTTTTCTTGACATGAGACCCCACGATGACTGCGCCTGGTTTACCCTCTCTGGTGTAGGTTGCCATGTCTTCTGAGGCGACAGGTTGGGGCGGGAGAGCGGCTAGCGCGGTCAGGAGACTGGCAGCACTGCGGAATAAGAAGCGTTTGCCTTGAGCGGCGGCAGTTAAGACATCGGCGGCAAATTGGTTTAGATCAGTTTGGATTTCAGCATCGACGGCGACACACTGATTGTCGTGCAGGCGCATGAGGCGTTCGATCGTCCCTTTGCGAATATCCTCTAGCAAGAATCGCTCGACGGAGGTTGCTTTGATTCGTCCTTTGGTTTTCTCTTCCACATAATCTGGCAGATAGCTGTGGCTGTAACCAAATACAGAATCACAGGCGAATTCGGTTTTGTGAACGGGGGTGGGAACGCCGTTGACAATCAAGTAATGGATACTCTCGCGGGTGAATCGACCGCCCTCAAAAAATGCCGGAGTCAGGAAGTGAGCATCGAAGGAGCCGAGTTCTTCGGCGATCGCATCGGTTTCCACCGGATAATGCCCTCGCAATGTGGAGTCCGATCGGCTGACGATCAAAAACTCTTGGATCTGTTCAAGAGCGATCGCTTGCTTCAAGTTCTGGCAGACTTCGCGCACCGTTGCTAGAGCTTTCTCTGGAGTCAGCGCCCGTGTGTTGGTCAGGACAAAGAAAATGGGTGCCTCATCCTTTAGCCCTAACCGCAGGGTTTCCACGTCCCACTGCATCAGCAAGAGGCAACTATGGACTGTCTGTGATCCGGTGGGGTCATCATCAAGGACAATAATCTTTGGTTTGGTGATCATGCGGGGCAGATCCATTCAGCAGGAGGAATTGCCTGAACTTTACCACGATCGCATCCCCGCAGGTTTACAGTGTGACAGAACTGGATAGAACAGCCTGATGCCTGATATTTTCGTGATGATTCGTACCCAAGATGATGTTGCGTTAACCTCGATCGAGGGAATTGCGTTTGTGGCATTCTTGACTCAACAGGGGCGAGTGCTAGCAGAAGAGCCGATCGAACTGATTTTTGCTGATGCTGGATTTGATGATTTACCATTAGCAAAATACACGGTAGTGGTTAAACATGAATGTGTTGAACCGCCAGAAGTAGCCTATGATGTAACAATTAATGCTCCAGATGATGTATTTTTTCTTAAATTTATATATCTAGAGCCAGAGCGGGTATTTCTTCAGATTCAAGCGGCGGTAGAAAAGAGGTTGTGAGCATGACACCCAAGGTCATTCCATCCAACTCCATCAAGGCATTTCGGTATCGGGTTCACGCTCTAGAGCAAGATTTGTGGAAGGAAAAAGATCCAACCAATCGAGCAAATCTAGCGTTGCAGTTGGCAGATGCGGCTACTACTCTAGCTAGGCTCGAAATGCAAGAAGTCCAGCGACAATCGATCGTCTCACCAGGGCTGCCTTTGGATAAAGAGTAGGCTTGTCAGGCTCTCCTGTTTTTTTGAAAATCATCAGATGTTGTTGGGGTAAAACATCTTTTGTTGATTGCCAAACTAACCCGATCGCCTGCATTTCTTTCTTTACCTACCGTTGCGTCATTTTGTGCAGTCCCTTAATCGGGATGAGCAAATTGGCGATGATGCGAAGCCATACTTAGAAAAACAGGTTAATCAAAGGCTAGAGAAATTGAGGAGAATGAAGGAAGGAAACAAGGAGTTAGAAGAATGAAATTACATTACACTATTGTGATTCAGTGGTCAGATGAGGACAACTGCTATCTAGTTCATCTACCAGAATTTCCAACTCAACCATTTCATACTCACGGCGACACTTACGAAGAAGCCCTGAAAAATGCTCAGGAGGTTTTAGAAATGTTAGTTGAAGAATATCAACAAAATGGCAAATCTCTACCTGAGCCAAATCGTTTTCCAGAAGTCGCTTGAATGCAAAGACATTCCTTGGTTCTACCAAGGAACGAGCCTTGCTCACGAACCAGTCTTTGTGTGTTGCTCGATTCCAAGTCCATGAGGTCACACGATCGCCCCTTAATCCTCCAAAACCTCAACCAACTCGTCTAGTGTCACTTCAAACGCACGGGCGATTTTGTAGACAGCAGAGAGGTCAACGGTATTCAAAGCACCACGTTGAACATAACTTTTAACTGTGCTGTATTTCACGCCAGAGCGATCGGAAACTTCTTTTAGCGTCCAACCTTGCTTCTCTGCAAGTTCACGAATTCGCAGTTTGACATAACCCATTTTTTGTAGTTGACAAAGACGAGAATGCGTCCTTTAATAAACCGATGGTTTGGACGCATCCGCGCCCATTAATGGAATCACGCTAAAAACGATCGCTCCTCTCGCCTGGAAAACTTGAGAGCGATCGCGATGGTGAGGCTTGCGCCAACGTACCAATTTCCATGTAGAAAAGTAAAACCATGATATCAGCATTGCTGCCGCTATGGATAGCGGTACATTGGTTTGTGTGTTTGCGTGGGGGTGAGTGGTGAGTTATTTCGATCGCCTTCATCCCTGGTGCATCATTCAACATTTACCGAAACTGCAAAGGGCTGTAATTGCTACCAATGGTTATCCCAACGGGCGGTAAACCCGATAGTTGATGTTAGGAAAGATATTGTCGATCGCCTCCACTTTCTCCAGCCAGCCCGCATCAATTTTGCCCTGATTGAAATCTTCCCAAATTTTGTTGAAGCGTTGGAGATGCGATCGGGTTCGTCTGACGGCATACGGAACCATCGTGCCGCTTCGCATAATAAACGCCCAGTCAGACGATTGTGCCAACAACAATTCTCTAGCCGCTTGGTTCAAAGCACGCCACTCTAGCTCATCTTGAGCATCCCGCAGCGAAAGGGCAATCATTCGTTCTGCCGCCTTGTGCAAATGTGGATAGATCCAGGAGCAAGTTTCATTCAACCAATATTCATGGAAGCCTCGGAAGCCCCAACTTGACTGAGACGGACGGCAGACTTGCTGAGTCGGATATTTCCTCAGATAATCTGCCAGATGCGTCATGGCATAGCTACTTTGGTCATGCCAGGTTTTGCGGAACAGAAAATCAATAAACCAGGGACCTTCATACCACCAGTGCCCAAAAAGTTCTGCATCATAAGGCGAGACAATAATCGGGGGACGCTGCATGATGTTGTAAAGATGTTCAACTTGCCGCTCCCGATTAAACATGAAATTTCCAGCGTGTTCTGCCGCTTTTTCCCTTGCCCAATAAGGGTCATAATGCTCTTTATCGCTTAGCCCTAGCCCGCGCCCCGTAATTTTGTGATACTTAATCCCCGTATTCTTACGTTGACCGTTGGGCATGATGTAAGGCTTAATATATTCATAATCCGCATCCCAACCCAAATCTCGGTAAAACTCGCGATATTCGGCTGCGCCCGGATAGCCCACTTCGGATGACCAAACCTGCTGTGATGATTCGTGATCGCGTCCAAAGACACCTACTCCGGTTTCCGTGAAGATGGGAGCGTAGGTACCGAAGCGGGGACGAGGACGAGCATAGAGAATGCCATGTCCGTCGGTGAGGAAGTAGCGCAGCCCAGAATCAGCAATCAGCCGTTCTAGCCCGTCATAGTAGGCACACTCTGGGAGCCACATCCCACTCGGAGGGCGACCAAAGTTCTCTTCATAATGTTCACACGCTACCTGGATTTGCGCCCAAACCGCCTGCGGGTACATTTTCATTAAGGGAAAGTATCCGTGGGTGGCTCCACAGGTAATAATTTCCAGATTATTACTGTCGAGGAATTGCTTAAAAGCTGTTACCAAATCATGGTCATATCGCTCCCAAGTTTCTCTGACCTTGTTAAACTCAGTGGCGTAGTATTCTGCAAGATAACGGAGGTGTCCATGATGGGCATTGTGTGCGACCTCCATTTCTGCCAACTCTTCCAGCTTGGCAAGGTGGCTGTCATAACGGTCTTGTAATAAAGGATCACGCAGCATCGACACCAGAGGCGGTGTCATACTCATGGTCATCTTGAAATCAATCCCGTCCCGCTTGAGTCCTTCAAAGACATTGAGCAATGGGATATATGTTTCAGTAATTGCCTCAAATAACCATTCCTCTTCTAAAACGTAATCACTTTCCGGATGCCTGACAAATGGCAGATGGGCGTGGAGGACGAGGGCAAGATATCCAATACTCATAGGCTAGAGAAAGATAGCGGGCGGAATGGGTATGCTGAACGGGATCATGACAAGCCGTTGCCAAGATTGTAAAGCAAAAATTAAGCAAAACGTTTGATGTACCGGATTGAGTTATGACACAGCCACAACTTTTGGAACTGGCAAAACAGGGTGATCCCCGGGCGATCGCCGCATTAATGAATCGATCTCTCCAACCGAAGGGTATGACGGCACTGGTTGACCGTCAGGGTGACTGCCTGGAGGTAATGCTGGAAGCCGAACGGATTCCCAATCGTCAAGCTTTAACAGCATTTGTGCAGAAAGGAATCAACAATCTCGGTATTGACTCCGTGAATACCATCCGGGTTCTGGGTCGGCAAGTGGGGAGTGATGCTCCGGCATGGATGCAAGAAATTTACCTGGCGACACCCACACCAGACTTTGAGCCGGAACCCCCCCCTCTTGAAACAGATTCGACCCCGCCCGAACCTGAAGCGGTTCCAGAACCCGATCATGTCTCCCCCGCAGACGTTTCGATCGGCTCCTTGCCAACGGCTCCTCCCCTGATCCTTGAAGAAGATCACCTCGTTGAATTGAATCAGCCATCTCAGCCATCCATAACTGACCCAACTGAAACTGACCCAACTGACCAATTTGATCCGGGCAGCGATTCGATCGACCAGCCTGAGCCGTCCCTCTCTGAGGAGCAGCGGCAAGAGTTACAGACACGACTCGACACCTTCTGGGCAGAGCAACCTCAAGACGACTCTCAAGACTTTTTGACCGATCGCATGGTGTCGGAACAGCCAGGGGAAGCGATCGACCGGGATCAGGATGATTTTCTGCGATCGAACCTGTCTCCGGATGCGCTGGAGCAGTGGTCCGAAGAGCAATCCCCAGAGCAATCCCCAGAGCAATCCCTAGAGCAATCGCTTGCTGAACTCGATCGGCAACCCGACGACGAACCGGATGACGAACCCGACGAAATATTACTCAGCTTCTTAGAATCGTCATCAGACCCTTCTGCGGCAGCATTTAGCTCATCCCCATCCCAAAATTTATTTTCATCGGATGACGTTGACGACGAACCCGACGAAATATTACTCAGCTTCTTGGAACAGTCCTCAGACGCTTCTGTGGGATCTCAGCCTGATCAGGACGTGTCATCTGAGCCGCCCTCTCTCGATTTTCTGGCAGAACTGCCAATGGACTCACAAGAGGAATTCTCAATGCGATCGGAACAGCCTCTCCCCGACTTCTTCCAAGACCCGGCTGATAACCCTTCCCAAGGTCTGCCGCCAGATTTTCCGCCGCAACAGACCACCGAATCAACTCTGGATTTTCTGCAAGAAGAGTCTCCTGCGACGCCCCTACCCGACTTCTCATTAGACGCCTCAGATGAGTTTGGGCTGGATTTTTTGGAAGACCCTTCCCCCACATCCTCCCAAGATTTTTCGCTAGTGATGACAGAGGATCTGGCTGGAGAAGCAGAGCTACCCGACTTGTTTGATGACGCATTCGATGATTCAGAGACGCGATTAGAGACGCGATCGCTCAACCCTCCAGAATCCGACGATGCCGTACTGAATTTCTTAGAGGATGTCCCTCCAGAAGACCAGTTTCGAGAGCTTTTGGCGGAACCCTCCCGCGATCCGCTTGATTTACAGGATGAACCTTTTCAGAATGAACCCTCCCTGGAACTCTCAGAGGATTTTTTCCTGGAGTCTTCTGAGCCACTGCTAGATTTCCAAGAGGATCAGCCAACCGCGTTACCTGGGAGCGGGGCTTCGAGCAATCTAGAGGAGCCAGAACTAGATTTCTCATTGGAGCCGCTGACAGAACACTCTCCATCATTCCAAGATTGGTTTGCTGAGCCACCAGACGCGAATGCTCAAAGCTTTCCTGAGAACTTATTGAATCAAGCAGAAGTGCAATTACCCGGTCGTCCCCCCGATTATGATCCGACATTAGAGCAATTCCCCGACCTGACGGCTGACTCTTCTGAGCAACCCTCAGATTTGGAACCTGCGGCTGAGCAGTTTTGGATGGAGATGCCAGAAGAACCAGGATTTAACTTTACAGAAGCCCGATCGCCGGACGCGCAATCTCTAAATTTGGCGGCTGAGCAATCAGAAGAATCGCTGGAGTTTCCGCAGGCAACCTGGGATGAGCCGCCGATCGAGTTTTTGCAGGGAGAGCCTCAGTCAACCCCTCCAGATTTGCCGACTGAACAACTGGATGAGCCGTTTATCCAATTCCCGATCGAGCCATCTGACCAAACGCCATCCGAAATCGTGCAGAATGGTCAGCCAGAAGAGTTTTCGGCTGATTTTTTCCAAACTCCCTTAGAAGAGCCGATGGATGAATCCTCAGACGATTTGCCAAATGATTTAGTGATCGAATCGCGAGAAAATCCGTTTGTGAGGCAACCAGAGGAAGGAGTGGATGAGTTTCCGCCCAATTTCTTAGAAGAATTGCCACCTGAGCCGATTGGAGTACCATTAGCAGACAATCCTTTCTCTGGAGTGACCGATCGCTCGGTAGATTCTCAAGATTTCTTTAATGAATCGCTAGAGCAACCTGCTGCCGACTTCTTCCTAAACGAGCCGAACGATATGCCGCAAACCGAGGAACCATCGGATAATTTCCTCCTCTCCGATCGAGCCAATTATCCAGATTACTCAGACTACTCCAATCAGCCGGATGAACCCGATCACCCTGATACGGTGATTCAATCTCCAAGACTCTTCTTAGAGCCACCTCTAGAAGGATCGAGTACGGTGTTACAACCGCCCACCACCGCATTACAGCCTCCAACTTCCGTTGAGAAGCCAGAGGAGCCAGATGAATTGTTGTCCGATTACCTGTTTGAGCCGGTTGCAGAGGAGCCATTGGACGATAGCTCGATCGATTTTACGCTTGATGATGAGGAGCCGATCGATCAGTTGCAAGCTCATTCTGAAGAGGATCTGGGAATCCAGTTCGATGATGAACCCGAAGATAGCCGAGACGCCGATCTAGAGCTTCCCCCAGATGAATATTTCACAAATGAGGTTGTGGCAGCCAATTTATCGTCTGGAGTCGCTCCAACGCTGATTCCAGATGATGATGACGGTTCAGAGGAACTATCTCCCTTCAGAGAACCCTCCCAAGAGGCGCTAGAAGCACAATTGGCAGGATATGACTTAGGAGAAACCCCGAATGGGGGCGATCGCCCTCCGACTGAACCACCCCCTGACTCGCCATCATCTGAGCCGCAAGGCGGTTCACCCTGGCTATTCCCACTGATTTTGTTTGGGGTGAGTGGCTGGATCGCGGCACTCCTGCTAGGGTCTTGGCTTTGGTCAAAGATCACGACGCCTCCATCCCCCTCACCAGTTTCGCCGCCTGTCTCCACCTCTCCTTCTCCAGTCACCTCCGCACCAGCACCAGAACCGGCTGCCCCGACTGATCCTTACCAACAAGCGATCGCCATCGCAACGAATGCCGTTACCCTATCTCAATCGGCTCAATCGGCAGACGATTGGCGGTTGGTGGCTAGCCGATGGGAGCAAGCCATTGTTGCGCTTCAAGCCGTCCCCGATGCCAATCCTAATTGGCAGACGGCACAGACAAAAATCTCAGAATATCAGGCAAATTTGGCGGCGGCTCAACAAAGAGCCAGTCAACCGATCGCCCAAGCTCCACCCTCCACTAAAGTGGTCGTTGCTGATTCGATCGCCTGTAGCCCGCCACCCCCTCCCCCGATCGGAAAGCCTGTGCAACTCTCTAATGTTCAGTTTCAGCCCAATTCGAGCGATCCCCAGGAAACCTATGTGGCAGGCTGCC
>JAAUSF010000108.1 GCA_012033255.1 Cyanobacteria bacterium RU_5_0
TACTTTGTCTAGGTTCGGAAGTCGGGTTCCTCTCGCTTCCGCTCTCGCTTCCGCTTGTCTCCCTCGACCGCTTTATCAATGTAGCGACAACTCCCCCTCCTTGTCAACTCCCTAAACCGAAAAATTTTGGAGATTCCTTAAATTCATTGAAACGAATGGGTTTTAGCCATTTAGGTAGGGCAAGATGGATGCAGAGAGATGACATGCATCTTGGGTGAGTTTGTCAACACCCCACTGGATATATTGTTTTAGATGTGCATAGGTGTATTTAGTGGAGACGCCACGAAGACGCTACTGGTTGCAGAATGCGTGTTGGGAGATTCAATGATTGATTTCTCAATTGATTTACTACTGATTTTGAGGATTCTACCCGCTTATCATTGGTAAGCTAACGAAGATCTGCTCAACCAATTGCTTTGCTTTAGTGTCTAATTGCGACCAGTTGACATCACCTGTTGCATCAATGAGATTTGTATCTATTTCAACAATCAAATTTTTGTCTAGTGCGTTGAGAACAGGACTGTAGTTACGAAAACAGATTTGGTAGCAGAGTTGCCAAAGATCAACAGTGATTTGACGATCGCCCAATTGTAGGCAAAGCTGGTAGCCAGGGTAAGGGGTGGGAAGTTTATCTAAAGCAGCTTGAATTTCATCGACTTCTTCAGGTGTGGCAGTTGCGAGTTTTTGTTGAAGTTCAGTGACTAGAGATTTCGTTTCTTCTGAGGTTCCTTCTGTCCAAACTTGAATTTCTTGATAGGTTCCTTTCCAAAAGGACTGCTCTAGTTGTTTACCGATGTTGTCAATAACTCGGATAAACGCGGGTTGCATTAAAAGTTCAGCTTGCTGCCATGCAAGCATGTTTGCGAATTTTGGCATTTCTCAGTTAGTTAGAGAGATGTAGGGTATTAAGATCATCATAGAGAGTTTGAAAGCTTTTCTTTTATGCTAAAGTTCAGGCGAAAAACGTACTTAAGGAACTGCACGTATTGACTGAGATCTGGTAGGGTTTTAGGGCAATTTTAGTTAAGTTACTACAAACGGGATGAGCGTAGCGTCATTAAAGGGTCGAGATCTGTTAAGTATGGCGGATCTAAGCGTGGATGAAGTTCGAGAGATTTTGGAGTTGGCGATCGCCCTAAAAGCAGGGAAAATCAAACCTCGCTGTGATAAGATCTTGGGCTTACTATTTACAAAAGCGTCTACTCGGACTCGTGTTAGCTTTTCGGCGGCAATGTATCAACTCGGTGGACAAGTCATTGATTTGAATGTGAACGTAACACAGGTAAGCCGAGGGGAACCTGTCGTTGATACAGCGCGAGTGCTAGATCGATATTTGGATGTGCTAGCAATTCGCACGTTTGAGCAGCAAGAGCTAGAAACCTTTGCAAGTTATGCCAAAATTCCAGTGATCAATGCTTTGACAGATTTAGAGCATCCTTGTCAGGTGTTAGCGGATCTACAAACTGTCAAGGAAGAATTTGGTCAGTTAGAGGAATTGACGCTGACCTATATCGGAGATGGGAATAATATGGCAAATTCGTTGCTGTTGGGTTGTGCTTTAACAGGAATGAATGTCCGAATTGCAGCGCCAACTGGATATGAGCCGACGGAGGCGATCGTTGCTAAAGCAAAAGAAGTCGCAGGCGATCGCTCCCAAGTCCTGATTACCTCTGATCCTGAGATTGCAGCGAAAGATGCACAAGTGCTTTACACCGATGTTTGGGCAAGCATGGGGCAGGAGAGCGAAGCACAAGAGCGAATGAAGATATTTCAGCCTTATCAGATTAATGAGTCTATTCTCAACGTTGCTGATCCAAAGGCGATCGTCCTCCACTGCTTGCCCGCACATCGAGGTGAAGAAATTACGGATGCGGTGATTGAGGGATCACAATCACGAGTTTGGGATGAGGCGGAAAATCGTCTTCATGCTCAAAAGGCGCTATTGGTAAGTGTTCTGGGTGCAGAGTAAAAGTGAGGGAGTATCTACTCTATTGAATTTGTGGGATCGATGGGTGGATGGGTATGGATGAATCGGTTTGAATAGTTTTCTATGTACGGACGAACAAAGGTTCGTCCCCACGCATAGAACCTGACAAACTGCTTCAACACTTAGTTTTCTGACTGAGCTAGCCAAATGTTGACATCGATCGTTAGCCTTTGACCTAGTTGCAGGAGTTGACGAACCTGCGATAGGCTCCGAGTTTTTAGAACTGTTTGAAGCTTGTTATCCAGGGTACACTTCAAATCATCCTGATAGCGATCCTCACTGCCTTCCTGATATGGCGTTAGCTTGGGCGCAATTTCGCTATGGAGGATCTTGAAGTAAAGTTCTTGGGCACGATCGAGGAAGAGATCCAGGTGGAATTTATCTGCCAGGTTAAGGAGGCGTTCAATCCACTGAATTTCGGCATCAATGGTTTCAGGATTAAGGGTGTTTAGGAGTGACCAGAGCGATCGCTGTACCAATCTTTCTAACGTTTGTCGGATTTGGGGTGGCTTCAGCTGACAGTGAAGGTGAGCCGCTTCGGTGGCGATCGCTTCTAAGTCTATGAGATAGCTAAGGCAGAGTTGAGGGTTAGCTGGCGGGAAATCACTCGTCTCTCGCTCTAGTGCTTGTAGTGCTGTGATAACTCGGTGACTGATAGCGATCTCGGCAGCAACTTGCAGTTCCTGGGGAACTTCTAATTCATCGCGATGGAATGCAACGAGGATCCCATAGTTGTCACGATAGACCTGCGTATAAAGCTGATCAAGTCGAGTCAGGGTTTCTTGACTTAACAAGCGCATGATCCGGTGACGTTCTTCAGCAAAGAGATTTTGTAGGCTGTAGGATTGATCCCCGAAGAAACGATTCATTGCCAGAATAGTTTGAGCCGCACTTGCTTGTCGCAATGCCTCAAAGAGGTTGTCTTTCATTTGGGTGTAGCCGCGCCGTCCTGCAAACGATCGGATGCAGCAGTGAAAGTCCCAACCGCCCAAATGGAGGACTGCAAAAATAAAATGGCTGACTTCCCGCGTCATTTCAGAGGTAAGTTGGATTTGACCAACTGCCAGAGTCAATGTGCCTAACCGTTGCAGTTGATAATCGAGTTGATGAGTGGTGTAGCAATAAAGTCGCTGTTCTCTAGGATAAGTGGTAAACAGCGAGGTAATGGCATAGTGAGCCGCAACCTGTTCTAAGCTAATTTGAGATGGGATCACGAGTTGACGATAGACTTCGGCTCCGTTTTGGAACAAATCCACATTGCTTGGAGCAGATGCTAACCGTTTGACAAAGCCCTTTTCTAGCTGAATGCCAGCTACGTCACCAGCTAGCTCGATCGCACGAGCAGCATATCGTAGAATTTGAGTGCCTTCTGGGCGAGAAACCTCATCAAAGAACCACCCGCAACTGGTATACATCAACAAGGCATGACGTTGCATTTCTAGCAGACGCAGGGCATCTACTTTTTCAGTACCCGTTAACTTGTGATTCTGGTGATGGCTTAGGAAACGACTGATATTAGTGGGATTGCGATCGAGAATCACCTGAATGTATTCGTCTCGCGCCTTCCAAGGATCGTGAAATAGCTTTCTACCTTCCTCCTCATAGACTTTGACCAGTTGATCCCGCAACCAGTTTAAGTTGTCGCGTAGAGGTCTGCGCCATTTTTGGTGCCAGGTACCGCCACCACCACAGCCACAGTCTTCTTGCCAGCGATCGACGCCATGCGAACAACTCCATGCTGTAACTGGCTTCAGTTCTACTTCCCAGGTCGGCGGATTGAGGCTGAGATAATGAGCAAAGTTAGTAACAGTCCAACCGCGTCGAGGAAATTCTTCTGTGAAAGCATAAGCCAACGCTTTTTCAGTTCCACCTTTGTGATGTCCAAAGGTTTCTCCATCTGTCGCTATTGCGATCAATTGGGCGGCTCGATGATCCCCACGCACGGCTTGACCAATGCGCCCAGCCAAGTGATCAGAACTGCTGAGAACATCATTGAACCCCATATCTCGTGAAATAGGACCGTCATAGAAGAAGATATCAATGTAGGGATGAGATTGGGAATTGGGGATTGGGAATTGAGTACCTTCTTGATCTGGGATCTCTGATCCCTGAACTTCTTTTAAGTAGCAACGATAAGGCTGAATTGGATCGATCTGGCTGCCTCCCACTTCTATCCATTGGGGATCGGGAGTATTTTCGGTTGAGATTGGGCGACAACGTTGGGCTTGGGAGGGTGCGAGGACAATAAATTTAATGCCTTCAGCAATCAGAGCTTTGAGAGTGTAATGATCTACGGCGGTTTCTGCAAGCCACATCCCTTCGGGATCACGTCCAAAGCGAGAGTGGAAGTCAGCTTTACCCCAACGAATTTGAGTATATTTGTCTCGCTCGTTTGCCAGAGGCATGATGATGTGGTTGTAGACTTGGGCGATCGCATTTCCGTGCCCATTCAAGCGTTGGCAACTGCGGCGATCGGCTTCCAAAATTTGCTGATATACCTCTACATCGTGGCGTTCCAGCCAACTCATTAACGTCGCACCAATATTGAAGCTGAGATAATCAAAATTATTGACGATCCCCAGAAGTTCTTCTCGTTCACTCAAGATCCGAGCAAAGGCATTAGGGCGATAGCATTCATAGTGAATTCGCTCATTCCAATCATGAAAGGGAGCCGCACTCGGCTGGCGTTCGATCGCGTTTAAGTAAGGATTTTCGCGAGGCGGTTGATAGAAATGACCGTGAACTGTGACGTAGATTCCGATTGCCGTTTTTAGGGGATCAGGAGAATCGAAGGTAGAAGCAACACGAGGAGCGCGATCAACATTGATCTCATGAGAATTGCGCTCAGCGGCTTGAACAACTCCCTCACTCATTGCTGTAATAGGGTAAACGGATTCCAGATTATTAGAAGTAGTCATGAAGCTTTATCCAACTAAAGAGTGGAACAACTACAAAAGCAGGGAACTAAGGATTAAACCAGTGGAGATCACGATTGCACAAGTCAGCGAAACGTAGAAACAGAGAACCAAAACCGTACTGAGTCTGCAATTGAATGGATATCCTGGCGACAAAACGATCGAGAACTCAATTGCGATCGTTCAGCCTAATGTCATCGACCGTTCTAAAAAACTGGCGTTAGGGAAACTCTACTCATTCAAACCCTAATCATTTACACAAATCACTAAGCGAACGGGATCAGATTAGGTTGTAGGGTGAGCATCGCTCCCAGAATCCACTAAATATCAGCATTTCAAGATTTAATGGGCAGTACCCATCCAACAGAAAATGACTGTAAGATGGAAAACTCCTTGACTAAGTGTTTAGCTAGAAACCTTTGCTGTTTATCGGTGTAGCGACAGGAAACACTTCGATCGCAACAAACCACATCGGAGTGTGCTACTAGATGGATTTTAAACCAAACCACCCGCTCACACCGAATATTAATGACTTGGATTAAATTCTGGCAAATCTCTACAATGTTTTACAAACGACATTTTCTCGTCTACAACCACGAAAAAATGAGGCACATTTTGAATGCACCCCATCAAAATTTCAGCCTACAAACGGCAACCTTATGAATTAACAGTCGTAGTAGAGAGAGAACTCGTAGGGATGAGGACGGAGCCGCATCGGGTTCACTTCATTGTCGAGTTTGTATTGAATCCAGGTGTTGATCAGGTCTTCAGTAAAGACACCGCCAACCGTTAAGAACTCATGATCCTTCTCTAGGCACTCCAAGGCATCTTCCAGCGATCCCGGAGTAGAAGGAATCTTCGCCAGTTCTTCAGGACTGAGATCGTAGATATCCACATCAAGCGGCTCACCGGGATCAATTTGGTTCTTGATCCCATCGATTCCAGCACAGAGCATTGCAGCGAATGCCAGGTAGGGGTTCGAGCTAGCATCCGGACAACGGAACTCTAGACGCTTCGCTTTAGGATTAGTACCCGACAGCGGAATCCGCACAGACGCCGATCGATTGCCCTGAGAGTATGCCAAGTTCACCGGAGCCTCAAAGCCTGGAACCAGACGCTTGTAGGAATTTGTCGAGGGGTTGGAGAACGCCAAAATAGCGGGGGCATGCTTGAGGATACCGCCGATATACCACAGCGCCATTTGGCTCAAATCGGCATACATATTTCCAGCAAACAAAGGCTGTCCACCTTTCCAAATTGATTGATGCGTATGCATCCCAGAGCCATTGTCATTAAACACTGGCTTGGGCATGAAGGTGATGGTCTTGCCATATTTCTTGGCAACGTTCTTGATGCAATATTTGTAGATCATCAAGTTGTCAGCCGATTTCACCAACGTATCGAACCGGATACCCAATTCGCATTGACCGCCCGTTGCCACTTCATGATGGTGCTTTTCAATGGGAACACCGATCTTACCCATCGTGAGCAGCATTTCAGAGCGGAGATCTTGGGAGGTGTCGGTTGGTGCAACCGGGAAGTAGCCTTCCTTATAGCGAGGCTTATATCCTAAATTACCACCTGGTTCCACTTTGCCTGAGTTCCAGCGACCCTCGATCGAATCAACGTGATAATAGCCTTCGTGTTGATTTTGATCAAACCGAACATCATCAAAAATGAAAAACTCGGCTTCTGGACCGAAGAATGCGGTATCACCGAGACCCGTCGCGTTGAGATACTCGATCGCTTTGCTAGCAATCACACGAGGGCAACGAGAATACCACTCACCCGTCCGAGGTTCTTTGATGCTGCAAATAACACTTAAGGTCGGCGTACTCATGAATGGATCGATCCAAGCGGTAGATGGATCAAGCACCATTGTCATGTCAGATTCATTGATTGCCTTCCAACCCCGAATGCTAGACCCGTCAAACGGTACTCCATCTGAAAAGCTGCTTTCATCAATTTGGTTGGCACAAACCGTCAAGTGTTGCCAGATTCCGGGCAGGTCAACAAACTTGAGATCGATTAGCTCAATGTCATCATTTTTAATCCAGTTCAATACATCTTGCGGGGTCTGAGCCATGAACTACTCCTTAGATCGTCCGAGCTATCTCTATATACAGAGTTTGTGAGCGGAGTGAGAATGTGTCGAGTTAACCTGCTGAATTAACTACGTCAAGCCTTTTATTTCAGCATTTCCCTGCCACTAGTGCAACCCTGCAATAGCGACACTGCCCAGGAAGGAAGCACTTTCTGCCTGAGACAGAACGTTTCAGTGAAACTGGGTCTTGACACATCTGAATCATCCTAGGAAGAGGCCTGCGGATATTTTGTATCTAAGATGACAAAATAATCTATCAACTTTCTTAAGACCCATAATTGAGATAGCTGTGAGGGTAATGAAGTTAAGCTATTGCTGGTTTTCAACGAATTAAACAAACTAGAAATGTACAATGCCTGCACTCGGTTCAAAGATATCCCTCTCCAACTCTGAACTCAGACAACAATTTTCCAAGATAAGAATCTTAACAATTAGAAACGAACTCATTCAGGATTTGAACTCCATTCTGGCAAACTCGGCGTGATAGACTTAAGGGCGAATCGATAGCAAACCAATACTAAATAGAAAGCGTTGTTGGGAGACTAGATCTGATGCGGGACGCAGTGACCAGTCTGATTAGAAACTACGACAGTATAGGTCGATATCTCGATCGAGATGCCCTTGATACCTTGAAATCTTATTTTGCATCTGGCACAGCACGAGTTCGGGTGGCGGCTGTCATTAATGGAAATGCATCTGCGATCGTCAAACAAGCAGGTTCTCGGCTGTTTGAAGATATCCCTGAATTAATCCGTCCAGGTGGTAATGCTTACACGACTCGTCGTTATGCGGCTTGTCTGCGAGACATGGACTACTATCTCCGTTACGCGAGTTATGCACTCGTTGCCGGAAGCATGGATGTGTTGGACGAGCGCGTATTACAAGGCTTGCGAGAAACTTACAACTCTTTGGGTGTCCCGATCGGATCAACCGTGATTGGCATTCAAATCATGAAGGAGATCGTGAAAGAGCAAGTCGCTGCTGCTGGCATCGAAAACGCTTCGATCGTCGATCAGCCTTTTGATTACATGGCGCGTGAGTTAGCTGAGAAGGATATTTAATTTTGTCAAGTTGATGACAAATTGGGATAGGGGCGTTGGGTAGCGCCCCTATTTTGTTGTGCGATCGCTCCTCACATAGCGGAGAAGCCGAAGATTTTCATGTTGTTGTAACGATCGATTGGAGTGGCATACTGTTTACAGCGATCGCGCTTCATCCACCACCACCCAGAAACCGCCGCCTCTCTGAGCAACGAAATCAAGAGTTAGAAATCATCAGCCAATACATTCAAACATCAAAAAATCCGGCAGTTGTGATCGGTGATTTTAACACCACGATGTGATCACCTTATTATCAACAATTTGCTAAAACCACTCAACTCAAAGATGCTCGTAAAGGATTTGGAATTTTACCAACCTGGCATAGTCAATTGCCAATTTTGTATATCCCGATCGATCATGCTTTAGTGAGTTCAAAGTTTCAAGTTATCAACACCCGAATAGGTAAAAATATCGGCTCTGATCACCTCCCATTGATTATCAATTTGGTGTATTGAGAATTAGAATGAATTAGCAAAACCTACTATCTCAATGAAGTCGTCCTGTAGCAATTTCCAACCGATTGCCCTCAACACCTGGTTGACTGACAACTCTCGTTCCAAAGCTTTGCCTGGAATGCCGCTTCGGAGGCTCCGCCTCCCGTAAGCCAGTGGCAGAGACACGTCAGAGGCATTCCTAGATAGAATCTGGGAACGAGTACGGATCACGAGACTGTATAGGTTGCAGGACTTTTGTCAGTCAACCAACCTCAACACTTTAAACATCGTTTTAGAAATACTCATAACACATTTCAACCGTAATTTATGGATGATCAACAGCAAGACATTACTTTAGACAACTCCCTTTTAGCGCAGAGGGGAGAGCCTTTAATCCCGATCGCCCCGCCTTACTTCAAATCTGGGTTTGTCGGCATCATCGGTCGTCCTAATGTCGGCAAATCCACGTTAATGAATCAGTTAGTGGGACAAAAAATCGCCATTACGTCACCCATTGCCCAGACGACTCGCAATCGCCTGCGAGGAATTTTGACCACCGATGCGGCGCAAATAATCTTTGTCGATACGCCAGGGATTCACAAACCGCATCACCAACTGGGCACAGTATTGGTGAAAAATGCCCAAATTGCGATCGACTCTGTAGACGTATTGTTATTCGTAGTTGAGGGAACTGTTGAACTGGGAGGAGGCGATCGTTATATTGCCGATCTGCTTAGCCGTGCTGAAGCTCCAGTGATTTTAGGAGTCAACAAGCTAGATCAACAACCGATTGATAGCCAAGACATTGATCACAGCTACGCTAACCTTGCTACTGAACGAAGCTGGTCTACAGTGAAATTTTCGGCATTGACTGGAACGGGATTAGAGACACTGCAATCAATGTTGATCGATCGACTGGAACCAGGACCTTACTACTATCCACCCGATCTCATCACCGACCAGCCCGAACGATTCATCATGGGAGAATTAATCCGAGAGCAAATTCTGTTGCTCACCCGTGAAGAAGTCCCGCATTCAGTTGCAATTGCTATCGATCGCGTCGAAGAAACCCCCGATATCACTCATATTCTCGCGACTATTCACGTCGAACGTGATTCTCAGAAGGGCATCCTCATCGGCAAGAAAGGCAGCATGTTGAAGACGATCGGCACGGCGGCTCGGCAACAAATCCAAAAGCTGATTATGGGCAAAGTTTATCTAGAATTGTTTGTCAAAGTTCAACCTAAGTGGCGGCAATCTCGGACACGTCTGGCGGAATTTGGGTATCGGGTGGAGGAATAGAGGATAGGGGACAGGGAACTGAGGGAGTGAACGATCGTGTCTGAGCTTTACAAAAATCTTGCCAATTTCGCCAGTAGCTTAAGAACTTATTAAAAGAAAAAAGAAATCAGCTTTCTCCAGTTAACTTAAATGCAAGATACCTCCTAACTGCGTCTCCAGCCTCATCTAAAAGCCTTCGGGTATGGATGGGGCTGATCTTTGTGGATGAGAGAGGGGGAGAGGGGGAGAGGGAGAGATAGAGATAGAGCAGTTGTCATAATTCCATCAACTCATGCACTCATCTACCCTGTCACACTCATGGAAGAGTACAACTCCCCTGCCTCCCCTACTCCCTCATCTGTTGCACATAGCGCAGAATCCCGATCGCGATTGCCTGTGCTAGATAATTACGATAGGTTGCGTTTGCCAGGTTAGCGGCGTCTTGCTGTCCTGTGAGATACCCGATTTCCACTAAAACAGAGGGCATGGGTGGGAGTCGGAGGGTATAGAAGTTGGCGTGATGAATTCCTCGATCGCGCACTTCGATCGATCGGACAAGGCTGTGATGGATGGCTTGCGCGAGTCGGGCGCTTTCAGTCGAGGCAGCGTAGTGGTAAAGTTCTAAACCGTTGAGGGTTGGCTGGTTGGGGTTGACATTCGCATGAAGACTGATGAACAAATCAGCGTCGGCGTTTTCAGCGATTTCCACTCTAGTGGCTAGTTCCAGGTCATAATCGCCCGATCGCGTTAATATGGGTTGAATATTCTGGCGTTTGAGCCAATCTGCAACGTCGATCGCCATAGGCAACGTCACATCTTTCTCTCGCACTCCGTCAAGCCCGATACCGCCTAGATCGAACCCGCCATGTCCTGGATCGATCGCCACAACGAGCGCCGCATTCGGATCTCTGGGTTGCTTTTGGTTGGGCTGTTGCGGATGAATAATGTAGGGGGATGAAATGGCAGATGCGCGTCCGAGTCGCACAAGTGCTTGATAAACCATTGCCGCAATCTCAGCGCGGGTGGCAGGTTGGTTTGGGTGGAGTTCTCGCAGGTTGGGATAGTTAACCACCAACCATTCAGTTGTCGCAGTCGCTACGACATTGCGAACTGACGCAGGAATCGTTTCAGCATCCTGGTAGCGATCGAGGATAGCTAGATCAGCGGCTGGAAATTTAATGGCATTCACCAGAGAGAGCAACACCTGAACACGAGTAATGCCTCGGTTTGGATGAAATGTATTGTCTGCAAATCCGCCCATCAGCTTGCCTTGATAAACCTGTTGAATGGCATCCGCCCATTCGGAATCTGGTGGGATATCAGCGAAAAATTTGGCAGGACGATCGGCAGCAGGATTAAACCCTTTCACCAGCAGTTCAGCATATTCACTACGCATCATTGGGCGATCGGGTTCAAATTGACCCTCTGTCAACCCATCCATTAAGCCTTGGCTGGCTAATCCGCGAATGAACTCGGCTGCCCAATGTCCTTGAATATCGGCAAAGGTTGCATTTGGCTGAGGATTGACAATGTAAGGACAAGGGAGGGCGATCGCTTGCTCTGTCACCACTAATGCCTGATAAAGCATTACCGCTACTTCTGCCCAAGTCAACCGCGCCCACGGATTGAGCCGATCGACCCACGGATACGACATGACCAGTCGATGTTGAGTTGCTGCCGCAATTGCACCTATTGCAAAACTGGGAATTTGGGCACGATCGCGATAGACCCCCAAGACACTCGGATTGTCACCCGTTAGCCCTAACCCATTCACCAGTGAAACCAATGCATCTAGTCGAGTCAGTAATTCTTCGGGGCGAAACGTTTGATCCGGGAATCCAGACAGAAAGCCCATCCGATCGGCTTGGGCGATCGCGGCAGCGGCCCAATGATTGGCTGGTACATCCTGAAACCCCTGACTCGATCGCTTCGTAGGCAGAGGCAGTGCTTTCGTGAGCAACATGGCAAACTGGGCACGAGACACCGTTAACTCTGGCTTAAGTGACCCATCCCACAACCCACTGAACACTCGCCGTTCAGCTAGCGATCGGATAAAAGCGGCTGCCCAGTGTTGAGAAGGGATTGGGCGATCGAGGGGGGGAGGGGATAAGGGGGGAAGAAGATGAGGGGAGGAGGAGAGAGTGCTAGCTCGTGGAGGGGTTTGACCATTGTGCAGACGATCGGCTGAAACGGGTCTGTCTCGAACAATTTGGCTCATCTGGAAGGAAACAGAGCCACTGATTCGAGTGGGGCTGAGATAGTTGCCAACGGACAGAAGCACGAATGAGGTTGAATTTCGCAGATCAAATTCAGCATTTTCTCTAGAAAAATTGCCTGCCGGATAGTGAGGATTGCCTAGATCAGGAAGGGCATTGTTAAAAACAGAAACTCCGTCTCTCGTATTTCGTTCCAAGAAATTGCCTCGCAACACCGGACGAGCCATTCCTGACAAGACAATTCCTGAGCGGTTTTCCATAATCTGGCATTCAATCACAAGCGGAGCCGCATAATCGCTGATGGTGATGCCAAAACCATTTCTCCGGAAGAAACTGCGCCGCACTTCCCCCTTCGCATGGCGGACAAACGAGATGCCACTGGCAGCGTTTTCTAAAAAAATGCTATTAACGATCGCCAGATTTGCCTCACCTGTGACAAATACTCCTTCTCGACCGCAGTTTCTCAAGGTGCAGTTGGCGATCGTTCCGATGCCAGACTCAAGCCAAACTCCAGTCCCCTTGACAATCGGATTTGTGACAGTGACTCCTCGCAATTGGGCAGTGTCTTCTAACAGGAGCGTGATGCATTGGCGATCGAACGTCGGACTGTCATAGTCTCCTCCTCCTTCAATGACAATGCCACTCCCGCGTCCTGCGATATTCCCAATCACGCTAACTCCCGCAGACACGATCGCCGGAAACACTTCCCCACTCTCTACGCTGTAAATTCCTGCACCCAAATGGATAGTGCATCCAGCAACCGCCTGCTGCAATGCACGAGTCATCGTTTTGTAGGGATTCCCTTGATCACCGATCGCCCCATCGTCCCCATCGATCGGATTTACATAAACCACCGTTGGAGACTGAACCTGTATCATTCTTGTTTCTCCCTACCAAACCACTGCGATTGTACATCTCCTCATCCTTCTCCTGAGCGATTTTCAAACCCAAGCATCCTATCCAGCCAGATCTATCGCTATGATTGAGCCAGAATAAAGGGCTACATTGTTCAGTTGAGAAATCAGTAGAGCGCAATCGCTAAGCAACAAGTGAAGGGAGCGTACTTATGGTAACGGTGGTGTTAGCTTTGAATCTGCTGATCGCCCTGCTATGTCTGTATGTGGCTTGGCGCATTTGGCGAGTGCGGCTTTCTTTGGGACACATCGCTGATATTTTGACGGCGGCTGAGCGAAGTACCCATGCTGCGTTGCATAATGCACCTCAAGCGATCGTCCGAGGGCAAACCGGAACCTATTTACTGAGGCTGAAATATCAGCAACTTGCCTTACAACTCCAAAAAGTGCAGCAAATTTTGACGCTGTTAGGCTTAGGGCAGCTAGCATGGCAACGGTATGGACGGAATCTAGCACTGGGACGATCGCGCTCCTTCAAGTCTTCTCGATCTCGTTCTCACCGTAACCGCTCAGCCCACCGTTAATTGCAGAAGTATGTACAGTAGAGTTTAAATCGATCGGGATATCACTAAGGTCTATTTGAAATGTCAGATAATCGTTCTGGAACAACTGGACTATTCATCAGTGGCTTGCTTGTCGGCGCGGTGGTCGGCACCGTGACGGGCTTGCTAGTAGCTCCGCGATCGGGACGGGAAACCCGTCAGTTTCTCCGAAAATCAGCCGATGCGTTACCAGAGTTAGCTGAAGATCTTTCAACCAGTGTGCAACTCCAGGCCGATCGTCTCTCTGAATCGGCATTGCGAAATTGGGACACTACGTTAACTCGGCTGAAAGAGGCGATCGCCGCCGGACTTGAAGCCAGCCAGCGAGAGCTTCAAGAACTGGAACAACCCGAAACTAACGTGGCTGCTCAATCTCATCCCCCCATTCGTGATTCTAGTATGAGGTAGGCGAAGCGGCTGTGATAGATCCCCTCTTCTGGCTAGGACTATCGATTCTGCTAGTTGCCGTCAGCCTGACAGCAGTGTTAGTCGCGGCGCTGCCTGCTCTCCGCGAATTAGCGAGAGCCGCTCGTAGTGCTGAAAAGTTGTTCGATACTCTTAGCCGCGAACTCCCTCCAACGCTAGAAGCGATTCGGCTCACTGGGATGGAAATCAGTGATCTCAGCGATGACATGAGCGAGAGCGTCCAGAGTGCGAGTCGAGTTGTACAGCAAATTGATCAAAGTATTAGCGGAGTCAAGAAACAGGCGAAACAAGCCCAAACGACCACCCGAAGTGTCTTTGCGGGTGTAAAAGCAGCATGGAAAACCTTCAGCCGACCTGCTCCCTCTCGACGCCGCGATGCACAGGCATCCTCTCGTTCCATGTTGTCTACTGATTCCCGTAACGCTTCAGAAATTCCCGATCGCCTGCCACCTACCACCAGACCCTCACTTGATCTAGAAGATGACTACCCGCTCCGCAATCCCTCCTCTTCCCGACGCAACGAATATGCCAACGAGGACAATGCTGATCCGATTCAACCCCGCAATACTTCCAAAGCCGCTCATCTAGAACCAAACTCCGAAGAAGATTAGCACTGAGCTAAATTGGCATTTATAGCGATAGCCCTATTGGTTAGGACATTTTTGTGGGGTAGGTATCTTGCCATCTTGTCTGCTCCAAGCTGGACGGGCGAGACGCCCATCCCACAAGAGAGGTGAAGAAAAGGTAATTACCGATTACCCTACTTCAACAATTAGCACAGTAAGTTAATTGGCTTTAGATTTGGTTTTCTTCGCTTGTCTGCGGATTGGCAACCGCCGATCGATATCCACTCCCTGATTAAGACAAAAATTACGGATATCAGTAGCGGCATCAATTGCCCAATTGATCCGCTCGATCGCATGGTCACTGCTGCATGATTGTACTCCATGCACAAGCAGATGACGTAGCTTGAAAGCGCGTTTTAATCCATCCCAATTCTGAATAACTTGATTCAAATTTTTCTTGCGTTTTGGTGCAACTTCGTCTTGCCAAATTTGCCGATATTTTTCAAGTCCATGACATTTTGCTAGCTTTTCTCTCACTTCCACATTGGGAGATTTTGCAAGAGCAATAATGGCTCGTCGGACTGTCCACTCAAAATGAACGATCGACAAAAGAGCCGCCAAGGGAGGATCATCAGACGAGATTTGTTTGATCCGCTCCTCACGAGACAGACTCGTATCCTTCACAAGGAACATGACAATAGTTACGACAATACTTAACTTTCCAGGTCAATAGATGTAATGAATCTATTAACCGATCGAGTGTTCCCTGATCCTGATTCTTTTAAGGCAAAAACCGATCGAGTGCCGCCTTCAATTCCTCAATTTCTTCCTCAATCTTTCCTTCTTTGGCTGCACGCGCAACACACTCGGTTAGATGCTCATCTAAGATCATTCGAGACACCCGATCGATCGCACCCCGCACCGCCGCAAGCTGCACCAACACATCCGGACACGATCGGCTTTCTTGCACCATCATCTTAATGCCGCGAATATGTCCCTCAATCCGAGAAAGGCGATTTACAATCCGCCTTAAAGACTCTTCACCATGAACATGATTATGATGAGAGCGGCGTTCACCAGGCAATCCAGGTGACGGATCATTGACATGAACATGATCTGTATGGGGGCGATCGGCAGATTGAGGATGGGATACTTCAGAAGCTGACATTTCAATAAGTTGCTTGGTGGAGAGGAACAGAGGGGAAGAGCCTAATAGGTTAGATTTTAGCCCAGTCTTACTGAAGCTGTTTGATGAGGCAAAATTCTGCCCGATGTGAGCAGATATCATCATGCCATCCAAACGCAGACAAGCAGCAGATTACTGGCTTACAACTCTCGAAGCGCCGTCCAGGAAAGGCTTAGGAGCCAGAGACGTTGAACCGTCACTGGGTGGAAGCACCGGAACTGGATCGATAGGAATGGGGGCATCTGGAAGAGGAATAAAACTTGGGGAAGGATCATCCACCGAATCACTAGTAGAGCGATCAACCGGAGGTGGAGCAGTTAGAGTTGAGCCATCTTCTACGGGTAACTTCGGTTGAAGTGTGTCTGGTGAAACATCTGCATCTAGATCGTCCTCCGGAGAAGGCAGGTTATCTGCATCAGGAGAATAAGGGGCTGAATACACCGGAAAATTATCGTCTGGTGGAGGAGATTGAATCTCAGGAGAGCCATATTCGCTCGGTGGGCTGGTTCGATAAATAGGTTGCTCTACGCCACCAAAGTCAGGAACATAAGTATCTTCGCTGATGGGCCAGTTCCCTTCAGGCGGAAAAGATTGCTCTCGGCTAAACAAGGGGATCGTACCACCTGCCTCCGGCTCATGAGAGAGGCGCAATGCCAAACCTGCTCCTGCTCCAACAAATCCGCCAATTAGCGAAACCACAATTAAAGAGACAGGCAATCGTCGTTTTGGTTTGAAGTAGGAAGAGTTATGCCCTATTTTCACCGAGGCTGTCCCAGTCGCTCCATTGTTCTGAAACGCCGATCGCGTTTCTAACGAAGCGATCGAGCGAGGCACAGGGTTGAGAGATTCAGCGTGGATAGATGAGTCCAGTGTAGAAGTGGATGAATTGCCCGGAGAAACATCCGATGAAAGGGCGATCGTTGCCGTTTGCATCACAGGCAGAATCACTTCCGGAGGCGCTGCTTCAGGTTGAACGACATCATAAGGAATATTGGAAACAGGTGCTTCAGATGTTAAAGCAATCGGAGAAGGAATGGCTGGAAATACCGCTTCAGGCGATGTTGTCTCAAGCGATAAAGTTAGCCAGTCGCTTAACTTTGGTGGAGGCTGTCCAGGTGTGAATTCCAGAACGACAAAGGGAATTCCGTCTTCCTCAAAGCAATCTAGCACGCGAATCGGGTGAGTGGCAGGATCTTTCACTAACCAACGCACTCCTGCCATAAACTGCTGCTGCAACTGGGCAAAATCACTTCGCGGCCGTACTACCTCATTCAGGGTTTGTAAAAATACAGTCTGATCAAGATAGATATGTATAGCTTGATACGTTACACCAAAATCGCTCTGGTTCAAGAGTTCTTGGATAACGTATTTGTTGCTCTGAAGAGTTGCTCCAGTCGTCAGCTTCATAAGGCAATTGAATCGCTAAATCAAACTCCTCACTATGCTATCGTCTCCAGGAAACTTTACATTCAATATATAGCAATCCCAAATCAATTGTGAGAAAACCCAAAGGGGTTTGGGGACGAAGTCCCAAGGAGGGGGCACTGCCCCCTCCACCCCCTTCTTACAAATGATTTAGGGCTGCTATAGGTAATTACGTTTTCTTCATAAAGTTAGGTGGATGGAGGAGCATCCTCGGCGTTAAGGTATGGAAGAATAATTGCGATCGCACCTCAGAATTGACTCATTGATTTTTGGGGCATCTCTGGATCAATCAATTTGTAACCCTCTACAAATTCTGACGGTTGCACAGTAAGGGAACTCTACCATTTTCGTTTTTTGCCAGTTGCCACCGAACTAAAAGGATGGTAACAACTCCATGACACTAATAATCTTGACCCTGTGAATTGAACATTCAATGGCTATAGAATACGGCTCGATCGCTAGAGTTGATCCTTTTCCCTATCAAAAAATCACGGGATTTCAGGAGAGAAAATAGCATGTTGAACAACGCAAACAAGAGCCAATTGGAAACGAAATTCAACCAAACTAGGCAATTGTTCACAACAGTTCAGGACATCGCAGAAACATTCTCAATCCCAATTTCCAGCAGATCGGAGTTGGCTATTACTTCCTGTCCAAAGATACGGGCAAAGTAAACTTCAAGCACTACTGGACACAAGTTTTTGCAAAACCAAGGTGATGGGGTGATGACGTGACGGGGTGAGAGGAGATATGGCAATTTTCGGTGTCTAATCCATCAAACTTGTATGGACATGATAGATTTACAGCGATTTTCAGATGAGTAAACCACAATTGCGTGTGGATGAGGGGATGAGGGGATGGGTGGATGGGTGGATGGGTGGATGGGTGGATGGCTTATGCAAGGGGAAACATCTGTATGTCTCTTCAAGTGTTGGGCATTGTTGAATGCAAAGGTAATTTGCCCTCATCTCCCCATCTCCCCATCTCCCCATCTCCCCATCTCCCCATCTCCCTTAATACACCCAGGGAATCAGTTTTTTCACTCGCTGCTGATAGGTTGGGTAATCGGGATATTTTTCGGTGAGCCATATTTCTTCTCGATTGGCTTTAGCGTTAAAGAATAGGAACCCTATGATGACCCCTGCCAGGTGTGAGAGGCTCAGATGCCATACTGTCCAACCTTTTGCGGCAAGGAGCAGTCCGCTGTAGAGGGGATGACGAACGATGCTGTAAACTCCAGATTGAATGAGTTGTCCGTCTTGTTTGGGGTAGGGTAGAGGGGTGAGGTTTGATCCGAGATCGAAGAGTCCTTTGCCCATGAAAATGGCGGAAAGGAGAATGAGAAAGATGGCGATCGCCCAAATTCCATATAGTAGAGGCGGTTCCACGTTTAGCCAAGCCGGACGATAAACGGGAATGAAGAGGTAGCCAATCATCAAAAGCCCTTGCAGCAAGACAAGATATTCTCCTCGTTCTCCTTTCCAACTATCGCGGCTAAATCCCCAATCTGCTAAGCGTTTCATTGTGACTACACCTCCGTTTCACGACGGACACTCTGCTTTCAATTTAGAGCGTACTCGATCGAGCATACACGGCACTGAATCTCGTGATTTCTCTTTAGCTAGAATGCAGATATGGCGCGATCTGGTTTAAACCAATGACGACTTTTCCCATTGTAGATTCCGATCGTCTCTTCCCTGATAGCGACGGCAAACCGATGGCAGACAACACTGAACAGTTTCGCTGGATTGTCCTAATTAAGGAGAATCTAGAGATTCTGTTTGCTGACGATCCAACTGTGTTCATTGCTGGAGATTTACTTTGGTATCCGGTGAAATCAACACTCATCAAACCTACTGCTCCGGATGCAATGGTGGTTTTCGGTAGACCAAAGGGAAAACGCGGTTCCTACCGACAATGGCGAGAAGAGAACATTCCACCCCACGTTGTATTTGAAATTCTTTCACCCAATAACACAAACGCGGAAATGACTCGCAAATATGAGTTTTATGAAACGTATGGCGTGGAGGAATATTATGTGTATGACCCAGAGACATTTAAGCTGGAAGGCTGGTTACGTCAGCAGGGAAAGCTGGTTCAGATTCAAATGATGAATGGCTGGATCAGTCCTCGATTGGGAATTCGATTTGTCATCGGGCAGGAAGAACCTGAGATTTACCATCCGGATGGCATAAGTTCTTAACTTCGATCGAGTTAGAACAACGGGCAAAACAAGCCGAGTCGGAATTGGC
>JAAUSF010000253.1 GCA_012033255.1 Cyanobacteria bacterium RU_5_0
TGCGTTTCGATGTCACTGTGCACCTCGAGGCCGCGTGCGCGCTTTGCATGGGGTCAACGTCACTTTTCATGACTTGCCTTGGCGTGAAGCGTCCCGACGATGCGCTTGCCCACCAGGCGCCCGTAGAGATCCGGGACGGCGGTGACCACCGTGTCCACCACGCCGCTCTCGACGAGAATCTCTCCGAGGGGCTTGGCCACACCATCGTTGCCGTCAGGGGGTGAGGGGGCGAGGGGGTGAGGAGAGGTTAAATTCTGAGCATTGAGTTTTAGGTGGAGTGGCAGAGCGTTGGAGATAGAGTGTTCCGAGTGTTTTTAGGATTATGATTCCGGCGCGAATGCTTCCGGAGAGGGTGCCAGAGATTTTCGATCGTCCATTTTGTCTCGGATGGTAGTTGACGGGCAATTCGCAAATTTGTAGACCGAGTTCAATCGCTCGGACTTGCATTTCGACGGTCCAGCCAAAGCCGCGATCGCGCATTTGCATTTGTTCGAGGATGGCTCGGCGGATCAGGCGGAGGGGGCCTAAGTCGTGATATCGGTGTTTCCAGCCGAGTTGGATCAGGAAGGTTGCCAGTCCGTTGCCAACGTTCTGAGTGGGTGTGAGAGCCGATCGCCCTTGCGGAGTGGCACGTCGATCGCCCAAGATCAAATCAAATTCGGCTCGTTTCGCTAAAAACAAGGGAAGTTGACTCACATCATCGCTGCCGTCGCCGTCGCAAAATAACACCCACTCAATGTCAGGAGGAATGTGCTGCATTCCCTGCCAACAGGCTTGACCATAGCCTGGAGTTGGCTCAAAAATCACCTCTGCTCCAGCATCTTTTGCGGCTTCTGCGCTGCGATCGCTACTTCCGTTATCAACGACTCGAATGCGCGTTAGTTCGTGAAATTGGAGCGATCGCACAACTCCGCCAATGCTAGCTTCTTCGTTGCGAACGGGAATGATCACGAGAATGCGATCGAAGTTGTGATTTAAGCCGTAACCAGTCATGTGTAAAGATTTGCAACGTATTCTTCATATCCGTTGTATGGCAAGGTGAAATGCACTTCCGTAGCACTTTACTGGAGAAGAGCCGCGCCGAACGTTGCATTAAATTGCCGACACCAGATCGCTGCCGACTGATACTCATTGAGGTTGATATCATCGGGAATTGCATAGCTCTGGGCACCGCTATACGCCTGCAAAGGAGCCAGAACCACATACTCTCCTTCAGTCAATGGATAGATTGGAGGTTCTGTTGAGCCAAGAACATTATCCGATCGATGCAGAATCACGAATAAATCGGGTCCACTGGTAGAAGTCTGAAATGCCTCATCCAGTTCCAAAACGTTCCTACCCTCTTGACTGACGATCCGCGCTGTCCCTTGAGTAGGATGTTCGCCAGATTGAAAGCTTCCAGACTTAATGACCGTCTCTTCTCCAACTTGAGCCACCGGGGATGGCGATTCAGTTTGAGCGACAGGGCTTTCAGTAGTTTGAGCGACAGGGCTTTCAGTGGTTTGAGTCACAGGACTTTCAATCGGACTGGCACTCAATGGCTCTGACGATACTTCGTTTCCGGCACAGCCAATCAGTGCCAGAGCAACTAAACTGAACGTCATCCAAGGTTGAAGTTTCATTGCAAATCTCCTGTTTGTCTGCTATCCACTGAGTTCACTGGTTTCAATGAGGGTCTGTAGACCTTGATACTCATGAGTGGATTGTGCAGTGTTCCAGTTAACGATAAATGATTTTTTCCTGAGAGTTTGATCAAAAAATTCTGAGTGTTCAACTTTAAACTACTCGAAATGTCATTTTAACCAGCAGGATAAGAGATAAAATATCTAGAGTTTACTCCAACGGCTCACCCTAATTTTTGATCAAAGAAATTTAAAGATTATGTCGGCAGGCTATTTACTCAACCGGATTTTATTGGAGTTTAAGGATGATTTAGTTCATCAAGACCTATCTACTGTGACGATCGCTGACAATCATCTCTGGATGGCGTCGGACGAAACAACGGCGATCGAACGACTATCTCAAATCGATCCTTGGACATTTGGCAATCAAGAATCTTTCGAGCTAGAAAACTATCTTGATCAATTTAGTCAGGATGACAAAGAAATTGATATTGAAGGGCTTGATTATCGAGATGGCTATCTTTGGCTAATCGGTTCTCATAGCACCAAACGCAAGAAAGCCAAAGTAGATAATATTGAAAATCTTACAAAAATCAAAACAGAAAAAAACCGTTATTTACTTGCTCGAATTCCATTAGACAATGGTGAACTTAAAAAATCTCATGAAAACCGAACGGCAGCTTATCTGGAGCGCAATGAAGATGGCAATCTACTAATGACTGCGCTCAAGAAAGACGATTATCTGAAACCATTTCTGATCGGCTCATTAGCTGAACCAATGGCATTACCCGGAAAAGAGAATGGGTTTGATATCGAAGGGCTAGCCGTTTACCAAAATAAGATTTTCATTGGTTTACGAGGTCCCGTTCTTCGCGGGGTTGCCATCATCTTAGAGATAGAAACGGAGGAATCGAAGTCTGGTTTTCTGAAGTTGAAGCCGATCGATAAAAATGGTGGATTATACAAAAAACACTTCTTGGAACTGGATGGTTTGGGAATTCGTGAACTTTGTGTTGATAAAAGCAACCTGTTGGTTTTAGCAGGTCCTTCAATGGATTTAGATGGTACTCTCAGACTCTTTCGATGGCACAATCCCATTCATCTGCCCAACAACAGTTTCTCGAAACAGAAAGAAGGCGAGTTGGAAAGGTTGTTCGATATTCCGCACGGCTACAGAACAGACAAAGCTGAAGGGTTAACGTTGTTTTCAAGCCTCGATCGCCCCTCTGCCATTCTGGTTGTTTATGACTCACCCGATGAGCAGCGACAAGTTGGGAAAGGCTGTGTTCTGGCTGATGTTTTTACGTTGAAATAATCCAGATTAGAATACATTTTTTCACCACAAAGGTGCAAAGACACAGAGAGAAATAAACTGTAATTTCCCTTTGTGCCTTTACGTCTTGGTGGTTTTAAATGCTTATGCAAATGAGTTAACCAGAAATCGGTTTGGCATAATAGAAATTAGCGAAGCGTTTGCAGAATCCGATCGATTCATACAAATCATATGCCTGATTAGGATTGCGAGTGTCTACACCGAGCAGCGCAGTTTCCATGCCTGCTGTCTTCAGTCGATGCAAGCCGACTAGCAACATGGCGCGTCCTAGACCTAGCCGACGAAAGCCTCGGCGCGTACCCAATCTGCTGACCCAACCTTCGTTCTTTCCCTTGTGCCTATTTTCCTCGTAGTCAATGTAGCAGAAGCAAAAACTTGCATATGTGCCGTCTGGAGCGATCGCCACTAAATCCAGTTCTGGTCGATAGAGCGGATCAGAGGTAAAGTGATGAATCTCTTCAACTGTTAGTGGGTGGAAGTTCCAGTGATCAATGAACGTCTGGTTATACATTTCCACAGATGCCTGATCATCGAACTCACTTGTGGCATCAACCAGAGTGAAACCATCGGGAAACTGAGGAGCAGGAATCGGAGCAGAAAGCGATCGCGCCATTCTCAGGAAACAGCGATCGTAGGTAAACCCTTGGCGTTCAAATAGGGCAATGCGCTCAATCTGATAATCACGACAACTGACAGCAAGCTTGGCAGGTAAGGCTTTTGTTCGTCCGACTTGACGAATACGCGACTCAGCCCAATGAATGATTTCAGGTTCGATGCCCTGATTTCGAGCATTCGGATGCACTCGGAACCAAAGATGTCCATCGGCTTCATCCACCAATTCAGTTGGAATCCAGAGTTGAGCAAAGCCAACGAGTTGCCCATTAGCATCCTGCCACAAACACACATCACGAGTCGGATCGAATCCGGGTGATGTAAATTCTTGTTGGAGACCAATGAGCGAATAGTAACTATCTTCGCAATCGATCGTTTCACAAATATTGAGAAGATCAACGATCGGGTGTTGATCGGATTCGCCCTGGTATGGGCGCATGGTTAGAGTCGCCATGAGTAGATTCACAGTTAATAGTGACAATGGATTGGTAACGGGTGTAAGAGATGTAAGGAGATTTCCAGCAAAGAATCTACCAATTCGTAGGATGGGCAAAGGGTCTTACCCGTGCCCATCGTCAGCCAGAATCATGGATGGGCACGGATGCCTTTGCCCATCCTACGCAGGTATTTTATCTG
>JAAUSF010000254.1 GCA_012033255.1 Cyanobacteria bacterium RU_5_0
ATCAAACAGGGCGAAAAGTGGCGGAAGGATTCAAAGCCAACATGAAAATTGTCTTTGATGAATTCTTGCCTCAGTGGAATTACACGGCAAAGCCAGAATTACAGGTTATTTAATCCACGATCCTAAGTTAAAGCACCAACAGTAGGGTGGGCACCGCCCACCTTACTCCAAACTCATTCGCTAATTAACGCTCTGTGCCATTTGTTTACCTCTCTGGTGGGTGGGTGTTTCGCCCGTCTAGATCGGGGCAGGCAAGATGCCTACCCTACCCGAAATCAAGACTTGTCGCCATCAAGTTGCACATCGGATTAACTACAGATGGGTGAGGACTTGCTCCACTTCTTCCGCATTCATGCCCAGTTCGATCGCCGAGTTGTAGAGCATCCGAATCATCGTTTCATCGATCGAATCAAACCTTTGGGTTCGAGTCCATCCCTGGTAAAAGATGCTCCCTGGATAAGACCAGGAATCTCTCATGATGCCCAACGATTGAGTGATTTCTTCGCGGATGATATGCGCTCGTTCATCATTCGTCAGATGAGATGAGCCAATCAAAATTTTGGCATGATGAATCACATAGTCATCCTCTTCGATCCAGGCGGCTCCAATCTGTCCTCGGCGCAAGCTAGGGTCAAATTCAGAAAACTCTTCAAGCGGAAGAAAGTATAGCTCTACATTGGGGTTGCTATCTACGAGAACCAGGGTTGGCGTTCCACCGATCAATTCATTCAGGTCGTCAATCACATCCTGAACAACAGCGTCATCTCCATCCGGGTGGGAAGTCATAATCTGAATGCGAATTTCATCTCGCCATTTGCGAATGTTAGGAGAATAGCTGCCATTTTCGCTTCCTAATGCAATTTCAAGAAAATAGTTAATTTCCTCAGATGTAAATTGTCCCATTGTGGCAATCTCTCGACGCGAACCTGTCTCTTGACGAGCATCCGGATCAATCGAGGCGATAGAAGAATCTGAGCTACGAGTTGGAGCGATCGGCACTTCACGGCTGACTAAATCTCCTCGTACCCATCCTTCAACGTTGGCATCAGCTAACCGAACGAGATACCACATATAGCCATCATCACGAGGGGTTTCATCCAAGATGACTAGCCGATCGCCTACGCGACCAATGTGAACCACTGTCGCACTGGTCGTTGGTGCGGAGCGAATATTAATTCGTGCATTTGGGTTCTCATTCATCAACCATGCCGATCGGGCATCAACCTCTTGAGCAATCTGCACAGAGGATCGATCGCGTGTTAGGTTCGGTTGAGCACGGGTTCGATCAGTCGTTCGATCAGTCGTTCGATCGCTAACAGGCAAAACCTGATTATCGTATGAAGCATAAGATGGAGCGTCAGATAAACTCGATCGAGAGGGTTCTGAGAAAGAATTCCAAGGTGCAACAACACCAACGGTTGCAAATGCGATCGCACTGATCAGAAGGAACTTCACACTCATACTCTGCTTACCCGGCTGACGGATTCGGATGACGAGGCATTACTGGCTGGCTAACACAGAATTTGATGGATAGATGAATCGAATAGTTCCGGAGACATCACTAGCTGACGCAGAAATCAAGCCACCATTGAGAAACTCATGAAACAGTACAGATGAACTGTAGAAGGATGCCCTTTTCAAAGTTTACACTACACTCTGACTCAGCCCGTATTCCTCTTTGGCATTAATTGCCCGTATGGTTGAGAAAGTTTGTAAAGTTTGTAAAGACAGTCACTATGCGTTTTAGAATCAGGACTAAATTTTTACATCTTCTACCACTCAGCCTTCTCACTGGACTTACCACGCTATCCCCATCTGAAGCCGCTCTCAGTGCCGATCGATTGACTGCCATCATTAGCGGAGCAGAAGTTTCTGTTCCTCTGGATGACGTAGAACGATTTGCGATAACAGGTGAAATATCTGAACCGTTTGAGCCGCTTGCCCAAGAGTTAGGAGAACCTACCCTCACCCAAATGCGTGGCATCTTACTCAAACGCCTGACGATCGACGCAGATGATGTAGAACGCCTGACCGATACTCCCCTAATGGAACCTCTATTTGAGGGCTTAGGCAAAGCCTTCCAGAGTCCAGAAGATGAGACTGGATATGCAGATATCCAGACTGCCATCGTTCGTGCGGCTTACTCAGAGGATGGGTTGACATTGCTGAACGTGATGCGTCAATTTCCGAGTGATGCGCTTGAGATTGAAGTTCCTTATATCATTCAGCTAATCGTGGAACTGGAAGTGTTAATTGCGTATCGAGAATCGACTGTTCATGCGATCGCACAGGACGCTGAACAAGAAGCTACATCTGCATCCTCTGAAACTATTACCGAATTACCTGATTTGCGATCGAGCGGGAGTTATTCAGTTGAGAAACAATCCTTCTCTTTCTCAATTCGTCAACCACGGCTGACTCCAAGTGGATTGGCAATGTCTTACGATCTCCCTGTCGATTTGTACTTGCCTCAAGATATCTCTCAACCCGTGCCACTCATTGTTATGTCTCACGGATTTGGAGCAACCCGTACCAACTATGCTTACCTGGCAGAACACTTGGCATCTCATGGATTTGCGGTAGCGGCTCTTGAACATATTGGTAGCGATTTACAATATCGTCAGGTGTTTTTGGAAGGTGAATTAGATGACATTATTCGTCCTTTGGAATACATCAGTCGATCGCTTGATATTACCTATCTGTTAGACAACCTCGAAGCGGTTGTGCAAGAAGACGAAGAACTAGCCGATCGCCTCGATCTCGAACAGATTGGTGTTATGGGAAATTCGTTTGGCGGTACGACAGCATTATCTGTCGCAGGAGCGCCATTCAATCCCGATCGATTGCGTCAAGATTGTTCAGACGATCGAATTACGGTGAGCGTATCTTTCATGATTCAATGCATTGCAAAGGATGCTCCATTCGCCAATCTCGATTTATCCGATCGACGTATTAAAGCTGTACTTGCTGCCTATCCAATGACTAGCAGTGTTTTTGGACCTGAAGGCATCAGTCAAATCACCGTTCCAACTATGATTGTTGCCGGAAGTGAAGACTTTTTAGCTCCCGTTGTTCAAGATCAAATTCATCCTTTCATCTGGCTACAAACGCCTAATAAATATTTGGCGCTAATGGTTCCGGGAACCCATTTTTCCAGTAGTGACGACGCCTATGTTCAAGATTTTCCACCGTCGCTGCTAGGGCCAAGTACAGCCCTCGGACGAGAATATTTGCAAGGGTTGAGTGTGGCGTTCTTTGGTGCCTATTTAGGAGGCGATCGAATGCGTTCTCGATACCAGCCTTATTTGAATTCAGCCTATGTTCAAAGGATTAGCCAAGATCCATTGCAACTTTACCTAATTCAATCACTGACCCCAGCTCAACTAGAGCAAGCGTATGGCGGTTTTCCACCCAGTCCGATTATTCCGGCTCCGGTTACGGCAACAAGCTCTACCTCTTCTAGATAAACTCCTTCGCGTCCCGTTCTTTGCTGCCCCGATCGAACTGTTTGTGGCAGATTCGATCGGGCTGAGGCAAGTTCGTTGCCGATCGCTGAGTTGGAAAATATAGCCATAGTCATATTGGTTAGAACATTTTTGTGGGGCGGCGAAGCCGCCCCACAAAAATGTCGCATGTCCTAACCTAACTGACTACAGCTATATAGCTAGAAGAAGAAATTTAATGAGCAGATGACATCATATCTCGTGGTTCTTGTTGAGGTTTTGGTTTAGATTGCCAGCGTTTGAGTTGAGCCACGACAAGGGCTGTAACGAGTGTACCGAGGGCGATCGCCACGATATACAATCCGCCTTGCCCGACCGCATTAGGAATCGCCAAGACGAAAATGCCGCCGTGCGGAGCGCGAAGGGTACAACCGAACAGCATCGACAATGCGCCAGCGATCGCGGATCCGGCGATGCAAGCGGGAATCACTCGTAGGGGATCTTTTGCCGCAAAAGGAATGGCTCCTTCGGTGATGAAGGAAATGCCTAGAACCGTTGCCACTTTGCCGGCTTCTCGTTCTTCTTCCGTAAACGCACGTCTGGCAATGAGGGTTGCTAGTGGTCTGTCAATTATTAACTGACGGGTAAAGTCGGTGAAGCTTGATGCGAGCATCTTGGGTGGTAAAGCGCCAATCAATCCAGGTTTCCTCTTCATTACGCTGGTTCTGCCAAGCAGCAAC
>JAAUSF010000014.1 GCA_012033255.1 Cyanobacteria bacterium RU_5_0
GATACGAAGCTTGGGGGTCATGGGACGGATGGGTAGGACAAGCTGGCTGGGGAGCGAAGCCCCCACACCCCCCTTAATCCCGATGTCCTAACCTTTATGGCGACAGCTATAATTCACAATTCTGAATCTGAATCACTATGAAACTAAACCATCGTTTTTCTTGAGGATCTCTTTCAGGAACCAACGATGTTTCTGGTGTACTTGAACCAGACGAGTGTAAAGATCATCTGTACCGATATCGCCTGCTTGGTCAGCCACTTCAGCATCTTGATGCATTTCAGCGATGATTAGCTCATGAGTGGCGATCGCCTCTTCTACCATTTCCTTAACGGCAAGATTACCTGATGACGGCTTCACGGTAGCCGTGGGCAGATAGTCAGCCGGATCAGCGACAGGCTTACCATCCAGCATCATGCTGCGTTCTGCTAGCTCATCGATCATCTCGAAGACAGCCGCACTGTGTTCTTCAAACAGTAGATGATAATCGCGGAACAACGGTCCAAAGGTGAGCCAGTGATATTTCTTGTAGTTGAGGTATGCCACGAGTGCATTTGCTTGCTGACGGTTCAGGGTTTTGATCACGTCAGATGTTTTAGATTGTGGCGCTACTGTTGTTGCAGTCATAGTTTCCTCGATTGAACGTTTAAATGTTTAGCCAAATCTATCACCAAGGATAGATGCCTTTGACTTACCGACTTATATCAGACTTGTCCCGGTATGCTCTATTACGCAAGTTACCGAGTTGTGATAAGGGTGGCAATCTGACTTTGGATGGATTCTGTAAAGTAATACCACTTTGGATTTCGGATTTTAGATTTTGGATTGCAGAAGCCTGATGAGACAATGGTTTCAATCCATGATCTGTTGTATCCTCTGTTCAAGTTGGTATAACACTCTTCCACCTCCATGTCTAAATCATACTCGTTATGAGTTCGTTTTGCAACTTTGACGCACCGAATTCACCGCCAAGCCACAAAGATACTCAGCGATCGAGCTATCTCTGGATGTCTTCGTGGTTTAGAATGGCTTGTGTCGCTGTCGTTTTAGCCGCTCGTCGATCGACTCCGCTCTCCCACCACCACGATCACTAAGTCTGCAATCGCTAGCATTGCTCCCAAAAATCCCAGTACAGTGACAGGCTCAGGTGTGATGACGGTAAGCAAGTAGGCAGATAGAGTTAATGACCGTCTTGTGGGATGGGCATCTTGCCCGTCCGGGCGGGTGTTCGCGAAGCATGTCCGTAAGTCTTTAAGACTTTAACGGATGCCAGCAGGTTTTCCCGTTCCATTCTGTACTGCTTCAGTAGCTAAATCAACCAATCCAAAGATTTGATTGAAAACTTTCTCCACCTTGTATCCAGAATCGATCGACTCTAACGGATCTTTCCGAAGACGGTGCCGCAATGCCATGACGATCACGCGGTGGATATCTTCGACGGTGACTTCCGTGCGTCCTTCTAGTGCAGCCAAAGCTTTAGCAGTGCGATTCGTCACAATGTCACCCCGCAACCCATCTACATTCAGTTCTGAACAAACTTGGGAAATTTTGATCTTCAAGTCGCGATCGATCGTGACAGATTTGAGACGGTCTTGGGCGCTGACTAGCTGTTGCTGGAGGGCTTCTTGCTGTGGGCGATATTTCTCTAGGAAAGCTTCAGGTGCTTGATCGAACTCCGATCGCTGCTCCACGATCTCCACACGCAGATTGGGATCTTTGACGGTGTGAATCTCGGCGTGTAAGCCAAAGCGGTCAAGCAGTTGAGGTCTTAATTCTCCTTCTTCAGGGTTGCCAGATCCAACTAACACGAAACGAGCCGGATGACGAATCGAAATGCCCTCCCGCTCGACGGTGTTCCAGCCAGAAGCCGCCGAGTCTAGCAGCACATCTACCAGATGATCATCCAGCAAGTTGACTTCATCAACATAAAGAATGCCTCGGTTTGCCTGTGCCAACAATCCCGGTTCAAATGCTTTCACCCCTTCAGAAAGAGCCTTTTCAATGTCGATCGTGCCACAGACTCGATCTTCAGTTGCGCCGAGGGGCAGATCGATCATCGGTACCTTTTTCCGGGCAAGTTGAATCTCTTCTCCTGCTTCAAGTTGCTGCTTGACAAAATCGCTCATCAGCCCTGGATCTGTTGGGTGACTATTGAATGGATCTGCCGCGACAACTTCGATTTCGGGCAACACATCAGCAAGAGCGCGAATGGCAGTAGATTTACCCGTACCCCGATCGCCCATAATCATCACTCCACTGATCTTGGGATCAATCACATTCAGCAGCAATGCCAGCTTCATTTCCTCCTGACCAACGATCGCCGTAAAAGGAAACACCACTCGACGGGTAGAGAGCTTGGTAGCGGAACTGGCTGTAGCAGTAATACTCACGAGATTACCTGGAGAACCAATAATAACGTTACAAATGACTGTTTTTTATTTTGACATAGAGCGGGACGCAAGGCAGGTTCTCATCCCCTCATCTATCCCCAATCCGATCGCTTCCGCCAATCTCATTTAAAATTGCCCTTATTGAGTCAAGGATGGTTATGGCAAGTCAAGCTCCGATTCCGGTGGTCGTCACGGGTGCAGCAGGTAAGATGGGTCGTGAGGTTGTGAAAGCGGTGACTGAAGCGCCCGATATGACGTTAGTGGGAGCTGTCGAGCGCAGCCCTGATTACAACGGTCAGGACGTGGGAATAGTAGCGGGTTGTGGAGAATTAGAAATCCCGATCGTCACTGATCTGCAAGCGGCGCTAGTGATGGCAACTCAGGAGCGACACCCTCCGGTGATGGTCGATTTCACCCATCCTGACTCGGTGTATGACAATGTGCGATCGGCAATTGCTTACGGTGTCCGTCCGGTGGTGGGTACGACTGGGCTGAGCCAAGCACAAATTGAAGATCTGGCAGACTTTGCTGATAAAGCCAGTATGGGAGCGGTAATTATCCCGAATTTTTCGATCGGCGTAGTGTTATTGCAACAAGCAGCAATGCAAGCCTCAAAATACTTCGATCACGTTGAAATTATTGAATTGCATCACAATCAAAAAGCCGATGCTCCGAGCGGCACGGCAATTCAAACCGCGCAGTTACTCGCAGAATTTGGCAAACCCTACAATCCACCTGCTGTCGAAGAAACTGAAAAGTTACCGGGAGCTAGAGGCAGCCGCACCGACGCTGGTATCCGGATTCATAGCGTTCGTCTCCCCGGATTAATCGCTCACCAGGAAGTGATTTTTGGCGCACCCGGACAAATTTACACCTTACGGCATGATACGAGCGATCGCGCCAGCTTTATGCCCGGAGTCTTGTTGTCGATCCGCAGGGTCATCCAGCTTAAATCGCTGGTGTATGGACTGGAAAAGTTGTTGTAATGATTTAGATTGAAGTTAAGTAATCATTTTCCTGGAATTTGAAGCATTTTGCAACGATCCTTTATGTTTACTCAGCAACGAATTCGCTAGGCTGGAAGTAAGGATTTGCTGCAAAAGGGAATTATGATTGCTATTATCGATACGTTTCACCGCCCCAAATGGCGATCGATTGTCCTGATTACACTTGCGTTTTGGCTCAGTGGCAGTCTGCTTCTCGATCTGGTGATCATGCCAGGGTTGTTTGCCTCCGGAATGATGACTGAACCGGGCTTTGCTGCCGCAGGCTACTCGATTTTTGGTGTCTTCAACCGGGTTGAGTTACTGTGTGCCGCGATCGCGTTGACTGGAATTTTAATCCTTAGAACGACTGAAAAACCCGTTAGCCGAGGTAGCTATTGGGCAACACCGTTGTCCCTCGGTTTGTTAGCGATCGCTTTAATTTATACCTACGTTTTAACCCCAGAAATGTGTGCTTTAGGTATCCATCTCAATTTGTTTGAATCCACAGCGATCGTTCCCGCACTGATGGATCAGATGCACGGCGAATATTGGGGACTAGAACTATTCAAACTTGTTGCCACTAGCGCATTGTTGATCTTGTTTTATCGGAATCGAGAGTTAAGCTTTAAAAAACTTTAGAATCCCCAAAGTGTGTTGCAGGGATGATGGGGAGATGAGGAGATGGGGAGATGAGAAGGTGAGGAGATGAGGAGATTGATCGTATCCCGACTCCTGCACCCTTGTATTCTCGCCCTCATCCCCTCATCCACCCCGCTAAAACCGGGTGCAATAAAGTCCTGTTCAAAGTCCTGTTCTATCGGGGGTTCTTTCCCTTGAGAAAATACGTCACCATTTCACCTTTGCCTTTCACGTCGATCGCCCCTCTCTCTTGGAACAGATAGTTCTTTTTGAGCAATTCATAGGTGGTTGTAGTCACTTGGATCTGACCGGGAATGCCTTGGGACTCCATACGGCTAGCCGTGTTCACGGTATCGCCCCAGAGGTCATACGTGAATTTAGTTGTCCCGATCACCCCTGCCCCAACAGGACCAGTGTTAATACCGATTCGCATGGTCAGGGGTCTACTAAATGCAAATGGGCTAGCGGGGGTAGTGAACTGAATGATCGCGCTCTGCATTTCCAAAGCAAGCTCAGCAATGGCTTCGGCATGATCCGATCGAGGAGTGGGTAGACCGCCAACTGCAAGGTAAGCATCGCCAATCGTTTTAATTTTTTCTAGTCCTTTCTGTTCGACGAGGCGATCGAACGTCGAAAAAATTTGATTCAGCAGTTCGACGAGTTCCTTCGGCGGGAGAGAAGCGGCTAGTCGAGTGAAGTCTACAATATCCGCAAACAGAACAGTGACTTCGGCAAAGTTATCTGCGATCGTGTGCTGTCCTTGCTTCAGGCGATCGGCAATGGGCTTAGGCAGCACGTTCAGCAATAATCGCTCCGACTTTTCCTGCTCGATCTGGATCTGCTTCAAGAAGGCTTGTTCTTGATCGCGTAGCCGTTTTTTCTCTAAACAAGCACCAATTCTGGCTTTGAGTAGCGTCTGATTAAATGGCTTAAACAGGTAATCTTCTGCGCCCAATTCAATACAACGGACAACGCTATCCATGTCATCTAAGGCAGAGATCATGATGACTGGAATATGGCGAAGATTGGGATCGGCTTTGAGATGTTCGAGGACTTGGTAGCCGTTCATCTGTGGCATCATCACATCTAACAGCACAAGGTCAAACGGTTGAGTCTGGAGTTTATCGAGGGCTTGTTGCCCATCTTCTGCCATCACAACCGTAAATCCCTGTCGTTGTAGCCGCCGCGACAACAAATCACGATTCATTTCATTGTCATCTACTACCAGCACAAGACCCTGGTCAACCATCTTTGTCGGAGCCTCCCCCTTGGATGAGGGCTAAATCTCAATTCTATGAGAGTTAGTTCATAAAATTGAGGAAGTTGCCCCTGCTTACGTAGGCTTAATTGCCCAAGAGTGCTTGAATCTTACTGAGCAAGCGGGTAAATTCAACGGGTTTAGTGTCATAGTCGTCGCAGCCTGCTTCCAGACATTTGTCTCGATCACCTGACATCGCATGAGCCGTCAAAGCAATGATCGGAATGGTGCTGGTTTCTGGTGCAGCTTTGATCTGGCGGGTGGCTGACCAACCATCCAAAACCGGTAAACTCATATCCATCAGAATCAAATCTGGAACCTCAGCTTGAGCCATTGCCACGCCCTGCTCCCCATCGACTGCAATCAAGACTTGAAGTCCCCTACGCTCTAGGCGGCGAGACAGCATATCCCGATTCATTTCGTTATCTTCAATCAATAGTATTTTAGGCATCCCCCATGCTCCTGCATCAAACCAATTTTGGATTTTAGAGTTCAATTTGTTACAGGCATCACATCTTCGTAGAGGCAAACCGCCGTTCGCCCTCTACAGTGAGCGAGTGTCTCTGTAGTCAGAATTCATCGAATTGGTATAAATCTAAAATTCAGAACTGTAAATTAGCTACATAACTAAACTTCGTGATTTCGGTTATCACTAGGCTAGAACATTGCTAAAGCTGAAGATTGAGTAGATACAGCACCTTGATACAAGCTTTACAGATATTTATAGATTGTTTTTAGAGGTACATTTTGTAACTAAGTGATGCACGGTGTTAAAGAGTTCTTCGCAGGTATAAGCACCCTTCTCTAAGATTCGCTCAACTCGCCCTCGGAGTCGCCGTTCATCATCTTGGGTAATGTCTTTCGCTGTGATGACAACAACAGGGAGCGATCGCCACTCGTCACGCTTCTGCAATTCGGCAATAAAGCCAAAACCGTCCATTTCCGGCATCATTAAGTCCAGTAAAATTAACGCTGGATGATGCTCTGCCAGTCGCTCTATCCCAATTCGACCATTCTCGGCATCTATGACTGTCCAGCCTTCATGTTCTAGCATTTCTCGAATTATCTCGCGAGTATACGGGTCATCTTCAACAATCAAAACAGAGTTCGATCGATCATCATGCAGGACTCCTTCTAAATTTGCGCTGTTGATGCCGCTTTTTCTAGAAGTCAAATAGGCATGATTAGAATTACCGCAATGTTTTTGCAGTATTTTCAACAATCGATTGCGATCGATCGGCTTTGTCAAATAATCGGACGCACCCAGGGTATACCCAAAACTCTGATCATCCACGATCGTCATCATTATCACTGGAATTTCAGCCAGTTCCGGATCATTTTTCAATGAAGATAAAACAGCCCATCCATCTGAGCTAGGCATCAGGACATCCAGGGTGATAGCGATCGGTTGCACTTGTTTGGCGCGTTTTAGCCCCTCTTCGGCATTCATGGCGCTCTCAATCCGAAATCCTTGTTTCGACAAAAATCGATTCATCAACGCATGAACCGTGGGGTCGTCATCAATGACCAGCACTGCTTTCGCCTCTAATTCTGGTTTCTCGGTCAGTGCAGGCGGCAGGATCATGTCCAAAATTGGAGGTTCTGTCTTGAGGTTTCTCACCGTAACCGGGATTCGCATCGTGAACACACTCCCTCGACCTGTTTCGCTCTCAACCGAGATATCACCTCCCATCATGTGGCAAAACCGTTGGGCGATCGCCAGTCCCAAACCCGTACCACCATACTTGCGCGTCGTCGAAACATCCGCTTGTGTAAACGCTTGAAACACGCGATCGATTTGTTCCGGAGACATCCCGATGCCTGTATCAGTGACGCGGAAGGTAATCCAATTGGGATGAGGGAGTAAGGGGGAGAGGGAGTGAGGGGATGAGAAGTTTGGAGCTACCCATTCTGATTGAGAATTCTCCCCCTCTCCTCCTCTCCCCTTCTCCCCCTCTCCCCCTCCCCGTTTTACTGTCAGGGTGATCGTCCCGTTCTCAGTAAATTTGGAGGCATTGCTGAGCAAGTTGAAGAGATTTTGGCGAACTTTAGTCAGGTCGGCGTACATGGAGCCGAGTTCGTCAGGGCAATGAACGATGAGCGTATTGTGATTTTTGCCAGCCAGAGGTTGGATCGTGTAGATCACTTCCTGGATCATCGTTGGAACATCAAAAGTTTCCAGGAATAAGTCCATTTTACCCGCCTCGATTTTGGAGAGATCGAGAATGTCGTTAATTAGGGCGAGGAGGTGTTTGCCTGCTATATGGATTTTGCTGAGGTCGGGAACGAGGTCTTCTTGCTCTAAGTCGATCGCCTCCTCTTGGAGCATTTCGCTGTAGCCAATGATGGCATTGAGGGGAGTACGCAGTTCGTGGCTCATGTTTGCCAAAAATTGGCTCTTAGCATAGTTGGCTTGCTCGGCGGCTTCTTTTGCCCGTTGGAATTCTTCAGCTTGCTTGCGTTCGGTGATGTCTCGCAAGGTCAGAATGACACCCTTGACGGCTAGATCATTGAGGAGGTTGTTACTAACAGCTTCCATAACTAACCAAGAGCCGTCTTTGTGGTTGAAGCGGAGTTCAAAAGGTTGTCCGATTCCAGAGGATTGTGTAACTTGCTCAAATGCCGTTTTCACAGAAGACAGATCATCTGGATGAACAAATTGAAACAGCTTGCGTTCCCAAAATTCGGACATGGGATAACCCAGAATCGAGGTCAAAGAAGGACTCCCATAATGAATGCTGCTGTCAGCACCCAGGATAATGATCACATCCGAGGAGTGTTCGATGAGGGAGCGAAAATAGGCTTCACTGCGATGGAGAGCTTCTTTCGCGTCTTTGAGACGTTGCTCTCGTTCCTGAACGGTGTTTACCATGCGCTGGAAGACTTGCGCTAGTAGCCCTAGCTCGTCATTGCGATCGGCAACCCTGGCTAAACTGCTGGGTTCAAAGGCATTGCTTTTAACAGCAGCCGTCGCTGCCGTCAATTCAGCGATCGGTTCAGTCACTTTACGGGCTAACAAAAGCGATGCCAATAGCCCGATCGTCATGATTAAGCCAGTGATGATTGCAGCTTGCTCTAAACCTTGCACCATTGCACTGCGGATATGCTCTGTAGACATATAAAGCAAGACAGCGCCATCGACTTTATCGCGATCGTCGGTTGTGGGCACAATCACTTTCAGCAGATTGTCATCGATATAGCTGAGCGTTTGTCCTTCAGCCAGCACCTTGCGAAGATTGGCAACATCGGTGGGATTGTCTAAACTCGCTTCTCTGCCGAGTCCTGATGTGACACTTCGGGCTTGATTGACCAAATTCTGGTCTATGATGCGGATAGCCACGATCGTCTTCCCATCAATCAGTTCATTCACCAGACGCACCAGCCCAATTTGCTGCCGTAGTTTTCCTAAAATATTGATTTCTTGCCCAACTTGAACAATCCGCGCCTGGTCAATTCCGCCCACACCCGCGTATTTGAAAATGCGATCGTCCACTTCTCGCGTTCGGGATTCTTGCACGACCGCAGGTTTTTCACCTGTGATCAGAGACCAAAAGGCACTCGCTTGAAGCTGTTTCGCTGGATCAGGATCAAACGTGAAGTCAATTTCGGGCACATTTCGTAAATATGCATATCCGGTTGCATCAGTGATCCAGAATTCATCAATCACCGTTTGATCGGCGATCGCGTTCAAATGTGCGTTGATCTCCTCTGGACTCATGCCTGCTTTTTCTGCAATCGCGACTAAGTGACTCAAGATTGTTGCTTGTGCCACCATTTGCTCCCCGATCGTCGCATCCACCTCATGCGGAACTTGCTCTGCGAAATGGGTCATTCGTGCCAGAAATTGGGCAACCAGGATGCCGTTTGCTTCCGTTTCTTTGAGAATGGCTTGCCGTGCCCCCAGTGCAATGATGGTGGTGGTTAACATGACCGTGCCAGCGAGCAGGGATGTCACCATCAGTAAAATTCGTACCCGTAATTTCATAGTTGGGATGAGGGATGAGGGATGAAGGGGGCTAGGGCTAGAAACGCCGGTAAATAGGTGGATTGGTACTGGGATTAGGGAGTAGTTCGATAGGGTTGCAGGAATGGGTTCATGGATCATCTCCTCCAGATTGCGTGGGATGGCGCTGCACCCAACTTAATACCAAGTCTCGAATTTCGCGGAGCAAGTCATCTCGGTTGTAAGACCCTTTTTGCAGAATTTGCTCAACATAACCATTGAGGCGGAGCCGATCGCCCAATGTGAGTTGCATTGCCGTCACGACGACGATGGGCAGCGATCGCCACGCTGGATTTTGTCTTAAGGCTGTGATGAACTGGAAACCATCCATTTCTGGCATCATCAAGTCCAGCAGAATCAAATTAGGCTGCACCTCAGCCAGTTTTTCCAGTGCCCGCTGTCCATTTTCTGCCTCGATCACATTCCAGCCTTCTTTCTCCAACATGCGGCGAAACATTTCTCGCGTGGTTGGATCATCTTCCGCCACCAAGACATGACCGATCGGGGGTAAAGCATTTTCAGATCGAGGATGATATTGATTCAGCAAGCGAGTCAGGCGTTTATAGTCTACAGGTTTAGTCAAGTAATCGGTTGCACCCAGTCGGAAACCAAGATTTTTATCATCAACAATACTCATGACGACGACAGGAATATCTGCCAACTCCGGATCGGTTTTGAGAGCAGAAAGCACTTCCCATCCATTCATGTGTGGCAATAACACATCTAGCGTGATCGCATCGGGGAGAAGTTCCTTCGCCCGACTTAATCCTTCATGTCCGGTGGATGCAGTTTCGATATGGAACCCTTCTTTTGCCAGGTATCGTGACATCAAATCTTGTACGGAAGGATCATCGTCAATGACAAGAATGGTGGCTTTGGCAGGTGTAGAGTGTGGAGGATGGGATGTGGGAAGTGAGAAGGGGAGATCTTTTTCCTGGCGATCGACCCCATTTATAGGCAGCCGGATTGTAAACGTTGAGCCTTTGCCCAATTGACTACTAACAGTAATATCACCCCCCATCATTTGACAGAAATGCCGAGTGATCGCCAGTCCTAATCCTGTACCGCCATACTTGCGAGTTGTTGACGCATCGGCTTGAGTGAATGCCTGGAAGACTCTCTCTAGCTGCTCTAGCGTCATGCCGATGCCCGTGTCGGAGACACTGAAGGTGATCCATTCAGAGTGTAGAGGTGTGGAGTGTGGAGTGATTGATTCTAACTGAGAATTCTCCTCATCTCTCCATCCCCCCATCTCCTCATCTCCCCATCCCTCCTTAACGGTGAGGGTAATCGTGCCGTTTTCGGTAAATTTAGCAGCGTTGCTCAGAAGATTGAAGAGGGCTTGACGGAGTTTGGTGAGGTCAGCATTCATGGAGCCGAGGCTATGAGGGCAGCGAATTTGCAAGGTATTGTGATTTTTCTCCATTAGAGGTTGGATGGTACTCTCGACCTCAAAGATCACCTGGGATACATCAAAGGTTTCCAGGTAAAGTTCCATCTTGCCCGCTTCGATTTTGGAGATGTCGAGGATGTCGTTAATCAGAGAGAGCAAGTGTTTGCCGGCGCTGCGGATTTTTTCTAAGTCAGGAACAATATCCTCATAGCCCAAATCTTCAGCGTCTTCCTGAAGCATTTCGCTGTAGCCGATGATGGCGTTGAGAGGAGTACGGAGTTCGTGGCTCATATTAGCGAGGAATTGGCTCTTAGCACGGCTGGCTTCTTCTGCCGCTTCCTTGCTCTTGCGGAGAGTTTCTTCGGCTTGTTTGCGATCGCTTGTGTCTCGCTGCACCGAAATCCAGTGGGTGAATCTGCCTTGCTCATTGGCGATCGGCATCATTTCCAGTTCCAACCAAAATTCGGAGCCGTCTTTGCGATAGCCGATTAACTCCGATTGGACTCGTTCCTGAGTTTTGATTGCCGCTTGAATTCGCTCGATTTCATTGGGGTCAGTGTTGACTCCGCCAATCATGGTGGGTGCTTTACCAATCACCTCATCCAGGCTATAGCCCGTCACATGAGTAAATGCCTGGTTGACATAAATAATCTTTAGATCAGCGAGTTGGTTGGCTTCTGCTTCAGTGACGACCACTGCATCGCTCGTGTTCACAACGACCGATTCTAGGAGCAACAGTTTTTCTTCCGTGCGTTTGCGATCGGTGATATCAAAAATCACGCCATCTAAGCAGAGCAGTTTGCCAGAGTCATCAAAAATTCCCCGCCCTTTTTCATACACCCAGCGAATGCTGCCGTCCGCATGGCGAATGCGATATTCCAGGCTGTATGAACGATGTGCTGCAACGGCTTGATCGACAACTTGGCGGGTTTTTGGCTCATCTTCAGGCAGGATAATTTGGACAAATGAGATCGACTGGTTGTGAATGAAGTCTTCTGCGGAATAGCCTGTGATTTCCTCGATCGGATCGCTGACAAAATCCATTGTCCAGTGCCAATCAAGGGCACAGCGATAAACGGTTCCAGAAATATTGGAGAGGAGCGATCGGAATCGTTCTTCCCGTTCTCGTAGAGCTTCAGCCGCTTGTTTGCGCTCGGTGATGTCTTCGATGGTACCTTCGTAGTAGAGCAAGTTGTCATCTTCATCTCGAATGGCGATCGCATTTTCCGCAATCCAGATCGCGCTGCCATCCCGACGATAGATTTGCGACTCAAATTCAGAGACGCGATCGGTTGTTGCCATCTGATTGACAAATGCTTGCCGCCTGAGGGGATCAACATAAAGCTGATGCTCAATGTCAGTCAGCATTGATAGCAGTTCTTCCGGCGAATTGTAGCCATACATTTTAGCAAGTGCCGGATTGACGCTGAGGTAATATCCTTCGGGTGCTGTCTGAAAAATGCCTACGATTGCATTTTCAAAAATACTGCGATACTTTTCTTCGGTTTGCCGCAGACGGCGTTCACTCTCAGCTAAAGCGATTTCGGCTTGCTTACGCTCAGTGATGTCCATTGTCACGCCAGATAGCCGCAGAGGGTTGCCGTTCTCATCTCGCAGCACTGTGCCGCGACTCGTTACCCAGTGCAAACTCCCATCCGGATGAATGATGCGATATTCGGGGGCATAATCTTCTCCCTCGTTGAGGGCACGACGTTGAGACTCCATGACATGGTGGCGATCGCTCGGATGAACATACTTGAGGAAGTCTTGGTAATTGGATGTGAATGATCCAGGTTCAATGCCAAACAATCGTTCAGCTTCCCGTGACCAGTGTTCTTCGCCAGAGACGATGTCCCAATCCCAAGCGCCCATTCGAGCCGCATTCAATGCCATTCGCTGCAATTCTTCGCTTTGACGCAAGGCTTCTTCCGTGCGCTGACGCTCAATAAACTGCCCTACTTGACTGCCGATCGCGGTCATCATTTTCAGTAACTCCGCATCCGGTGCCTGAATCGCACGGCTGAAGAATACCATGACACCCAAGACGGTTTCTCCGCTGAGAATTGGGAAGCCACAGACCGCATGAATTCCTTTGGGAACCAGTGCCTTGCGAACAAAATCTCGATCCTTCTGTAAATCAGCAATCCAGACAGCTTGACGCTGTTGCCAGACTATACCAGGCAGCCCATTTCCGGGTGCAAACGTAATATCGTAGGAGCTTTCTTCCAAGCGAGAGGCTTCGATCGTGGGCTTATGCCACAGTTCTACCAACCGCAGTACATCAGATTCTTCATCGACCTGCCACACCTCGCCCAAATCCCAATCTAGGCTCTCACAAACCGCTTTCAGAACATGAGGGGATGCCTGCTGGAGCGAGGTAGACCCTGCCAAAACGCGGGTTGCACTATGTTGGGCACTTAGCCGTCGCTCTACCCGTCTCTGAATGATCAAATTCCGTCTTAGGGTGGCTAAGACATAAAGCACCATCGCCAACACTAGCAGCGCAAATCCTTCAACCATATAAATTTTGTGGCGAAATTTCTGAATTCTGGCTTGGAGTAACCCGTCCAATTCATCAGTCGTCACGCTCCACAGGCGAGATCTAGCATTTAATGCTGCGATCGCGCTCTGGTCATACTCCACAAAGGGGATTTGAATGGATTCGGCTTCGATGAGGTGGCGATCGAGTTGGGTTAGATACTCTTGGGTCGCGTTCACCGAGGCTTGAGTAGGGGCATCTAAGATTGGTCGCAGATTTTTGGCTGGATTGTGTCGAAACGCAACATCGATGCTGTTCTGGATAGCATCATTATTTGCCTCAATCAGCCCTGCTAAGGCAATCACCTGCCCCTTTTCTTCCGGCAACAACACTCGACGATTGATAATTTCTTCGCCCATTAAGCGTAGCTGTGCCAGCCTATCCTGCCCCTCTGGTAGCTTGAGGAGGATAATATCCATCAGGTAATAGCTATCTAAGTCAGGGTCAAGGATCAAATTGGAGAGATCGCCAACCTGAGAAATCAGCGCCCGAATTTGGGCAATCAAGTTAGTGTGGCGCTGCCGGAATTGGATTTCATCTTTTAAGTTGATCCGAGGTTGAATCAGTTGACGCGATAGATCTTGTTTTAACTGGAACCAAGATTGCTGTAAAGTTTGATATTGCTTGGTTGTGTCGAGACGATCGCCCAATTCTTGTTCCACTGCCGCCAACGCCTGCATCACTTCGTCGATTTCCTCTTGTTTCTGCCATAGATCATCGGATCTGGCAGCGTGACGAAAATAGCGATAGGTGAGCAATCGGCTCTCAGGTAGATCTTGAAGCAACTGTTCGAGAGGACGCAGATAGGCATTGCCGTAAATCTCTTGTTGAGCAAACTCAATCCGATCGTTGATTTCAGCAATCAGTTGGTAGACGACCACCGCAAATGGCAAGATAAACGTGAGTAACAGGGCAACCAAATTCACTTTTCTGGGTTTGCGGGATTGGGGCTTGTCTCCCATAGCGATCTTCTCCGAAATGACGTGCCAATTGACTCTGATGAATCATTCTTCTCCGAAAGACGAGTTCGACAGGGACAGATTGATGACGTACTTACAAAATGAAAAATTGGAGCTATATTTGACGGCAGAATGAGCGATCGCGCACACAACTCCCGGAGAAGGTAGAATACAATGCTCTAAACAATAGGGCATTTGGAGCAGCACATGGCGGTTTGACCCTGAATCCTAGACTGTCATGTCAAACACAGGTCAAAACAACCCCTTAAAAACCAGTCTTATAGTTCCCAACATCTCTAGGTTCTCTCTATTCATATAGCAGTAGCCAGCGTGGTTAGGACATTGCCCAAGGCTGAAAGGCAAACGGTCAATCAATCCTGACTCAGCACTCAGTCCTCAGCACTTAGCTATACCAAATTTTTCAGCCGATGATTTACTAAGGCTGCTTGATGGAATGAATGTTTCACCTGTGTAGACGACCCAGCCCTACACCCTGTCACTCAACTTTAGTCTAAACTCTAGATTAAATCGCTCAGTTCTTCCGTGATCGATCACACATCGGGAGGAGCAGATTTTTATCAAAGCCTAATCCCTATTCATGGGTGACACCACTCGGCATAATCGCCCCAGAGAGATCAGCATTATGAAAATTGACTTGGTTAATGTTGGCACTGATTAAAACGGCTTCGCTGAGATCTGCTTCACTGAGATTTGCCCAACTCAGATTGGCGCGATACAAATTGGCTCGGCGGAGGTTGGCTCCTCGCAGTGATGTCCAACTTAAATTCACGCCTCGACTGTTGATTCGTCCCAAGTTGGCATTGATTAAATTTGCGCCAATTAACCGTGCCCGACTCAAATCGGCTTCTCGCAGATCAGCTTCTTCCAAACTAGCTCCGTGGGCGGCTGCATCAACCAAACTGGCACCCTCTAGAATGGCACCTGTGAGAATGGCGTTAGATAGGTTTGCGCCTTCCAAGATGGCTCTGGTCAGGTCAGTGCCAATCATTTTGGCGCGGTGGAGACTGGCGTTGTTGAGGTTAGCTTCGCGGAGATTGGCTTTACTCAAATTAACCTCGCCTAGATGGGCATCTAGTAGGTTCACGCGATTGAGATTGGCAGAAATCAGCCGAGTTCCCCGCAAGCCAGCCCGACTCATATCGGCTTCATACAGATTTGCCTGACTCAGATCAGCGCAAATGAGATTAATTTCTACCAATGTTGCCTGACTCAGATCGGCATGAGACAGGTTTGCCTCTCGTAAGTTAGCAGAACTTAAATCGGCACCCCGGAGAATGGCGTGACTGAGATTGGCTCGACGTAAATCAATGCCTCGTAGATCTTTACCGCTCAGGTTTACCCCGACCAGTGCCGCTTCTTGAAAGTCACGCATTCCTGCTGCGTATTGGCTCAGCAGTTCGTTCACATACATGATTCAGGCTCTCAAAATTGGTTGTGCAGGTAATCTGGATTTAGGTTGCCCTAAATTGGGATGCAGCACTCTCTATTCTTTCTTACCTTGAAAATAGTTAATCTTAACAGAAGAAACGCACATTCTTGAGAGTATGCTACCCTTTCATGTTGGGTGACTTGCTTTCTGAGAGAATGCAGGAGTAGATCTCTTGCCAAAGTCTCTTCGATCGGCTGCATCACAGGATACAGAAGCCATCTTTAGCAAGGGACTTCAGTCTATACAACAATAAGGAAGAACAAATGTCTGAGAATCTCAGAAGTCAGGTTGTGACTCAGGGAGTGCAACGGACACCAAATCGGGCTATGTTGCGGGCGGTTGGGTTTCAGGATGAGGATTTTATCAAGCCGATCGTCGGTATCGCCAATGGCTTCAGCACGATTACCCCATGCAACATGGGGATTGATGGGTTGGCAAAACGGGCAGAAGTCAGTGCCAGAGCCTCTGGTGGAATGCCGCAACTGTTTGGCACGATCACGATTAGTGATGGAATTTCGATGGGAACAGAAGGGATGAAGTATTCCCTGGTGTCTCGCGATGTGATTGCTGATTCGATCGAAACGGTTTGCAACGGTCAGAGTATGGATGGGGTACTGGCGATCGGCGGCTGCGACAAGAATATGCCAGGAGCGATGATGGCGATCGCCCGGATGAATATTCCGGCCATTTTTGTCTATGGCGGCACGATCAAGCCTGGACACTACAATGGCAAGGATCTCACAGTGGTCAGCGCATTTGAAGCGGTGGGGCAGTATAGCGCCGGAAAAATTGACGATACCGAACTGATCGAAGTTGAGCGGCGTTCCTGTCCCGGTGCGGGTTCCTGTGGTGGGATGTATACGGCAAATACAATGTCCTCGGCGTTTGAGGCGATGGGGATGAGCCTGATGTATTCGTCCACGATGGCGGCAGAGGATGCGGAGAAAGCAGACAGTGCGGCGAAATCGGCAGAAGTCTTGGTGGAGGCGGTTTGTAAGCAGATTCTACCCCGTGACATTTTGACGCGGAAGGCGTTTGAGAATGCGATTTCGGTGATTATGGCGGTTGGTGGATCAACCAACGCGGTGCTGCATTTGCTGGCGATCGCCCATTCCGCAGGTGTTCCTCTGACGCTAGACGACTTTGAAACCATTCGCGCTCGTGTTCCAGTTTTGTGTGATCTGAAACCGTCTGGTCGCTATGTGGCTACTGATTTGCATCGGGCAGGCGGCATTCCGCAGGTGATGAAAATGTTGCTGGCGCATGATTTGCTGCACGGAGATGCGCTGACGATTACAGGGCAGACGATCGCTGAACTGCTTGCTCCCATCCCTGATGAACCGCCTTCCAATCAAGCTGTGATTCGTCCGTGGAGTAACCCAATCTATCCGCAAGGACACCTCGGCATTTTGCGAGGCAATCTCGCAGAAGAAGGCTCTGTCGCTAAACTGACTGGCATTAAACAGCGCCAGATCACGGGGCCGGCGAGAGTGTTTGAATCGGAGGAAGCTTGCTTGGCAGCGATTCTAGCTGGCGAGATTCGGGCAGGAGATATCCTGGTCATTCGTTACGAGGGACCCAGGGGCGGACCTGGAATGCGCGAAATGCTGGCTCCGACATCAGCAATTATCGGGGCTGGATTGGGCGATTCCGTTGGGCTGATCACCGATGGACGCTTTTCTGGTGGTACCTATGGCATGGTCGTTGGTCATGTTTCTCCGGAAGCCTTTGTGGGTGGCACGATCGCCCTTGTGCAGGAAAACGATTTGATCACGATCGATGCGGATGCTCGGCTGCTTCACCTGCATGTTTCTGAGGAAGCATTGGCACAGCGTCGTGCCCAATGGCAGCCTCCTGTGCCTTGGTATACCAGAGGCGTGTTAGCGAAGTACGCGAAGCTGGTGTCTTCGAGTAGCCTGGGAGCGGTAACGGATCTACATCTGTAAGGAGGTTATCATGCGCCGTGCGATCGCCCAAACTATTCTCATTACCACGCTGCTCTCTCTCAGTTGGGATGGATTCTCGACTGCCAAACTGGCACTGGCTCAATCGGCGGCTCAGTATCGAGAATCGGGAATTGCCTATCGCGATCAGGGACAGATGATGGAGGCGATCGCCGCCCTCCAGAAGGCGGTTGAACTGGAGCCAGACTACATTCCGGGTTATGTCAATCTCGGTTGGACGCTTCACTTAGCCGGACAGGATCGAGAAGCGGCGGATGTTCTGCAAACCGCGATTCAGCGCGATCCGTTTCATGTGCAAACGTTTAATGCGATCGGGATTATTTATCTGGTTAACAATGATTTAGCAGGTGCAGTGTTGGCTCATAATTGGGCAAAATTTCTCAAGCCTGATAACGAAATCGCTCACTACAATCTGAGTTTGGCGTATCAGCGCGTGGGTGAATTTGACTGGGCAATCGAGGCGGCAACCCAAGCGGCAGCCCTGGAACCTGAGAATCCACATCCGTTGGTGGCACTGGCGATCGCCCATTGGGATGAAGGCGATCAAGCAGCGGCGCAACACGTGTATCAGCAAGCGATCGATCTGGATTCCAGGTATGCAGACAGTGGGTTTCTCGATTATTTGAATGAAGCTGGGTTCAGTCCTGATCAAATAGAGAAATCCAAACAAGTTTTGCGATCGTTTGCATAAGTGAATGAGCCTGATCATTCTGAATGTGAAGTGTCAAATCCACAGTTCATCATCCTCGTCCTCTAGAGGTGTGGGGGGAGTCGAGCGTGGAGGATCAGCCAGTGGTTTAGAAGTGGGTGGTGAAGAGGAGGGTGATGATTCGTGAGGTGAGGGATGAGGTGATTCATCGATCGTCCAAAAATCATCCTCAAGCCATGAATCATCCTCGTCGTTTTTCAGTTCATTCTCTAATTTGTTCTCCAGTTGATTCTCTAGTTGATCGCCTGATTGATCGGTTGGTTTATCGTCTGGTTTATCGTCTGGTTGAGAAGCGATCGAGGGAGAGGAAGGGGTCGGGGATTCAGAAATGGATGGAGCAGATGGAGTGGATGGTTGGGGCGATTCATAGAGAATTGTCCACGATTCGTCATTCCACGGTTCGTCATCCTCGTCTTCTAACTGAGAAGAATAAGCTGGAGTCTTGGATGAAGGAGTATGCTCTGGCGATTCCTCTACTTCTGAATCGAAAATTTCTTCAGCGTGAACGGTCAAAACTTCGATGCCTTCTTCAACGTGGCGGCTCAAATTGTGAGTTTGTTCTTTCACCTGAGAGGCGATCGTTTGGCTCTTGTCCTTCACCTGCTCCACCCAAGTTTGTGTGTCCTCTCTCAATTGTTCGCTGAGACCTTGCGCCGTTTCTTTGGCTTGCTGAGACAATCGTTGGGCACGTTCTCTGGCGTGTTCAGTAAAGGATTGAAATCGCCCTTTTGCCTGTTCTGATGCTGTTTCTGCTCGATTCGCAATCGATCGCCACTCCTCAGTTACGTCTTCTTTGAGAGAATCACTGACTTTAGTAAATTTTTGGCGAATGCCTTCACGGTAAAAGGGAAAGCGATCGATCGCATACTGTGGCACCAAAACTCGCGCCTCTCCAAAGCTCAAAATTTGACTCGGAGCCAACTGATAAACCTCGCCCAGAATCCCACTCCAGCCATTAGAAACGAACAGGTAATATGTGATTTCTCCAGTTCGCAGGTTAAACAGACAATCGGTAATCTTGCCAATCCGATCGCCCGTCTCACTCCAGATTTCATGATTGAGCAACGATTCCAGGAGACTGACTCGCGCTGCATCGGTTGGGGATGGCTCGGCATGAGTCAAAATTCCATTCGCGCCAAGTATTACAATTTGATCCAGATTAAAGGCTAATTTCTTAGTCCCCAAAAAGCCCGCTTTACAAATGAATCCCAGGACTCGATGCACTTGAGGATACATCCACAACACCTCAACTCGCCCCAGTTCTTGCATGGTTTGGCGATCGATGACCAATTGATTCAACAACTCACTCTGCCGAACAATCTCCGATTGAGCGGTCATACCGTCCTCCGTTCACTGTATGGGGATGCTTATATCAAGCGTACCTGGTGTGGCAAAAAGAGTACTTTCAGGTAGACTCTGAATTGTATGGGCATGGTATACCCCTTCGACATTAGATCTCACCAGGAAATTATGCGTAAATGGTTTGGGCTTGCTCTGATTGGCTTTTTGCTCGTAACGCTTTGGACGATGATAGATTCAAGGCATCAGGTTTCGCCAGCACAAACATACAGCCAGCAGATGATGCTGTCTCACATTCATGATACGCCTGTTGCCTCGCAAATGGTGGCTCAAGCGCCAAGTGTGGAAGTGATGGGCGATCGTGTCACCTATGCGACGGTAGACGGGACTCCGGTGACAGGCTATCTGGCTCGTCCGGCAGACGCCACTGAACCGCTCCCCGGCTTGATTGTGATTCATGAGTGGTGGGGGCTGAATGACAATATTGAAGCGATGACCCGCCGCCTCGCAGGCGAAGGATATGTGGCGCTAGCGGTCGATCTGTTCAATGCTCAGGTGGCACAAAATCCCGATCAGGCAAGGGCACAAGTGCAAGCCGCGACAGCAAATTCGGAGCTTCTGAATGAAAATTTGCGTCAGGCATATCAATATCTGGAGACCGAGCAACAAGCACCTAGAATTGCCAGTATTGGCTGGTGTTTTGGGGGTAGTTGGTCATTAAACACAGCGTTGCTGCTGCCTGATCAACTTGACGCGACGGTCATCTATTACGGTGGACAGTTGGTAACTGAGCCAGAACAGTTAAGTCCATTGCAAATGCCAATTTTGGGCATTTTTGGTTCATTGGATGATAATCCCTCACCAGAAACCGTGCAGCAGTTTGAATCTGCCCTTAACTCTCTGGGTAAGTCTGCTGAAATCTACATCTACGAGGGAGCCGATCATGCGTTTGCCAATCCGTCAGGGACACGTTATGACGCGGAAGCGGCTGAGGATGCGTGGCAGCGAACGATCGCATTTCTGGAGCAGCATCTAAAAGCGTAGTAGCTAAGATATCGGTAGCTATATAGCAAACTCCTGAAACAACACGAGAGAAAGCAAGAAATCGACGACAAAAATAGAGATCCAAGTCATCACAACAGCGGCTGTCGTCGATCGCCCAACGCCTCTCGCTCCACCTGTGGTTGTTAGTCCCCAACTACAGCTAAGGATGGCAACGATCGCTCCAAAGATGAATGCTTTGATGACAACGTTGAATAGATCGGATAACGTGAGCAGCGATCGAACTGATTCCAAAAAGGTAATCGGTGCAACTTGATAAAAATGATTAGCAACGACTATTCCGCCACCTACTCCGGTGACAAGTCCAAGAACGGTCATTGCTGGTAACATCATGCAACAGGCAATCACACGCGGAACGACCAAATAATCGATCGGGTCAGTCCTGAGCATCTGAAGCGCATCAATTTGTTCAGTGACGCGCATCATACCGATCTCAGCAGCAAAGGCTGATCCAACTTGTCCAGCAATCACGCTGGCGGTCAGAATGGGGGCAAGCTCACGACAGAAGGCGATCGCAAAGGCTCCTCCCACCCGATCGACTGTTCCATAATGAACCAACTCTCGTGCCGTTTGGATCGTAAAAATCATGCCTGCAAAAAAGTTAGTCAGCAGCACCGGACTCAGCGAATCGGGACCTACAGCGACTAAATGTTCCATAATGTTGCGCCGATAGAGTTTTCCTCTCAGTAAGCGCACCACAATCTGACCTCCAAGTAAGATGGCAATCAACAACCGTTGGAACCATCGACTATTCCAGGATTCATACGCGATCGAACTGAATTCTGATTTGAATTCTGATTGTTCTATTTGTTTTGTGTGTTCAGTCGGACTATCTGTATTCATCAATTGCATCAACCCGTTCCAGCCTATATTCGCAGATATGTATACACGATTGCCATTTGATACCAAAGTAAGGGAAAACGGCGGTTTGCCCTTACTTTCTATACATACAGGACAATTGTGGCTGCGGTTTCTCAGTTCAGATAGTCATCGATCGCGGTCAAACCTGGAGTAGTGCTTGATTCGGATTTCGATCGCACGTTGCAATTAACATTTTCTCAAACTCATCCCAAATAAATTGATTCTTCAGTTTCATTTCAGCAAGTCCTTCGACTAATGGGTTGTGATTTTATCTAAAAAGTACAATACTCTATCAATCAATCTTGCATGAAAACGGTAATCCCTGCTTTTCCCCAATACTTTCGATTTTAGGTTGTTTACTGAAGGATACTTGCCGAACACCACTGATTGTCAATCATGAGTACAATGTTTAGCACCTGAAACATTGCCGGAGGAGACGATCGCCATGTCATCTATCCCACATTCGTTGTTCGATACCCTTCAAGAATTCACGACTGGAAGCGGACAAAAAGCGCAGTTTTATTCGTTGCCACGGCTTGAGCAAGCAGGCGTTGGGGCAATTTCGCAATTGCCTGTCAGTCTGCGAATTGTGCTGGAATCGGTACTGCGACAGTATGACGGCAAGCGAATTACAGAAACCGAGATTCGCACTCTGGCAAATTGGCAGCCTCAAGCGGAGCGATCAGCGGAAATTCCGTTTGTGGTAGCGCGAATTTTGCTTCAGGATTTTACAGGTGTCCCGGTGTTGGTAGATTTGGCGGCAATGCGATCGGCGGCGGCTCATCTGGGATACGATCCCTCAATCATTGAACCGCTTGTTCCAGTGGATTTGGTGATCGATCACTCGGTTCAGGTAGACTTCAGTGCCAGCAGTAACGCGCTCCAACTGAATATGCAGATGGAATTTCAGCGCAATGAACCACGCTATCGCTTTCTCAAATGGGGAACACAAGCCTTTCATGGATTTGCGATCGTTCCTCCAGGAATTGGCATTGTGCATCAAGTCAATTTGGAATACTTAGCACGAGGCGTTTTGGAGTCGCATGGAATCTATTACCCTGATTCGCTAGTTGGTACAGATTCGCACACGACGATGATTAACGGATTGGGGATTGTGGGATGGGGCGTCGGTGGCATTGAAGCGGAAGCTGGGATGCTCGGACAGCCCGTATATTTTCTCACGCCGGATGTAGTCGGAGTGCATCTGTCGGGAACGCTGCAACCCGGTGTCACCGCTACCGATCTCGTGCTGTATCTGACGGAGATGTTGCGAAACGCGAAAGTGGTTGGTAAGTTTGTCGAATTTCACGGGGACGGTGCAGCCAGTTTATCTGTCACCGATCGCGCCACGATCAGCAATATGGCACCCGAATATGGTGCAACGATGGGCTTCTTCCCAGTCGATGAGCAGTCTTGTCGTTACTTACTGGCAACGGGGCGCAGCCAAGAACAGGTAGATACCTTCCGGGCATACTTTCAAGCGCAAGGATTATTTGGAATTCCTCGCCAAGATGAAATTCAGTACACTCAACTGCTAGAACTGGATTTGGCAACGGTGACGCCGAGCGTTGCAGGTCCAAAGCGTCCCCAAGACCGAATCAACTTGTCAGAGGTGAAAGCGAAATTTATAGACTTGCTGCAAAAGCCCATTCAAGAAAATGGCTACAGCAAAACATCGGCACAATTGCAGCAACGAGTGCCTGTCTTGATGGGCGCTCCGGTGACATCCGATTGTGTTTCAGGCGGTGGAGAACAAGAGTCCGATCGAATGCCTCTAGGAGAATCATTGAGGAGCGATCGGGATACGGCTGTTTTTACTGAAGTCGAGATGATTCAAAACCGACCCACGCCTAATTGTGTTCCAGAGTCGCCTGAAAAACCAGTACTCGCTCAAGTGACACTGCGACATGGTGATGTGGTGATTGCGGCGATCACCTCTTGCACCAACACATCCAATCCCACGGTGATGTTAGCGGCTGGACTGCTGGCAAAGAAAGTCGTAGAGCGCGGAATGAGGGTTCCTGCTCATGTCAAAACGTCGCTGGCTCCGGGTTCTCGTGTGGTGACGGAATACCTGACTCGCACTGGATTGCAAGATTATTTAGATCAACTAGGCTTTCAGACGGTTGGCTACGGCTGTACCACTTGCATCGGTAACAGTGGCCCCCTAGAGCCGCATTTGGAATCGGCAATCACCGCAAATGATCTCGTTGTTGCGAGTGTGCTGAGCGGCAACCGCAACTTTGAAGCAAGAGTTCATCAGAGCGTGAAAGCCAATTTTCTGATGAGTCCGCCGCTCGTGATTGCGTTTGCGCTGGCGGGTCGAGTTGATATTAACCTGACCAACGAGTCATTGGGCAACGATCGCGCTGGCAATCCAGTCTATCTCCGCGATCTTTGGGCAACCCCAGATGAAATTAGCTCTCTACTACAAACCGCATTTGACGCTGAAACTTATCGACGGCTCTATCGCAATTTTACTGAACAAAACCCGCTTTGGAGACAGATACCAACCAGTACAGGCATGGTTTATGAATGGGATGCAGATTCAACTTACATTCAAGAACCGCCTTATTTTGCAGACTTTTCGATGGCACCTGGAACAGCGATCGATATTCAAGGAGCAAGGGCGATCGCCCTGTTTGGTGACTCTGTAACGACCGATCACATTAGTCCAGCCGGATCAATTAAACCAAGCTCACCTGCCGGACTCTATCTGCAAGAACAGGGCGTAAAGCCGATCGATTTTAACTCCTACGGCTCTCGACGGGGCAATCATCAGGTGATGGTACGCGGCACTTTTGCAAATGTGCGAATCAAAAATTTAATGATGTCTGGAGTCGAAGGCGGTGTCACTGTTCATCAACCGAGCGGTGAACAACTGGCAATTTATGATGCGGCAATGCGCTATCAAGCCGAAGGAACACCATTGCTGATTTTTGCGGGACAAGAATATGGCACAGGCAGCAGCCGGGATTGGGCAGCGAAGGGCACTAAATTGCTTGGTATCAAAGCGGTGGTTGTCCAAAGTTTCGAGCGGATTCATCGCTCAAATTTAGTGGGCATGGGCGTATTACCCTGCCAATTCAAACCCGGAACCTCAATCAAATCGATCGGCTTAGATGGCACGGAACAATTTGATTTAATTGGCTTGGAACAGGGAATCACACCACTGCAAGATGTCACATTGGTAATTCATCGATCGAATGGCAAAACAGAAACCATCCCACTGACATTACGCATTGATACGGTGACAGAGATCGATTATTACTTGCACGATGGAATTTTACCTTACGTCTTGCGTCAACTGTCTGCATCAACGGACGGGCAAGATGCCCATTCCACAAAGATTTTAGAAAACTTGTGAGGCAGATCTGAATTGATGCAATTCCCGTGAGACGGGTATCTCGCCCGTCTGAATGAAACTGCGGTTCTAGCGTAGCCTTCCGCATCCGTATATCGGTAAAACCATCCCACACATTGACTCGTTGCATCCCTGGTAACAGGCGCACCACCACCCATCGCTTCCGTAAGCGATCGCCATACGGCATAATAGAGTGTCAGATTGTCTCCTAAATCAACAATTGGAGCTTGAGCCAGTGCCGAACTTCGCAGGGGACGCACTGGCTTTTAGCTGGGTGAACAAGAGATTGCTAAAATTGATACCTTTCTGCATGAGAATCCGTAACATCCAATTGCCAATTAAAAGCCTTATGAAATCAAAAAAAATTATCGGCATCATCGGCTTTGTTACAATTTGTCTTGTGTCAAGTTGTACTCAAAAAGTTGATCCGCAGCAGCAAGTCTTACAAGAGAAAAATTGTCCTAAATGCGATTTGCAAGGTGCAAATTTTAGTCAAGCAGACTTAAAACAAGCAAAATTAAATGAGGTTAATCTTAGTAACGCTGATCTACGCCGCACAGATTTAAGTGGAGCGTTACTAGATAGCGCAGACCTCAGTGGAGCTAACCTGAGTGAGGCAAATTTAAGTACAGCAGGGTTAGGCTCTGCTGATTTGAGTCGAGCTAACTTGCAAAATGCCAATCTACAAGGAGCCTACCTGAGAAATGCTAACCTGAGCGGCGCTAATTTAGCAGGAGCAAATCTCAAAGACAGCGATCTCAGTGGAGCTAACCTTGATCAGGCAAATCTCGAAGGAGCCGATCTAACAAATGCTCTGTTGCCAGAAGATAGCACTCAGCCGTAAAACCCCTACCCCGATCATTCCGTAGAATAAGATTAGTAATATTAAGTAATGTAAACAAATGCCTGATCTTGCTGTACCTGGGAATGCACCTGATGGAGTGCGGCGCGATCGCTCCTCTAAACCGAGGGTGATTGTGATTGGAGCCGGAATTGGCGGACTGACATCGGCGGCGTTACTGGCGCGTCGGGGGTATTCCGTGTTGGTGTTAGATCAGGCGATCGTCCCTGGTGGCTGTGCTTCCACCTTCAAGCGGAAAGGCTTTACGTTTGATGTCGGTGCAACTCAGGTTGCCGGGTTAGAACCTGGTGGTATTCACCATCGCATCTTTTTAGAATTGGAGATTGAACTACCTGCCGCAACGCCCTGTGATCCAGCCTGCGCGGTCTACCTTCCTGGTGAAACAGACCCAATCACGGTTTGGCGCGATCCGCAACGCTGGCAGGCGGAACGACAGCAACAGTTTCCAGGGAGCGAATCTTTCTGGCAGCTAATGGCAGATTTGTTCCGCTACAGTTGGGCGTTTCAGTTGCGCGATCCCGTGTTGCCGCCCCGTAATATCTGGGATTTGTGGCAATTGATGCAAGCCGTTCGTCCAGATACTCTGTTGACCTTGCCCCACACTTTTTCAACCGTGGGTCAAATGTTGCGTGGGTTTGGCTTGGCAGACGATCGCCGCCTCAAGACTTTCTTAGATTTGCAACTGAAGCTTTACTCTCAAGTGGATGCTGATGAAACAGCATTGCTCTACGCGGCGACAGCATTAGGTATTTCTCAAGAACCGCATGGGCTTTATCACCTACAGGGCAGTATGCAATCGCTGAGCGATCGTCTCGTTGATTCTTTAGAACGAGATGGCGGGATTTTACTCATGCGTCACACCGTCCAACGGATTCACACCCAAGATAACCGAGCGATCGCCGTTGAAATCCGCAATCAGAAAACGGGAGAAGTCTGGATTGAGCCTGCGGATCAGATCGTTGCCAATGTGACTGTGCAAAATCTAATGCAACTCCTTGGTGATCAGGCACCCAAAACCTATCAGCGTCGAGTAGATAAACTCCCTCCTGCATCAGGTGCATTCGTTGTCTACTTAGGCGTGAAGCAGGAAGCAATTCCGCCCGGATGCCCCTCGCATTTGCAATTTCTGTACGATTACAACGGTGCGATCGCTGAAAATAACTCCCTTTTCGTTTCAGTCAGCCATCCGGGAGATGGACGTGCCCCCGACGGATACGTCACGATCATTGCTTCCTCCTTCACCAACCCATCAATTTGGTGGCAGGGTAAGGAGATAAAGGGATGGGGGGATAGGGAGTATCGGATCGCAGCAACTTCCACACTCCCGTATCAATCGCTCAAGCAGCAGTATACTCATGAGGCGATCGCTCGTCTTGCTCAGTTTTTTCACCTCACGCCAGAAACGATTGTTCACGCCGAAGCGGCTACTCCTCGGACGTTTGCACAATACACCGGACGCGATCAAGGCATAGTTGGCGGAATTGGACAACGCATTGCTACGTTTGGTCCATTCGGGATTGCTAACCGTACCCCCATCCGTCACCTTTGGCTCGTAGGAGATTCCACTCATCCTGGCGAAGGCACCGCAGGAGTGAGCTATTCTGCACTGACAGTTGTGCGGCAAATCGAAGCGGATTAGGTGAAAATTCGACTAACCCTTACCGTTTTGCGTAAATTTTTGTTGAATCGGAATTTCATCGATATGAGCAGATCCTTGGGCTGGATTTTCTGCCAAATTCGAGAATTGAGTCAACCCTGTGGAGGATTGAAATCTTCTTTTGGCGCTTAAATCTGATTCACTTGAGTCTGGCTGTCTATCAGCTAAACCAAAGGTCAGACCATATGTGAACAGTGACAGCATAGAAAACTTCTTTGTAGCTTAATAAATTTGGCTCGTAACTTAATGAATCCCGCTCAGTTTAAGCCGGATCTAAACACATTCACAGAGTTAAGATCTTTAGCCTATCTTTTCCTTTCAAGGTAACACTGATCAGAGGAATTCCTCATCCCGCACCTGGTTCACCCGATCGGTGAAGTCAAACTCTACTCAAAATTCGCCATTTTAGAAAAAGCATGAGTGAATTCACATAAGTTATCTATGAAACCAACAGTAAACCTTCATTGGCTCTACTCATGATTACGAAAACTTCAGCAGGCATTTAACAGGTATTTAATCAGAATTTACCTGAGTGAGAAGAAACGATATAGATGCTAAAGTTCCTGACTAGACAGGATAAAACCAAAAGAGAGCTACTATTTACTCAACCGAAAATGATACGACTACTCATTGTTCAATATGCGGGTGATTATCGCGAGACATTTTATCGTTTTGTAGAAGGTAAAGGTGAAACATATTATGCTCAAAAATATTCCGTAGATGCCGTTGCCGAGATTGGTCAGTACGTTGAGGAGGTCGCAACACTTTGTTGCTTGACTGAAAACCCTTATGACGAGAAGCTGTCTAACGGAGTCAGGGCGATCGGAGCAGGAATGCAGCGAGAGGTTGATTTTAAGAAAATTTTAAAACTTGTTGAAGCCTATCAGCCAACCCACCTGATTCTCCGGACTCCTTCTGCGGAATTGTTGCGTTGGGCTGTTCACCACAAAGTTCCGACGATCGCAACTCTAGCGGATTCCTTCTCAGTAAAAGGGCTACGCGGAAAATTGAAAAATCTGTATTTGGCTTTCTTGCTGAACAACAAGCATATTCACTGGATTGGCAACCACGGAATTACCGCGTCTCGATCGCTGACATCGATTGGCGTGAACTCTGATAAGGTTATTCCCTGGGATTGGCCTCACTCCGTTACACCCGAATCCTTTCCAGCGAAAACCCTCCGCACTGACGGACAACCCTGGAATCTCATGTTCATCGGCTCTATCATTGAAGGCAAAGGGGTTGGAGATGCTCTAGAAGCAGTTGCTGCACTTAAAGCTAGAAATTTCCCCGTGCGGTTGAGACTGGCCGGCAAAGGAGATATTGCCCATTTCCAAGACATTGCCCGCAACCTGGACATTGAGGATTGCGTTGAATTCCTGGGAGTGATTGAAAACAAAGCCGTCGTTGGCTTGATGCAGTCGGCTGACTTGGTTTTGATTCCCAGCAGACACGAGTATCCAGAAGGCTTCCCGATGGCGATCTATGAGGCGCTTTGCTCTCGCACTCCGGTGATCGCCTCCGATCACCCCATGTTCCTCAATCACTTGAAGAACAACGTGAGTGCCATGATTTTCCCAGCATCAAACTCCGCCGCTTTAGCCGATCGCGTCGAACAAGTTCTCACGAATCCAGACCTTTACGAGCGGATCTCTCAAACCACCTATGTCACCTGGAATAATCTACAAATTCCAGTGAAATGGGCAGAATTGGTGCTTCGGTGGGTTCAAAATTCTCCTGACAATCAGGCATGGCTGCATCAGCATTGCCTTTCCTCCGAAATCTATCATCAACCCGAAGAGACGATCGCTCCGATGCCAGTCTCTCAGTCTGTGGTGATGGGGTGATGGGTGATGGGTTGATGGGTTGATGGGTTGATGGGTTGATGGGTTGATGGGGAGCCGATTGTTCCACTCATCCACTCATCCACTCATCCACTCATCCACTCCCCTACTCTATGCCAACCAACGGGCAGCATCTTTAGCATGGTAAGTCAGGATCAGGTCGGCACCTGCCCGTTTGAAGCCAACCAGGGTTTCCATGACTACCCGTTGTTCATCGACCCATCCGTTGAGGGCAGCCGCCTTAATCATGGAATACTCGCCAGAGACGTTGTAAGCGGCGATCGGAAGATTTGTGGCTTGTTTGACGCGCCAGATAATATCCATATAGGCTAATGCGGGTTTGACCATCAGCATATCTGCCCCTTCCGCGATGTCAAGCTCAATTTCTTTGAGGGCTTCGCGTCCGTTTGCTGGGTTCATTTGATAGGTGCGACGATCGCCAAACTGAGGCGTAGATTCTGCTGCATCTCGGAAGGGACCATAATAAGACGAGGCATACTTTGCTGCATAGGAAAGGATGGGGATATCCTGATAACCCGCTTCATCTAGTCCCGCTCGAATCGCCTGAACGAATCCGTCCATCATCCCAGAGGGCGCGATAATGTCTGCCCCTGCTTTGACTTGAGAAACAGCCGTCTTTTTCAGCAGTTCTAGCGTCGGATCATTCAACACTCGCCCAGTTAAATCCCCGATTTCCAAATAACCACAGTGACCATGAGATGTGTACTCACACAGACAAGTATCCACAATCACAATTAAATCTGGCACAGCTTCCTTGACCGCTGTAGCTGCCACCTGAACAATGCCGTGGTCATGCCATGCTCCTGTCGCATCAACATCCTTGTCAGATGGAATGCCAAACAGAATGATTGCCGGAATCCCCAAGTCATAGACCTCTTTCGCGTCTTCCACAATTTTGTCTACCGATAGCTGAAAAACTCCCGGCATCGATTTCACTTCTTTGGCAAATCCCTCTCCCGGTACTGCAAACAATGGATAGATGAGATCATGGGTGGCTAAGGCATTTTCCTGCACCATCCGCCGAAGCTGAGGATGACTGCGAAGGCGACGAGGACGCTGAATTGGAAACATAAAATTTACTAAGCTTTGCTAAGGTTTACTAAGATTTAAGCGATGGAACTTTGATGATTCTTATAAAGTCTAAAACTTTGTCTGTCCTCTCACGTCACTCTGTAAGTTACAAACTGTAAAAGAGATAGGGGTTGGGGATTGAGATTATCCCCCGATAACGAACTGTTGAATCTGGGCAGGCTACTAACAGAAGCGAAAGCTATTATGGTGTTTGGCGATTGAGGCTTGGAATGGTGGAGAAGCAAAACAGAGAGCGACAGCTAGATTACAAGAATTCATTGGCAGCCGATCGTCGGTTTGTAGCGGTACCGGAGGCGTTTCGGACTCAATCGTCTGGGCTAATGGTACGATCGCCCCATTCTCCGGCAACCGTCGCTACTGCTTCTGCTGAGATGTCCCATTGGCTTCGCGGCAAAAACCTGGATTACTGCCTACTGGCGGTTTGTTCTTGTGTTTTGACCCTGCTATGTCACCAAACTGTTGGTGTGATGCCTTCCCATGCGATGGCAAACGGTTCTGCGATGACTTCCTCCGCCACCACAAATGCGCCTGCGATCGACTTTGCGATTAAGGCAGGCTTATTCACTACATCGTCTCGTTTAGATGAGCAAGAGCAGCCGTCTGAGTAAAGTTCAAAATCAAACTTGATGAACAAATAACCTGCAATACTCATAGAGACAGCAAGACACAAAGCAGTAATCTACTTCTCTTTGTGTCTTAGAGCCTATCCAAAAACCCATTGTGTAAGGTGGGCAATGCCCACCTTACCTGTGATCCTTTCTTTTAAAGAAATCGCCTTATCTAATCTCCATTCCTTAACGGAGAAAGCTACTGACGAGCCACAAAATGACGAAGGTGATGAGGGCAGCAAACGTCTCGACAGAGAGAGAAAGCGGCAAGAGTTGAGCCATCAACAGGTTTCCGAGTTGAGAGCCAATCACAACACCCAAAATCAGACCTGCTAAAGTTAGTAGCAAGGCGCGACCGAACTTGTTTTCTTTACGGTTGAGGAAGTAGAGGCTGACAGCAACCCCAACCGCGAGTGGCAGGGCTGGGTTGGTGAAAAGGCTAAACACGCCTGCGCCCAAAAATAATCCTCCAGGAAGTAGAATATCGGCACGGCTCGGAGTGTCAATGAAACGTTGTAACCAATCCGGAGCTTGTTGCGAAGGAGGTGGAGTATATTCAGGAGGAGGATCAACCAAACGCTCTGGGAAACGAATACGATCGGGCACTTTAATCTTGCCTTCTTGGCGGAGACGGAGTCGATCCATCAGGATCGCGTCGTATGCCGCTTCAACGGCTTCAATCTGCTTTCGATCGCCATTACATTCATTAATCAGACGGTTGCGAGCCTCCTGAATTTCATCAAACGACGAATTTTCATTTACCCCAAGCATCTCATAGGGATTTTTGTCGCTCATCTACAACCTCCAGAAGACTCCCTTTACATAATCGATTATGATTGGCATAAGAAAATTTTGGGATACATAGGTGTGGGAGTTGATGCAATCTATCCCAATCCTAATCTGCTAACAACTGCCGCTAGCCATTAGTGTAACCATCTACCTATCATCCGCAAACAAAGTCAACAAAAGATTACTTTCGGTGCATTGTTCCTTAACGCCGCTAGGCTGCAATTTCTTCCAAATGTGGGCTATTTGCATTGCCAGTTTTTACACTGATAGTTGTTTCAATAGCTGAATAATATGCCGAGTCTATGTTTATTGTGAATCTATTTGGGACAGGGTGAATCATTCTCCCACCATTTTTCATCGAGTCTTGAAAATCGCTGTCTCGATCGTCCTTCGCTCACTCACGCTCATTCGTTGACAACTAAGGTTATGGCTATGGCTCCAGCCAAGATTCTCGTGGTTGATGATGATCCCGCTATCCGAACACTGATCCACCGTTTTCTCTCAAAGCAGAATTATCAGTTGGAATCAGCAGAGGATGGCAAAAATGCTCTGACAGTTTTTGAGCAATTCAACCCCGACCTCGTGATTTTAGACGTAAATTTGCCAGATACAACGGGCTACACCCTCTGCCAGGAGATGCAGAGCCGGACGGGAGTGTTTGTCCTCATGCTGACTAGCCGTGGTGATGAAGCTGACAAGATAAGAGGCTTCTCGCAGGGCGCAGATGACTATTTGACAAAACCCTTTAGCCTAGGAGAGTTGGAGGTTCGGGTTCAAGCAATTCTGAAGCGCCAACGTCCGGTGACGACGGCTGAGCAGCAATGTCTCAGTTTCAATGGTTTAGTGATTGATCCGGTGCGTCGTGAAGTGACGCTCAATAGTGAACTCGTGCCGTTGACAGCACTGGAATTTGATTTATTACACTTTTTAGCCAGCCATCCCGGTCGAGTTTGGCGACGGTCGGAGTTGATCCAAAAGGTCTGGGATTATGAGTATGTAGGCGATCAACGAGTAGTTGATGTCCATATTGGGCAAATTCGCAAAAAGATTGAGGTAGATACCTCTCAGCCTGCGCTCATCCAGACGGTTCGAGGGGTTGGCTATAAATTTGAAGCGCCTCAAATCGGAGGCGATATCTCGTCAGCCTCTTAAATTTTTTGGATCAAAAACGAGAGTGTTGGTGTAAATTTTCCGTTGATGTGGGGGCAGACTGGTTGCCACGATCGGGCATTCGGTAGGTGAAATACCTTGCATCTACTAAACGCCCTATGCTGACAGCAGGTTATCAATCAACGAAAAATTTGCAGGTGGATAATATTCGTGTCTGATTTAAAAAAAACATCCCGCTCTCTGGCTGGGATCGCCGGAATTGTTGCCGTTGCTACGTTATTAAGTAAAGTAATTGGCTTGTTCCGTCAGCAGGCGATCGCCGCTGCCTTTGGGGTCGGTCCGGCATTCGGAGCCTACAATTTTGCCTATGTAATTCCCGGTTTTCTGCTCATCCTTCTGGGAGGCATCAACGGTCCATTTCACAGTGCGATCGTCAGTGTTTTGGCGAAGCGCAACCGAGAAGAAGTCGCGCCGATCGTAGAAACGATAACCACTCTCGTTGTGGGATTGCTGCTGTTCGTGACGATCGCCCTGTTCATTTTTGCAGAACCGCTGATGCACCTTGTCGCTCCAGGTCTGTTCATTACTCCAGAGCAAGCCACAGTAAGAGGCATTGATTCAGAAACCTTCCAGGTATTGCTACAGACCAGGGACATTGCGATTCAGCAGTTCCGGATTATGGCTCCGATGGCAATTTTGGCAGGATTGATCGGGATTGGCTTTGGCACCCTCAATGCCGCCGATCACTATTGGATTCCCTCGATTAGCCCTCTGTTTTCCAGCATTACAGTATTGGTGGGGTTAGGGGGATTGGCGATTTATTTGGGCGATCGGATTGCCTTGCCTCAATATGCAGCATTAGGAGGAACCGTCTTAGCTTGGACAACCCTAGCCGGAGCCATCTTGCAGTGGTTAGTTCAGTTGCCCATGCAGTGGCGATCGGGGTTAGGTGGGTTCCGGTTGCGCTTCAACTTCCGACAGCCCGAAGTGCAAGAAGTGATCAAAATCATGGGTCCAGCCACCTTTTCTTCCGGCATGACCCAAATCAACGTCTGGACGGATCTATTTTTCGCTTCGTTCATTCCCAATGCGGCGGCTGCCGTGTCTGCGATGGGGTATGCCGGATTGCTCGTGCAAACGCCACTGGGAATTGTTTCCAATGTAATTCTCGTCCCTTTGATGCCGATTTTCGCCAGACTTGCCGCTCCTGAAAACTGGGCAGACCTGAAGACACGCATTCGGCAGGGGTTGTTGATGACCGCCTTAACGATGTTGCCGATCGGAGCGTTGACGATCGCGCTTGCCGTTCCCATTTCGCGAGTCATTTACGAACGGTATGCGTTCACAGCAGAAGACTCTTATCTGACAGCTTCGGTGCTGATCGCCTATGCAAGTGGTATGTTTTTCTTCTTAGGGCGAGATGTGTTAGTCCGAGTGTTCTACGCGCTCGAAGATGCAGACACGCCGTTTCGGATCAGTATCGTGAATATCTTTCTCAATGGATTGCTAGATTTTTTGCTAGTTAAACCCTTCGGCGCACCCGGAATTGTGTTAGCCACGGTAGGCGTAAACCTGATTTCGATGGTTTGGTTTTTAGTGATTTTGAACCGTCGCCTCAACGGATTACCTTGGCGGGAGTGGGGAGTGCCGATCGTTGGACTCACGTTAAGCAGCATGATTGCTGGCTTGGCGGCATGGGCAATTCGTTGGGGAATTCAGCAAGGATTTGGAGACGAAGGGGTATTGATTCACTTGCTCCAATTCTGTGTCGCCGGACTGGTTGGTCTAGGTGTTTTTGCAGTATTAGCGGCTCAAATGCGATTACCGGAAGTCAATCAATTTGTCGATCGAATTCGTCAACGATTTAGACGATAATCAGAACTTTTCAATCAAAACTTTCTACCTGTAAATTTTCTGTTGATGGATGGGCATGGTATGGGGGCATCCCGGCGCGGTTTAGAGGGCAGGCACAGGGCATCCCGGCGCGGTTTAGAGGGCAGACACGTCGGTCTGCCCCTGCGAGGTTGACACAATATTACTTTTGTAGTATATGTAGTATATAGCATTAGTGTGATTTGTACGATCACCATTCATGTGAATACTCATGTGCAAAAAGGAGGCGAACTTATGGCTGAGTCGGTAATGCAAAAAGGCACCGTAACCCCCCATCAACGGTTACAGAGGAATCGATCGATTCAGGCATTGGTTTAACCCTGCCAGGACAGAATTCATTCCTCTGTGAACCTGATTCACACTATGTTTCACGAGGAATTAATCAATGACATTGCAACCATTAGGCTGGAGTGACTTTTTTGCTCACAGCTTCGCACCTTATGCTGCCAAAGGATTCGCGGTAGGTCGGGTGGCGATCGAGTACAAAGGCGCTTACACTTTGTACACTGAGTTTGGTGAACTCGCGGCTGGGGTTAGCGGCAAGCTGCGATATCAAGCAACAACATCTCAAGATTTTCCGGCAGTTGGCGATTGGGTTGTCATCCAAGTTCGCAATGATGAACAGCGAGCTACGATCCATGATGTGTTGCCGAGAAAAAGTAAATTCTCGCGCAAGATTGTGGGTGGAACGACGGAAGAACAAATTGTCGCTGCTAATGTGGATACCGTCTTTCTGGTATCAGGATTAGATCAGAACTTCAATTTGCGACGGATTGAACGCTACCTGATCTTGGTTTGGGAAAGTGGCGCAAATCCAGTTATTGTCTTAAACAAAGCAGACTTGTGTGATGCGATCGAGCAGCGAATTAACGCGGTAGAATCGATCGCCTCTGGTGTCCCAATTGTCACCCTTAGCGCCATTCAGCAACAAGGACTCGATCGCCTGCAACCCTATCTGTTGCCGGGACAGACGATCGCTTTACTCGGCTCATCTGGCGTTGGTAAATCTACTCTTGGCAACCAACTGATCGGTGCAAATGTCCAAGCCGTTCAATCGGTGCGTCAGGGTGATGATCAAGGCAGACATACGACCACTCATCGGGAACTGTTGCGACTGCCATCCGGTAGCTTGATAATTGACACTCCTGGAATGCGGGAAATTCAGATTTGGGCAGGGGAAGAAAGTTTGCAGGCAACCTTTGCCGATATCGATCGCCTTGCAGAGCAGTGTCGCTTCCGAGATTGCTGCCACGAACAGGAGCCGGGATGCGCCGTGCAGGAGGCGATCGTCCAAGGCACCCTCGACTACTCCCGCTTTCTCAATTACCAAAAACTAAACCGCGAACTCAATTATCTGTCTCGTAAGCAAGACGAACGGGCACAGTTAAACGAGAAAGCAAAATGGAAGAAGCTTCACAAAGCCCTGCGGCACCATCCAAAATATCAACGGTAAACAATCATGCCACACGAAGAATTAAAATTATCGACGCGATCGCCCATTCTCTCTTGGGCAAATCATGAACTTGGATCGGATGAAACGAAGATGGCGAAAAATGTTGCTTCGCTTCCCTTCGTATTCAAGCACGTTGCTCTTATGCCTGATGTTCATTTGGGTAAGGGTGCGCTAGTTGGCTCAGTAGTTGCCACTAAGGATGCCATTATTCCGGCGGCTGTGGGGGTCGATATTGGCTGCGGCATGTGCGCGGTCAAAACTCCATTCACGGCTGACCAACTAGACGGCAAGCTGAAGAAGATCCGCCTGGATATTGAAGCGGCAATTCCGGTTGGCTTCAACGAAAACAAGGAGGTGGAAAAGGCTGTCACTAATTGGCAAGGCTGGCAAGACTTCAATGAATTGCATCCAGGGGTGCAGAACTTAGAAACCAAAGCACTGAGACAGATGGGATCGCTTGGTGGAGGCAATCACTTTATCGAAGTCTGTCTGGATACTGACGATCGAGTGTGGCTGATGCTGCATTCAGGGTCACGAAATATCGGCAATATGCTGGCTCAGCGTCATATCGAAACGGCGAAAGGACTGGCAAAATTAGCCGATGCCAAATTACCCGATCCCGATCTGGCCTATTTTGTCCAGGATACTCCTGAGTTTGAGGCATATTGGCGAGATTTGCAGTGGGCACAGGATTACGCTCGGTTTAACCGAGAAGTAATGATGGCACGATTCCGCAAAATCATCGAAACGCATGTAGCGGGCGGCAAGACAACGAGAGCCTTGCTGCAAGTGAACTGTCACCACAACTACGCTGAAAAAGAAGTTCACTTTGGCGAAGAGGTTTACGTGACTCGTAAAGGGGCTGTTCGCGCTCAAGCCGATGACTACGGAATTATTCCGGGTTCAATGGGCGCAAAGTCTTACATCGTCAAAGGCAAGGGAAATGCTCATAGCTACTGCTCTTGCGCTCACGGAGCCGGACGTTTAATGTCACGGAACAAAGCCAAGCTGAACTTCACCCTGGATGATCTAATCCAGCAGACAAAAGGGGTAGAATGCCGCAAAGATGAGGGCATCCTGGATGAAATTCCGGGAGCCTATAAGCCGATCGATCAGGTGATGGAGAATCAGTCTGATCTGGTCGAGGTAGTAGCCACTTTGAAGCAAGTGGTTTGCGTTAAAGGGTGAGGGGGTACTCCATCACTCCGCTACCTCGGTTGGTTCCAACATCGTAAAGGGTTGCTCAACTTTACCAATCAACAGGGCAACCGGAAAATGGTTCAGGATTTCCTTAAGCCAAAGGGTGTCTTCGGCTTCGATCGCCTGTCCGGTGATGACATCGTGCCAAACGGTTGAGGAACCGGGGGGTTGCAAAATGCGGGTTTCGTGCCAGACCTGTTCTCCAAACGGATAGTCGCCTTCTTTCACGAGCGAAGTAAGCAGGCGGGGAACCACAACGATCGCCCGCATATCTCCCAAATCTCGTGCAAACGCCACCACATGCGTCTTCAAGCTACCCAATACGGTCAGTTTTTCATATCCGCCTCGCTGGAAGAGTTCTGCGTAGGTTTGTCGGGCTTGCAGGGCGCGGTAAATCAGGAAGAGCTTTACTCTAGCGTCTTCTGGGGTTTTCAGGAGATCGTGGATGTAGCTCAAAACATTATTCTTCGATTTCGACCTGGATTTTGTCTTCGTTTTGATTTCCTTCAAGACTTCGAGTCGCGTTTCAAAATTCACCGGACGGCGGTTATCAGGATCAACCAGGCTCAAATCCCACAATTCCGTCCCTTGATAAAAATCTGGAACGCCAGGAGATGTGATTTTGAGCAATGTTTGCGACAGAGAATTACAAATTCCATAATGTTGAAGCTTGCGCTGAAAGGGGCGAAACGCTTCTAAAAATGGGTTTTTGGGAGAGTCTTTGAGGACGCGATCGACAAATTTCATAAAGCCATCCTCATACTCTGCATTGGGTCTAATCCAGCCAGAGTGAACTTTTGCTTCTCGAATCGCCTTAATCAAATAATTCTTAACTCGTTCGACAAAGGCAGGATAGTCTGCTTCGTCAAACGGAAAGGCACCAAGTAGCGTTTGGTAGAAGAAATATTCGTCATTGCGAGACGGAATTGCAACGCCATTGACAATCTCTTTCATTGGCTCATTAATCTCATGCCACTGGTTGAGATAGGTTTGCCATTCTTGCGGAATTTCTGACAGCGCATTGAGTCTGGCTCTAACATCTTCTCCGCGTTTAGTGTCGTGTGTTGCTGTTGCACTCATAGCATGGGGCCATTGAGCAGAACGCGCCTGATTAAAGCTATGAAATTCTTCGATCGAAATGCCAAATTGACCCGCATAAGAACCCACTTCGTTAAGCGAAACCAGGCGATTGTAAACATAGAAAACCGTATCTTCGACACCCTTCGCCATCAGTGGACCAGTATATTGCTGCAATCGCATCAGAAAATGCATCCACAACTGCTCATCGTCATAACTGAGGTTATCGTCAAAATCGAGCCGCAAGAATTTTTCAATGAAATATAACTCATTGACAAAGTTGGGAATGCTTTCTTTGGCGCGATGGATCACCCAGGTCATGCACTCTTGATCAGCTTTACGGACACCATCTCGACCGATATAGGTGCGGTATACTGGGAACAGTGCCAGGATTTCTACAAGCGCCCGTTTCAAGCCATACATCGTGAAGTCGCTGGCATACCGGTGGCGATCGGAGATCGCTTTTAGCAGATGCGCCAAGTTATCAATATCACCTGCTAAATGTTTTCCAATGATTAACCGTTTATTCTCATCGATCAGATTTTCCAAATTCACCGATTTGCCAATGAATTGCTGATAGAGCGTATCAAAATCGGTTTCTGTAGATTGATTACAAAATAGGCAATTGACTTTGCTCATGAAATCATATCCGGTTGTGCCTTGAATGGGCCAATTGAGCGGTAATTCTTCATGAGTCTCAAGAATTTTCTCTACGACTAAATAAACTTCAGGAGTATGCTCTCGAATTCGATTGAGATATTCTGCCGGATCATATAATCCATCAATGTGATCGACTCGTAATCCAGTAAATTTTCCGGCTTGAACGAGTTGCAAGATAAAAGAATGTGTAATATCAAATACCTTCTGATCTTCAACGCGCAGCGAGATCAGATCATTTACAGTAAAAAATCGTCGATAGTTGAGTTCTTCGTTCCCAACCTTCCAGTAGGATAATCGGAAGAATTGTTCAGACAATAGAGTATCAAGCGAATTAAAACTCTCTGGCTTACCCACTTCACCATTAAAAACTTGAATATTTTCTTCAATAAATTGCTTCACATCTGAGCTATCATTCCAGAGTTCCCAGAGCATTCGCTTAATGAACGAAATCTGGTCATATCGCTCTCTGCCTTCTGCACCAGAAGGAATATAGCGCAACATATAGAGAACACCGAGCAGCTTCACAAAGTCGGGATGATTCCGTCCCATTTTCTCCCGCAGTCGTGCCAAATCATGCATCAGAATGTGACTGTAAGATTCGATTCGGAGCGGAAAACTCAGCCCGTAATAGTTAATAGAAATTCCTCGTTGCTCATAGCGCAATTGCAGTTCACCACTCTCCAAACAATCGCCATAGAACTTGCCCAAAAAGGGAGCCAAGACTTTACCTCGAATTCCGTTATAAGGGTGGCTCCAGTCGATATCAAAGAAATCGCAATATTGGGAGTCAGCACCGTTTTCCAACACATCCACTAGCACCTCATTTTGGCTATCAAATGCCATGTGGTTTGGAACGATGTCTTGCAGCCAGCCCAGGTTATGTTTTTTAAGTTCCTCGATCAGTTCCTCGAATGCGTCCTGTCCGCCTAATTCAGGGTTAATGGTGCGAGGATTGACTACATCATAGCCATGAGTACTTCCATTGCGGGCGGCGAAAACGGGAGACGCATAGAGGTCAGAAATTCCCAGTTCAGCCAAATATGGCACGATCGCTTTTGCTGATTGAAAATCGAAGCCACCGTGAAACTGAAACCGATACGTAGCCAGGGGAATTTGCATCATGGTTGGAGTTAAGGTTTGAATTGATTTTGGCGGTTAGATTGGGAAGCAATTCGATGAGCATATGAGCGATCGCAAACTTGTCCACAGAGACACTGTGAGAGTTTGGAAGGGTATATGAGCGATAGCGTAACGCATTTACTGACCAACATCGAAGAGGCTCGATCGAATGCTAAAGGTTGATAGACATCTATAATTGAATGGTGTGTTATGGCGAACCCAACACATTTTGTGGGGGTAGAACACCCCAATCTTCATCACACCGAAATCATTTCGACAGAGAACACAACTCTAGGGAGATACTCCCCCTACTCGCTAATATATACGACTACACTTTGAGGGCAGATGATAAACTGCTGCTGCGGTACAGTAGAGTCCCTCTCAGTTGGAATCATCTCAGGTAATATTGATCCCGTGCCTCCCCATCGTGTATCCGCAGAATCCAGTGACTTTTTCCAGGTTCCCGGAGGCAGAGTAATCGTAATTTGAACAATATCGCGATTAAAGTTCAGTAGGCACAAAACCTGACTATTTTTATACCAATACCGCAGTTTGATAAGTTTTTCTTCTAACTGTGACGACACCTCAAAATTGTTTCGATCGAGACACGCCTCTAATAAAGCTGGCACCTCTTTACGGAGTTTCAAAAGAGCCTGGTAAAACGACCACAAGGTCTTATGCTTGCCTTCATGTCGCTTGTGCCACTGAAGTTTCGATCGCTCAAATGTCTCTACGGATTGAGGATCAGGAGTTTCCCCTAGCGCATAAAAATCAGCAAATTCCTTCTTCCTCCCCTCACGAACCCCTTCAATCAAGCTTGGATCACTATGGCTGACGAAATACAGAAATGGGTTAGTTTCGCCATACTCCTCGCCCATAAACAGCATCGGGACATAAGGAGACAGGATCACTGCTGCCGCCGCGAGTTTCTGTGCTTCAAAGGAGATCAACGTGGAAAGGCGATCGCCCAACATCCGATTACCCACCTGATCATGATTTTGAGAGAAGACCACAAATTGATTTGGAAGGCAGTCAGTGGGGTTGCTGCCGTGATAGCGTTTGCGGAAATGTGAGTAATCCCAAGTGTAAGCATAACTATCTCGGTAGACTTTTTCGAGTTGACTGAACTCGCCAAAATCTTCGTAGTAGCCTCGGTTTTCATCTGTTAAAACAGTATGCAAAACATGATGAAAATCATCGCTCCATTGAGCATCAATGCCATATCCGCCTACTATAGAAGAACGAATAATCCGAGGATCATTCAAGTCACTTTCAGCAATTAGGTAAAACTTGCGTCCTTGCTCTTGAGAAAGCTGAGTGGTTGCATCCGCCAACTCTTGCAAAATGTGCATTGCCCCAAAATCATAGATAGCATGAACGGCATCCAGTCGCAGTGCATCAATGTGGAAGTAGCGCATCCAATAAAGAGCATTCTGCACAAAATAAAGCCGCACTCCATCGCTGTAAGCGTCATCGTAATTAATCGCACTGCCCCACGGAGTTTTGTATTTCTCTGTGAAGTAGGTGCCTAAGCCCCAGAGGTAGTTACCTTCAGGGCCTAAGTGGTTGTAAACCACATCCAACACAACCGCGATCCCCGCTTGATGGCAAGCGTCAACCAGTTGCTTTAAGCCATTCACGCCGCCATAAGAATTTTGTACCGCGTAAGGAAAGACCCCATCGTAGCCCCAGTTTCGCTCTCCAGGAAATTGGGCAATGGGCATGATTTCGATCGCATTCACTCCCAATTCTTTCAATTCTGACAAGCGAGGAATGATCGCCTCGAACGTGCCTTCTGAGGTGAATGTGCCAACATGTAGCTCGTAGATCACCATTTGTTCCAAAGGAATACTGTTCCACGAGTCATCTGCCCAACTAAAGGCATTGTGATCGACAACTTCAGACGTTTGATGGACACCCTGCGATTGCAGTTGCGAGGCTGGGTCAGGGCGATCGGCGGTTTCTTCGTTGTATTGGTAGAAGTAGCGTGTTCCGGGTGCTGCATCAACTGTGACACTCCAGCAGCCTTGCTTATCTTGCCGCATCGGGATCAGCTTGTCTTCAGGAGCCACAATATGGAGGGCAACCTGCTGCATGAGGGGTGCCCAAATCGTAAAAGTCGATCGATTGTTGCCAAGATACCAAGAGCCTAACTGCATAACTGGAAGAATGAAGGATGAAAGGATGAAACAAGAGAACTCGTGAAAGACGATACTCGATCGGAGGGGGTAATGAACACTACCATAGGATATAGCTAGAGCAGGGGTGGTGACAAAGATCAAAGCTAAGGACTTAGAGATCAGAGCTAAAGATCTCAGAGCTAGAAATTTAGGAGATTTCCAGCAAAGAATCTACCAATTCGTAGGATGGGCAAAGGGTCTTACCTGTGCCCATCGTCAGCCAGAATCATGGATGGGCACGGATGCCTTTGCCCATCCTACGCAGGTATTTTATCTGTCGGAAATCTCCTTAGAGAATAGCAGCAATGGCTTCTCAAAGGACGGTTCTAACGTAGTTAGACAAAGTGAATTACACAGCTTGTGGGATGGGCATCTTGCCCGTTCGGGCGGGTGTTCGCGAAGCGTGTCCTAGTTGGTTAGCAACACTTCGCGTACAGCGACGTGAAACGCTACGGTTACTAAAAAACAATCTAAGCCTCACGCCTTATCTTGATGATGCGCTGCAAGAAGCGTATGAGAATGCTAGAGACTTAGCGATGGGAGAAACTGACCTAACCAGAGCGAACCTTTCCACTCAGTTGTCTCTATAGCCTGACCGAGATTTTAGACGATCGCTTTTATCCTGGTGAGCCAAGTGAATTAGTAGACAATTCAGAACTGTAAGCTTCCCCACGGCTAGAAGCCGGGGGCTTTCCCCGACAAACGAGCGCAGAGTTTCAGTAGCCCTGCAATACACGCGCCTCGTCTCAAATAGCGGAGCATTCAGTATGTATCACGAGCCTCCAGGCTGGCTTACAGTTCGGGTTCCTACCATGCCAGACCAAAGCATGGACTCCGAATATTGTTTCTACAACCGGGACAAGCCCGGACAGCCCCATTGCTACGGTTTGCGTGTCACTCGATAACACTTGCAAACCTGAGAGACTTTTTCTGCGTAGCCACCACAGTGCCTTTCTCAATTTCAGCCTACCATTAGTGTAGCATATTTACAGCTACACTATGACCCGCGAAAAGTGGTTACGAGTCCGATTGTCAGACGAAGAATATGAACGGTTAAAAGACTATGCAGAGTCAACTGACAGGCAAATCTCAGAAGTCATCCGAGACTATATCAAGCGACTTCCCCGCAAGCCGGAAGACGGTTCAAGATCGTTCAAGGCGGCTCAAGCCGCAGCCGCTTACCTCCCCACGTTTGAAAACGGGGGCATCCCGCTCGTTTTTCGGTGAAAGCTTGTGAATTGATATCTCACCGCTCTCAGCCTAATGCACCTCACTCGATCGAGAACCAGCAAATTATTCAGCATGGTAGGACGTGGAAAAGTTTACGTATTGTTAAGCGAAACCACTTTCAATTTGCACATACAAATTCTCAGAATTCTTGTGGGATGGGCATCTTGCCCGTCCACTGATGCAGACTAAGTGTGGAACAGTTTAGTTGGGCATAGTCATCAAGACAACAGCCGATCGCGCCTCTACAAGGCAATCCTCTCCAAGGACGCAAGGAGCCGTGTCAAAATCGCAAAAATCGTCAGGAGAGGGACGGGCGGTGTCGATGATACAATGCCAACAATCGCCCGTACCTAGAAGCGGTAATTCAAATGCCAGCGGCTGCCAATAGGCGTTTAGCATAATGTGCAGATATTCAGCTTTTTCGGGGTGGCGGAGGGTGAACGCGAGGCTGTGAGAATCTCGTTCCCAGCCAGGTTCACCGAGGCGAACACCATGCCAAACGATGTGTGGCAGATGGCTAGCGAAGGTTACTTGCAGGATACGTTCTTGCTGAAAGATATATAGCGATTGCGTCAGATCAATCAGTTTGCGGACAAAGCGCAGCAGATCAGTGTGTTTCTCGACGAAGCTCCAATCAAACCAACTCAGTTCGTTGTTTTGACAGTAGGCGTTGTTGTTGCCCAATTGCGATCGTTGGATTTCATCCCCCATTAACATCATGGGCGTTCCCTGGGAAGTAAACAGAATGGTGAGAAGATTTTTAATTTGTCGTAAGCGCAATGTTTCGATCGCCGGATCATCAGTTTCTCCTTCTGTGCCACAGTTCCAACTGTAGTTATCATTCATTCCATCTCGGTTCGTTTCCTTGTTCGCTTCGTTGTGTTTGATGTTGTATGACACCAAGTCATTCAACGTGAATCCATCATGACAGGTGACAAAATTAATGCTGCGATTCGGTTCGCGATCGGGGCTGGGATAAATATCTGGACTTGCCATAATCCGAGCGGCTAATTTGCCTACCGTATCATTATCGCCTCTGACAAACCGACGTACATCGTCGCGGTAAGGACCGTTCCACTCTGCAAAGCGATCGCCTGAAAACGAACCGACCTGATACAGTCCGGCGGCATCCCATGCCTCTGCAATAATCTTGGTACTGGCGAGAGCCGGATCGGAGTCGATCGTCCACAGCATCGGAGAATTTTCATCCGGTTCGCCCACACGATTGCGAGATAGCACCGATGCTAGATCAAAGCGAAACCCATCGACATGCATTTCAGCGACCCAATAGTGCAAACAATCTAAGATCAGTTTTCCAACCACAGGATGATTGGCTTTGACTGTGTTGCCACAGCCGCTATAGTCGCGATAATGAATGCGATCGTCCTCCAAAATGTAATATACCGAATTCTCCAACCCTCGAAACGAGAGCGTTGGTCCTAAATGATTTCCCTCTGCGGTATGGTTAAACACCACATCTAAAATCACTTCAATTCCCTCCCGATGCAAGGCTTTGACCATATCGCGGAACTCATCAATTACACCCAACGAATCATGATGAGAACTGTATGCTGCATGGGGGGCAAAAAACGCCACAGTGCTATAACCCCAATAGTTGGTTAACCCCAATGGAGCATCCTGTGGATCAAACTGATGAATGGGCATTAACTCAACGGCTGTAATGCCTAATTCTTTTAGATAAGGAATTTTCTCAATTAATCCGGCATAAGTACCGCGTTTTTCTGAAGAGACACCAGAGTTAGGATGGCGTGTAAATGCATCAATATGCAGTTCATAAATAACTGTTTTGGCATAGGGTGTGGAAGGAGATTCATCGTCTTCCCAATCGTAGATAGTTGTATCAACAACCACTCCTCGAAGAGCTTGAGCACAATTGTCACCCGGACGACTCGCCGCTTCTCGACTGTAATGCTCCCAGTTGGCGATCACCTTCGCGTAGGGATCGAGCAACACTTTCGCCCCGTCAAATCGATGCCCTTGTTCGGGAGCAAATGCCCCATGTGCCCGATAGGCATATACCTGTCCTGCGCTCACTCCAGGAACAAAGACATGCCAGTAAAAAAAGGTGCGGTTGTGATTGGGATCAAGCGAGATTACACGACTCGGTTGTGGTGCAGTCGCTTGATCAAACAGCAAGAGTTCCATACCCATGCTGCTTTTAGAGAAAATCGAGAAGTTGACCCCGTTTTTGTAGACTGTTGCCCCTAACGGGAAACTTTGACCATGCAAAACATTGGTATCCATTGCAGCCAATTGAGGAAGGCATCTTGACTCACTGTAGGCTGAAAGGTTGTCAGTTTAGGGAAAAAGCTAAGCATCTTAATGGGGGGGATGGGGGGATGGGGGGATGGGAAATCGGTTTTAGCATTCTTTCATTCCTTCATTCCTTCATTCCCTCATCTACTCCCTATGTAGAGTTGCTTTAAACTATTCTCTGCTTCAGAATATTGGTAGGTTTTGCCAAGGTGACTGTACCAATTACGGCGATCGATAGAATTTATGAAGACCAGGTTTATCTCACTCTAGATAAAGCATCTGTGAATACATTACTTGTCATTTCTGTGAAGCGATTTTTTTAATTATGCCTACCACGATCGCCCTCATCGCGCACGATTCTAAAAAAGATGATGTTGTCAATTTCACTAAGCAGCATACTGCCTTGCTGAAGCGATATCGACTGATTGCCACAGGCACAACCGGACAACGGATTGAGTGGGCAACAGGGTTAACGGTTGAGCAAATGCTATCGGGTCCAATGGGCGGCGATGCTCAGATTGCGGCAGAGGTCGCGTCCGGAAATGTGCTGGCTGTGATTTTTCTAGTCGATCCGCTTTATGCTCAGCCACACGAACCTGATATTCAGGCGCTTTTGCGAATTTGCAACGTCCATAATGTGGCGTTGGCAACTAACTTGGCGACCGCAGAAGCGATCGTGACTCAGCTAGCTAAATCCCTGATCGCTCACTTGATCTTCAATCCGGTGTGTGGACCAGGAAACAACTGTGAACAAGATCTAGTGTTGATTCGGCAATTGCTGGAGCCTCAATTGAATTTGCAGGTTCATATGACCGAACCCGATATTCCACTAGAACAGTTGGTAGAGAAGGCGATCGAGTCTCAAGCTGACTTGATCATTGCGTCCGGGGGAGATGGCACTGTTTCTGCTGTAGCAGGTGCCTTGATTGGTACGGGCATTCCTTTGGGAATTATTCCTAGAGGAACTGCAAACGCTTTTGCTGTCGCATTAGGACTTCCGCGATTTTTCCCGATTCGCAATGCATGTCAGACGATTTTGGCGGGGCATATTCGCAATGTAGATGCCGCTCGGTGTAATGGATTGCCGATGGTGTTGCTGGCAGGTATAGGCTATGAAGCAGCCACCGTCGAGAAGGCGAATCGAGAGTTGAAAGACCAATGGGGGGCACTCGCTTATCTGATGGCGGGCTGGCAGGCGATCGAAGGGCAAGAATTGTTTGACACGGAAATTGAATCGGATGGCGAAACTTACAAGTTTCAGGCACATGCGATCACGATCGCTAATGCTGCTCCTCCTACGTCGGTATTGGCACAGGGAGCCGGAGAGGTAATTCTGGATGATGGCAAGCTAGATGTGACGATCGCTTCTGCCGAAACTAAGCTGCAAGGCATCACAACGATGCTGAAAATGTTGGGAGCCGCCATCACCCGAACCAACATTGAGCAACAAAATGTGGTTCATAGTCGGGCAAGACGGCTTAGAGTTGCAGCCAATCCGCCTCAGAAAGTGGTATTGGATGGCGAGATAATCGGAACAACCCCGATCGAAGTGGAGTGTATTCCCCAAGGGTTGACTGTCTTCACGCCTAAAGAATAAGGATTTCTTGCACTATGTTTGACAACATTTGCAAGTTTCTAGCGGAAACCTTCCCAACCGACTTCGCCACTTGGCTGTTGGGGGAGCCGATCGCGCTCACCGAGCTAAGTCCCTCTGAACTGTCGCTTGAACCCATTCGAGCCGATACCTTAATCCTGCTGCAATCAGATGAAGTCGTCCTCCACATCGAGTTTCAAACCGAGCCTAAATCCGATATTCCCTTTCGGATGGCAGATTATCGCCTGCGAATACACCGTCGCTTCCCCCAAAAGCAAATGCGGCAGGTAGTCATCTATCTCCAGTCCACAACTTCAGAATTAGCGCGGCAAACAGTTTTCATCCTGGAGAATACACGACATGAGTTTGGAGTCATTCGACTGTGGGAACAACCTATTGATGAATTTTTGAAGTATCCAGGACTGCTCCCTTTTGCCGTCTTGTGTCAAACCAATAATCGAACTCAAGTGTTACGACAGGTTGCCCAAGAGATTAATCAGATCGCTGACTCACGGATACAAAGTAATGTAGCCGCCTCAGCATTTATTCTGGCTGGATTAACATTGGAAAAAGAGGTGATTCGACAGATTTTGCGGAGGGATCTTATGAAAGAATCAGTGACATATCAAGCGATCAAGGAAGAAGGGCGTGAAGAAGGGCGTGAAGAAGGGCGTGAAGAAGGGCGTGAAGAGGGACTTCGGGAGGTAGCCCTGAATCTACTACAAGAAGGGGTTGCACTTGAGGTAATTGCTCGTGTGACGGGGTTATCGATCGAACAACTGCAACAGATACAGGCTACATAACTGTGGTAGGAGTGGAAAGGGCGATCGTCCAGAGTGAAGCAATCAGATTCGTAGAAAAACTACCGATCGTTCTGCTGCAAGGCTTGTTCTAGCCTCCCTCGTCTTGCTTCAATATGACGCTCATACCATTTCATCAGGGGGGTTGCGCTGACGCCATGCAGCACGATCGAGCAAAGAATCACAATTACTGCAATCCAGGCAATTTGCGCTGCTATCTCTCCCTCTAAGCCGTTGCCCAAGGCGTAAGACAAGTAGTAGAGCGATCCCACACCCCGGATACCGAACCAGCCAAATAGCCAGCGTCTTGCCGGATGATAATTTGCGCCGATCGTACTTATCCATGCGCCGATCGGTCGGATGACAAAGGTCAGTATTCCGGCAATGAATAGTCCAGGTAAGGCGAATAGCCCTAGAGGTTCGCCTTGTAAAATGGTACCGAGTAGCAGAATAGTACCGATTTCTAGTAATTTTTCAGTCCGTTCTGTGAAGTTGAGTTGAGACAATTGTTTTTCTGGATCACGATAGCTGCGTTGGTTTATGATTCCGGCAACAAATACGGCGAGAAACCCATACCCGTTCAGAATTTCAGCGATCGCATACGTCACCAAAATCATTCCCAGCGCCACAAAATCCTCCATGAGTTCATCGACTTGGCGGGATCGTTGCACTCGTTTATCTAACCAAGTGATGGCTCTTGGAACGAGAATGCCAACTGTGAAGCCTGCGATCGTTGCCCAAATCAGGTCTACGGCTACCCAATTGATAAACCAGTCTTGCCAGCGATCGTTTTTTAACCAGTACAACCCAAAATAGACAAATGGAAATGCGGCAGCATCGTTAATGCCTCCTTCTGAGGTTAAGCCAAAGCGCAACTCATCGTGATCGTCGGGGTGAGTTAGCTGCACTTCTGATGCCAACACGGGATCAGTCGGGGCAAGAATTGCACCTAATAAAATCCCTTCTCCCCATGAGAAACCCAGGAACCCATGCGCGATCGCGGCGATGGCTACAATGGTGATTGGCATCAACAGCCCGATCAGCCGAATCGTTGAATTCCATGCCCATAGGTTCAACGGGCGATTCATTTTCAAGCCACAGCTAAAGAGTGAAATGAGGACTACAAACTCCGTTAGCCGTTCGAGGAACTGTTCTCCCGGTTGGAGTTGAATGAGATTGAACCCGTAGGGACCGAGGATGATCCCAACGATCAAATAAATCATGGCGTAGGACAGGGGCAGACGGGCAATCCAGCCTGATCCTAGAGTGACACTAATCAGCAATAAGCCAATTATTAATAGATCGAGAATGTAAACGCTCACACAATAATGATTTGAATTAATAGTTTGAATTCAAGAAATCTCTTTTTAACCTTACCAAGACTGTGATTTGAATTCGTCAGACCGTAGGAAGAGACTACGCTGCCAATTAAAGTTAATTAGTAAACATCACAAAACAATAAACTCTAGTACACTTTTGCTACAGATAAAGGTGTTTGAAATCCCAGAAGGATGGCACATGGCTGATACTCAACCGATCCCAATAACAGACGATCGCCCCTTAATCACCTCTGATACTCATCCAATGCGGGTTGATTTTTTGCCAAATGATGTAGTGAAAGTACCCGGACGGCTTGGGATGACGATCGCCCCTGGTAAACGAAACATTGGAATAAACGCCCTTTGGGAACGCGATCTTGATAAAGATCTGTGCCGATTGAATGAGCATTATGCGATCGATCGACTGATTACGCTGCTGGAGGTGCATGAGTTTGAGCAGTTGCAGATTCCAGATCTCCTGAATCAAGTGAAGGCGTGTGGCATGGAGAGCCAATGGTTTCCGATTCATGACTTTGGGACGCCAACCTCAATGGCAGAATTGTGCAATTTGGTAGACTCTATTCTCATTGCCGTTCAACAGGAACAAACGGTTGTGATTCACTGTAAAGCCGGATTGGGGCGAACTGGCTTAGTGACAGCCGCTTGTTTAGTTGCGCTTGGCTATTCGCCAGAGGAAGCCTTTGCTCATGTCCGGGCAGTTCGTCCAGGGAGCGTCGAAACCTTAGAGCAAGAAGCCTATGTCTCTGCATTCGTAGAAGTATGGAACGATCGACAATCAGGGCTAGGGACAGGCTTGCACTGATGCCGTGTATCTGACCCCGATCGCATTGAGTCCACCGATCGCGACATTCACCTGATAGGGTTGATCGCTTGAACGAGGCGTCGCTCTGATGATTAACGATTGTTCAGCGGTGAGGTCGATCGAGCTTTCATCATAGAATTCATCGGCAGTATCATCCGCATATTTCAAGTTCATCTCAATGTTGTATTCGGCGGTGCTATGAGGAACGATCGTCACGATAAATTCTTGGAAAATTTGACCGCTCGGAACAACCCAATCGGTATTCCAGTTATTGCGAACTTCTAGCCCAAAAGGTCCCGGAATCGTGGGTGGGGAGGTTTCTTTGGTGACTTCTGTGCCATCACCGCCAACCAATGAGAGGGAAATGCAATCTCCGCCAGGAGTCGCTAAGACGGTTTCAGAGTAGCACCCTTGAACGGAGGCAGTATAGCGAAACCCGATCGATTCTACACTCCCCACTTCCACATTCACCTGATAGGGCTGATCGCCAGCACGAGGGGCAGCATTCACCGTGATTGATTGCTCGGCAGTCAGGGCGACTCGGCTTTCATCATAAAACTGATCCGCCGTATCATCGGGATATTTTAAGTACATCTCAATGTTGTAATTCTCAGTGTTATGCGGCACAACTGTCACGATGAACTCTTGAAAAACCCGATCGCGCGGAACGAGCCAATCGGTATTCCAATTGTTACGCAATTCTTGAGTCGGGACGGGAACAGGTGCGGGAATTGGGATAGGCAGAGTGGGCGGCGAAATTTCCTTTGTCACCTCGCTGCCTTCTCCACCGACAAGCGGCAGTGGAACACAAGTTAATTCTGCCGTTTGAGCCTGGGCTGAAATTGGCGTCTGAATTGGCAAACTCGCACCTAACATAGCAGCTACGATGCCGAGAGCGGTGGCACGATTCAACATGGGAACTTTTCCACCAAAATTTTGTTACTACTATACGATTTCTTTCTACATCTACTCAACCTCAACCGATCGGGAATGAACTCTGGCTGAGCTAATGTTCAACACAGTAGCATTAGAAATCGATCGAGGCGCTTCAACCGTTTTTAGGGCTATGGTTAACCCACACCCCACGACGTGAATAAGCTGTATTTCTTAAAATTCTCTGAACCTATGTAAGAAATCTATAGAAATGTTTGAGTTTTGTGCGGATACCCTAGGTATTTAAGAACCTGTTTAATAAAGCCAAAATTAGGGTTGAGACAGTGTTGAGTGCGAGTGCGAGTGCTGGGTGCTGAGTGCTGAGTTTAAGAGGATGTTTTAATGTGTTATTCCTTACTAGACTTTGCCCCTTAGCTTTCCAACGTTAGGGGGAGCCAAACTCAAGGTCTCCCAGAATTGGGGAATTTAGGGGACGAATATAAGTAGATCATTTATTCTGTTTACTCTATTCAAAGCAATTCTTTCATAAATCACTATTAAGGCTTTAATATCTACTATGGCACGAGTTTTAGTTGTTGAAGATGAAAAGGTGATTGCTTGGCACATTGAGCAAACACTAGAAAGATTGGGGCATACTGTTGTTGCAAGCCTTGTTTCTGGTGCAAAAGCGATTCAAATTGCTGAAGAGACAAAACCTGATTTGGTATTGATGGATGTTCGGCTTAAGGGAGGAATTGATGGAATCACAGCGGCTGAGCAAATCTATGCAAGGTTCGATATCCCGATCGTTTATCTTACGGCTCATACAGACGACACAACCCTAGAACGCGCAAAACATTCTGCTCCCTTTGGCTATTTGGTCAAACCTTTGAGAGAACATGATTTGCAGACGACAATTGAAATTATTCTTCACCGACATCGCTTAGAGCAATATACGAAAGTTATTCACCCGGAAGCGCATACTCACTCGTGGCAACGCATAGAAAAATATCTGGAAGTATTGCAAGATGAAGGGAAGTACGAATCCAATTTAGCCAATCGTTTACTAGATTTCCAATCCACTTCCACCTCGATCGAATCACTGTCCTTAACCTCGATCGATCTGCAACAGTGGCTTCCTCAAGTGATCAACCGCTTCACGGATCTAGCTGTTTGTCATCAACACACGATCGTCCGTAGCATCTCACCCACGATCCCTACGATTCTCTTGCACCTGCCAAGCTTAGAGCAAATTGTCGATGAATTATTGAATAATGCCTGTTATTACACGCTCCCTATGCAATCAATTACAATAACGGCTGAAGCAAAAAATAACATCTTAAAGCTGTCTGTCACCAACACAGGCATTGAGATCTCACCGAACGAGCAAGAACGCATTTTTCAACCTTTCTATCGCATTCTTCACCACAATCCTTGGCACTACAACGGAATTGGATTAGGACTTACCCTGATCAACCGATCGATTGCCCGACTCGGTGGACAAATTTTCGTTAGAAGTGGCGATCGAGTAACAACATTTGCTGTCGTGCTGCCACTGATGACAAATTAACGGTTTAATTGATGCTCCCTGGTTTATGTTTTAAGAGTTTTGTAGATTTCCGGTTGACGGACTCTCAATGAGAATGTTAGGCTGTGGAAATCAAACCAAGTCAGCCTAATCTAGGCACTAGTTGCGTATGTTCTGAAGCAGCTAGCCGGAGCGGAGGAACCATCCTTTGGGGCTTATCTTCTGGAAGATAAAAAGCTGAAGCTAGAAGGCAGAACACCGATTCATCCTTCAACCTTCATTTTTGTATCCTCCCAGAGAGGGACACCTCTCAGTCCTAGCCCGTCAGCTAACTCCGTCGGCAGTGAGGGGAGACTGAAGAATCAGCATTTTGACCGCTTGATCTCTTTCAGTATCCTCATGTTTCCGTAAGTGATATTTGTTTCCTTGATGTGAACTTCAAGGGAGCAGGTATCGATCGTACCTGAATCTGTACTTGATCTGCGTTGCAGAAAGGCAGCAGGTATTTCTTGATGTATTGTGCGATCGTCCTAAGACTCTGAGGAGATACTCATGCTTCTATATGCCATCCAGACAGCCGTCGTGGCTGCCCATACTACTTGGCAGAAGTACCTCCGTCCGGCATTTCTCCGTGATGCAATTTTGCTACCCTTGCTGGGTTTTGCATTCTTAATTGCCCTTTGGTGGGTCGTAGCCACTTTCGTCACTACACTGCTTCCAACACCCGCAGAAGCGTTCATTGACAATTTAGACTACATTCTAAATCCGTTTTACCGTCGAGGGCCTGGGGACTTAGGTATCGGCTGGTTGCTGCTTGCCAGCCTTCGACGTGTCTTTACTGGCTTCCTACTTGGCTCATTGGTTGCGGTTCCGATCGGCTTTTGGATCGGAGCATCCAAGAAAGCAATGATGGCAATTAATCCGATCGTGCAAATTCTTAGACCTGTCTCACCCGTGGCATGGTTGCCGATCGCCCTTGCCGTCTTCAACCTGGCAAACCCTTCCGCTATCTTCGTCATCTTCATTACCTCACTGTGGCCCACCGTCATCAACACTGCTTTGGGAGTATCCAGCGTTTCCAGCGATTACCTCGACATCGCTCGTGTATTAGAAATGCCTCGCTGGAGACAGATCTACAAAATCATCTTGCCGGCCAGTTTGCCCTATATCTTCACCGGACTCCGGATCAGCCTGGGAATTGCTTGGCTCGTGATCGTCGCCGTCGAAATGCTCACAGGTGGCATCGGCATTGGCTTTTTCGTTTGGGATGAATGGAACCGTCTCTCTTTAAGTTCTGTATTTCTCGCCGTATTGGTCATTGGTCTAACTGGACTTGTACTAGACATCCTTTTGGTGCAAATCCAGCGCATCATTACTCATCGTCCCGTACAGCAAAGCTAGCTGAAATTAGGAATGAACATTAAATAAACTGCAATTCTTGTGGGATGGGCATCTTGCCCGTCTGGGCATGAGAACACTCACCCCACAATTTATTTAATTCATAATCCTTAGCTGCAACAGATTTTGCAACGGATAACCATTCTGCTCTATCCATTACCAACTTCATCAGTAATCAGTACCCTCGTTCACCCTCATCTTTCATCCTTCATCTTTCATCTTTCATCCTTCATCCTTCATCATGAACAGACTTTCTCGGCGATCGCTCCTCCGGGGTGTGGGTGGCTTCGCAGCAGCTACCGTTCTCGGCTCCTGCACTAAGACGGTTCCCATTCCAGGGTTAACTGAAGAAGTGCATGCAATGGATCAAATCGTTGATCCAAACACGTTGGAAAAACCCAATCTTACTGTCGGATTTGTACCTGTCAATGACTGCGCCCCTTTTGCAGTCGCTTACACGAAAGGTTTTTTTTGGAAGTATGGCTTGAATGTCAAACTCAATCGTGAAGCGAGTTGGGGAACCTCTCGTGATGGCGTAATTTTCGGTCGATTAGATGCTTCCCCTGTTGTCTCTGGAGCCGTGACCAATGCTCGAATTGGAGCGGAAGGTGCCCGTCATGCCCCTATGTGTGCGGCAATGACCATCCATCGCCACGGCAACGCAATGACAATGAACAAAGCGATGTGGGATGCGGGATTGCGCCCCTTGCATGAATACAACGGTAATTTAGAAGCCTTCGGACAAGATTTCCGTCGCTACTTTGAGAGTTTGCCCTCGGAGCGACGGATATGGGCAGTTGTGTTAAGTTCTGCCATTTACGAATATTTTGTCCGCTATCTCTCAGCCGCCGTTGGTGTAGACCCGATCGAAGAATTACGCATTATCATCATTCCGCCGCCGCAAATGGTGAGTAATATGCGAATTGGTGCCATGCAAGCTTATATGGTCGCAGAACCCTGGAACACTAGAGCCATTTCAGGTAACGAGGGCGTTGGTTTTACATTTGCTCAAGGTCGAGAAGTGTGGCGAGGACATCCCGATCGCGTTCTTGCAGTCATGCAACCGTTTATTGACGAGAATCCGAAAACCTATCGATCACTCGTCAAAGCCATGATTGAAGCGTGTCAATTTTGCGCGAATCCGGCTAATCGTGAAGAAGTGGTGGAAATTATCTCATCGCGATCGTTCACTCGTGCGAAGCCAGACTATACGAAGCCTGCGATCGCGGGTGAATACAATTACGGTGGCTTTGATAATCAGAAACGCATCGTCTCAAAACCTGATGAAACCACCATCTTCTTTGAATTGCCGAGTGATTTGCCCCATCCTCTTGGCGATCACTCCACATTCCTTTGGCAATCTCACAGCCTCTGGTTCATGACTCAAGCCACCCGATGGGGGCAGATCTCAGAGTTTCCGGCTGATGCCGAACAAAAGGCACGTCAAGCATGGCGAACTGATCTCTACCGAGAGATTGCGGCTGAACTGGGCATTGAATGTCCGCAGGACGACTACAAAGTTGAACCGGCTGAAGTATTTGTCGATCGCAAATCGTTCGATCCGAGTGATCCCGTTGCTTACCTCAACAGCTTTGAGATCCGAGCCAACGCTCCCAAGCCAATTTATTTGTCTTGAGCAAAAGTCATTAGTTATCAGATGAGTATTAATCCTTCCTACTTCAGGAGTGAAACATGATCAAACCCCTTACCCACTTTCCATCTGACAGTGATAAACATCTGGGTGCTTCTAGCGATTTTTTAATCATCGAAGACTTAACCAAAACCTATCGCTCCGCCGATGGTAACAAATCTGTTGTACTGGACAACATCAACCTAAAAATTGGCGAAGATGAATATATATCAGTGATTGGTCACTCTGGTTGCGGTAAATCAACGTTGCTGAAGATTGTGTCAGGGCTAGAGAAAGCCTCTTCGGGTTCTGTGCGTCTGCAAGGCAAAGAGATCCGTAAGCCAGGAGCCGATCGCATGATGGTGTTCCAGCACTACTCCCTACTTCCGTGGTTGACTGTCCGTTGCAACATTCGCCTGGCGGTAGATGAAGTCTTGGAGCATGTTCCTCCCGTCGAGAAAAGCCGGATTGTGGAGGAGCATCTAGCGATGGTTAACTTGACGGCTGCCGCAGATAAATATCCCGACCAACTATCGGGTGGAATGAAACAACGAGTAGGCATTGCCCGTGCGCTAGCGATTCGTCCAAAGGTGCTGTTGATGGATGAACCGTTTGGGGCACTTGATGCACTTACTCGTGGCAAACTCCAGCGCCAAGTGCTTGATATTTGGGAAAGCCATCGTCAATCCGTGATCATGGTGACACATGATGTTGATGAGGCGTTGTATATGTCCGATCGGATCATCATGATGACCAATGGACCTGCCGCCACGATCGGTGAAATTCTAGAAGTTCCCTTTCCTCATCCACGGAATCCTCAAGAAATCCGTGAATCTCACGAGTATTACGAATACCGTAACCACGCCCTGAACTTTCTGGATCGGCACTTTAATCGGGAGGAGTAGGGGAGGGGATGAGAGGATGACGATCGGCTACCCCATCACTTCATTACCCATCCACCCATCCACCCATCCACCCATCCACCCTTATTCGCTAACTAGCTGAGGAAGATATGCTTGTAAAGCTTAAACCCATGTTGACGCGCCTCAAAACTTCTCTGGGACAGGATTATTTCACGGAGCAAATTGTGCTGTTGCCAGGGCGATTCACGTTTGATGAGGCAGAATCCGATCGGATGAATTTGGTGGTTGGCTATAGCGGGTCAATGAACAGTCAGGCGGCTCTGGATCTAACGTTGTGGATTGCTCACCAAACTCGCTTGGCGACACAAAAGCAGGTCATGGTTCATGTTGTGTATGTGATCGATCGTCTCTTCTCTCGCTCAGCCAAATCTACCCGTGCAACTTCAGTGGAAGTGGAGTTGCCGCATCATGTGCGATCGACGCCTAAAGCATTTAGACGGAAAACTGCTCGTGTGGCTTCGGTCGATTTGCATGGTGACTTCGATGGAACATTGGCGCTGAAGGAGGTGGGGCAATCGTACTTAAATCAACAATGCCTCAACCAGTGCACTATTCATCCTGATCCCAAAATTGATTTGTTAGAACGAGCCGATTGTGTGTTGTGGCAAGCACGTTGTCTAGCGGAAGAGTGGCGTGGTTCTCTGGAAGCCCATTTGCGGTTTGGCAATGTCGCCGAAGAGTTGCGATCGGTTGTGGAAGCTGAAGCAGCAGATTTGTTAGTGATGGGCTGTAGCTCCTGTAAGCATCCCTTGATTCAACAATTATCTTCACATTTTCCCTGTCCAGTCCTGGGAATTCCATCCCGGAGCGTGGGGTGATGTAGATGAGTGGATGAGTGGATGGGTATGCGTGTGGCTTATGCAAGTGAAAGTGGCTGTCAAAAGCGTAGAACAGGGGCGGGGAGAGCGACGAAACAAGCAGACTCTTATGATACAATTGATCCATCTTGACCCTCACTGCCATAAGCAAAAACCAAGCTAATAGGTATAGGCTGCACGGAAAAGTATGGGTCTTGGGAACCAGGACTCCTGCCCTTGGAGGGAATGTAAGACCAAAAGAGCTATGGAGTTCGCTTAGGCTATTGCCGATAAATTGGGAAGCCAACACCATACCGCCGTTATCGGTTGGTGTCTGGTAGTTCACGAGTAGTTCATTTGCTCCTTATGTTTGAGCAACCTCAGTGGCAAGTTCAGTCACGCTTTGATTTACCAGAAGAATTTGTGCTTGCGGTTAGCCAGTATGCGGCTGGTTTATCTGGGCAGTATGCGGCTCAACTCTTGTGGCAGCGAGGGATTCGAGATCTCGATCGGCTGGCAGGGTTTCTTGACCCAAGACATTATTGTCCTGCCAGTTCGTTTGAGTTTAAAGAGGAGATGCAGTGGGCAGTCGATCGCCTCCAGCAAGCGCGACAAAAGGCTGAGAAGGTGGCGATTTGGGGAGATTTTGATGCGGATGGGATTACAGCGACCGCCGTTTTATGGGAAGGTTTGGGTCAATTTTTCTCACAGAATCAACAGTTGACGTATCACATTCCCGATCGCCTCAAAGAATCGCATGGGTTATCCAAGCGAGGCATTGAAACCTTAGCGGCCCAAGGATATTCGCTCATCGTCACCTGTGACACAGGTAGTACTAATTTGGATGAAATTGAATATGCCCATCAATACGCGATGGATGTGATCGTCACGGATCATCACACGCTGCCTGACGATCGCCCTCCTGTCACGGCCATCCTCAATCCTCGCTACTTGCCATCTGAGCATCCGTTGGCAAATTTATCTGGCGTCGCTGTAGCATACAAATTAGTCGAGGCACTGTATGAAACGCTTCCGGATGTCCCACAACAGCCGTTAGAGGCTTTGCTGGATTTAGTGGCGATCGGGCTAATTGCTGATTTAGTGCAACTGACTGGAGACTGTCGCTATCTGGCTCAGCGAGGGATTCAACAGCTTCAGAAAAATCAAGATCTGGTTCATTCTCCTCGACCTGGAATTGCAAAACTGTTGGAACTGTGTCGAAAGAGCGGCGATCGACCCACCGATATTTCCTTTGGCTTAGGTCCGCGCATCAACGCGATCAGTCGCATTTATGGAGACGCTCAGTTCTGTGTCGAACTGCTCACCAGTCAAGACAAAGAACGTTGCCGCCAACTGGCTGAAGAAACAGAACTGGCAAACGTTCGCCGTAAATCCTTACAACGCGATGTCGCTCAACAGGTTGTGGCTCGTCTGGCTCAACTCGATCTTTCAACTACCCATGTGATCGTTCTCGCTGATCCCCAGTGGTCAGTCGGGGTTTTGGGGTTAGTTGCCGGACAAATCGCCCAAGACTACGATCGTCCAACCATTTTGTTGAGTACAGCGATCGACAGCGACAACGAATGGGTAACAGATGATTTATTCCCCATCCCCCCATCCCCCTATCCCCCCCTCGCCCGTGGTTCGGCTCGATCGGTGAACCAAATTGATCTCTACCAACTGGTGAAAAATCAGTCACATTTATTGCATAGATTTGGGGGACATCCGTTTGCGGCAGGGTTGAGTTTACCTGTGGAGAATATTTCATTGTTCACGGAGGCGATCAATCGACAGGGTCGGGAACAACAGATGGAGACGGGGATAGGGGACAGGGCAGTAGTTCAGGCAGATTTGACAGTGACAGTGGCGGAATTGGGGAAGGAGTTGTTCCGAGAATTGAAACTGTTGGAACCCTGTGGAATTGGAAATCCAGTGCCCAGATTGTTGATTCAAAACATCTGGTTTACGCGGGTTTGGCATAAGAATATTCAAGACTGGAAAGGACGCAAAGTTCAGTACATCAAAACCGAGTTTGAAATCCGAGATGACTCCTGCGATCGCCCTTTCCCTGGTGTCTGGTGGGGACATTATCGAGACGAAATTCCGTCTGGACGATGTGATGCGATCGTCGAACTCGATTTCAATAGCTACGAAGATCACCGCCAACGCCAACGCTACGAAATCCGCCTCATCGCCGTTCGCCCTACCGGACAAGACTCCCACTCTCCCACCCCGGCGATCGACTGGATTCTTGACTACCGTCCCCCCTCACCCCCTCACTCCCTCACC
>JAAUSF010000109.1 GCA_012033255.1 Cyanobacteria bacterium RU_5_0
GGAGATGGGGGAGATGGGGAGATGGGGAGATGGGGGGATGGGGTGTTCTTCTCTCTCGATCGGCTACGGTGTACCTGTCATGCCAATCTATCAACCTTGTACGGGCACGGTATGCCTTGCCCATTTTGCGTATCCGCGTTCAACCGAAAACTGCTGTATCTACTTCCTCATTCCCCTACTCCCTGACTCCTAATCATTACGATTAGCAGCGAAAAGTAGGGAAGCTTGAGAGTATGACGATCGCTCAGGTCAGCGTGAATTATTTGATCAGGAAGGGTTGCTCGTTCGATGACGTAACTGCGGTGAAGAAGCTGATGACGGTGCAAAACTGACCAGACCTGTTCGTAAACAGAGCTAACTTTCATTAAAACTAAGACATCGGCGCAGCTTAAAGCGGTTTCCAATTCTGTAACGCTGTAGAGGGCAGGTAGGACGAGTAATCGCTGCGATCGAATCGTGAGTGGGATGCCCAATGCTGCTGCTGCCGCCATCGGAGAGGACACTCCAGGAATCGTTTGAACTATCGCCTCTGGATGCTCATGCTGTAACGTTTGCGCCAAATAGGTGAATGTGCTGTAGAAGCTGACATCTCCTTCTGAAACGAACGCTACATCCTGTCCTTGCCGAAGATAGTGCCAAACTTGAGCCGCCGCCGATCGCCACGCCTCGATCAGCCTATTTTCATCTTGCACATAGGGAAAAATGAGCGGTAGCTGCACCTGTTCTGGTTGAAGCCATTCTGCAATGATTCGTTGCGCCATTCCGGGTTTACCATCGACACCAGCCGGAAACGCTATCACAGGCGATCGTTGCACTATTCGCAACCCCTTCAGGGTCATTAATTCCGGATCACCCGGACCTGCCCCGACCCCATAGAGTATGCCAACTCCCTGGTGATTCATCCCAGATTCCTTTCAACGCTCAACTTTTGGATGTTCATATGTAAAAACGTATACCGTTTGTCAGTTCGATCGAAATTAAGTTACTTCAGAAACTCAGGAAGGGCTTCATTAATCTCCAAAGAATAGGCGAAGATAGTGCTGTTTTCATCTCAACGATGGTTGAGTCAGTGAGTGTGGTGTAGGCATGAATTTTATTCCTCCGTTTAACTTAAGCGAACAGTACAAATGGATTGGTGGTGATGTAGATGCGGCTGTTTTGAGGGTGCTGGCGTCTGGCTATTACATTGGCGGTTCTCTCGTTGATGACTTTGAGCGACAGTTTGCTGACTACATTGGTACGGCAGATTGCATGGCTTGTAACTCGTGTACCGATGCCTTGTTGTTGGCACTGCGATCGATCGATATTCAGGCAGGGGATGAAGTGATCACTACTCCGTTCACTTTTTTTTCTACAGCAGAAGTGATTAGCACCCTTGGAGCAGTTCCGGTGTTTGTAGACATTGATCCGCAAACCTTCAACATTGATCTCAATCAAATTGAAGCGGCGATTACCGATCGCACTAAAGCCATTCTGCCTGTTCATTTGTTTGGGCAACCTGTCAATATGACTCATCTGATGGACATTGCTCAGTCTCATAAGCTTTGGGTGATTGAAGATTGCGCTCAGGCGACCGGGGCAACTTGGGCAGGAGCAAAAGTCGGCAGTATTGGGCACATTGGCTGTTTCAGTTTTTATCCGACGAAGAATTTAGGAGCCTGCGGTGACGGTGGAGCCGTGACGACGAATGATACCACGATCGCCGCTAAAATCCGGATGCTGCGGGATCATGGACAACGCCAACGCTATGTCTATGAAGAAATTGGGATCAATAGTCGCTTAGATGCTCTACAAGCGGCTATCCTCCAAGTCAAAATGCGTCATCTCGACACCTGGAATGAGCAGCGTCGGGCGATCGCGTCACGATATCACCAATTCCTGAGTCCGATACCCGGAATCGTCGTCCCAGAGGCGATCGATGGAGGAGACAGTGTTTGGCATCAATACACCATCCGGATACCTGCTCCAACTCACAATCCGACCCATTATCGAGATCAAATTCGTCAAGAGCTAAAACAGCGCGGAGTCGGTTCTATGATCTATTACCCCATCCCGTTGCATTTACAGCCCATCTATGCTTCAACCCACCATCTCGGACAATTCCCTGCTGCCGAACAGATGGCGATCGAAGTCCTATCACTGCCCATGTTTCCAGAACTTCCCCCCGACCAACAAGAGCAAGTTGTTTATGCGCTAAAGGATAGCTTGATGATGGAGTAGGGAGACTAGATACAGCAATTTTCGGTTGAATGCGATACGCAAAGGGGCACAAGTCTACCCTCAAAGTCCTCCAGAATTGGGGAATTTAGGGGGCGAGTCTGCCGCATAATAAAATCTTGCGGTTCCATCCGTGTGCGATCGTTTTTTAGGCAAATTTATGAGTAATCCTACGTTATCCGCTACTCTCGGTACCCCTGAAGTGAGTTCTGATCAAGACTGGGCTATTCTGCTGCAACAGCTTCTAGACAGTCGATCGCTTGATATTGACCAGGCAGCTACCTTAATGCGAGGTTGGTTGACGGAAGCAATTCCGCCGATCGTGTCTGGGGCAATTTTGGCAGCGATTCAGGCGAAAGGGGTGTCAGCGAGTGAACTAGCAGGAATGGCGCAGGTTTTGCAATCTCAATCCCTGGGAGGCTCGGATGTTATGCCGTTGTTGGCTCCTTTGGTTGATACTTGTGGCACGGGAGGGGATGGGGCCTCGACGTTTAATATCTCGACGGCGGCAGCGTTTGTGACGGCAGCAGCAGGGATACCCGTTGCGAAGCATGGCAACCGAGCCGCTTCTAGTAAGGTTGGGTCAGCCGATGTGTTGGAAGCGTTGGGAGTTAACTTATCCACGGCTCCCGATCGCATTCGAGCCGCTCTTCCAGAGGTCGGGATTACGTTTCTGTTTGCTCCGGGTTGGCATCCGGCAATGAAGCACGTTGCCCCAATCCGCAAGGCATTGAAGGTACGCACGGTGTTTAACCTGTTAGGTCCTTTGGTGAATCCGTTGCCAATTACGGGTCAAGTGATGGGCGTATTTGATGGAGCCATAGTGGAGAGAGTAGCGGAGGCGTTGCGGCAATTGGGCAGGGAAAAGGCGATCGTCCTCCACGGTCGGGAAAAGCTAGACGAAGCAGGGCTAGGCGATATCACGCATTTGGCAGTGTTATCCAGTGGGCAGATTCAGTCTGTGTGGCTGAATCCAGAAGAATTAGGGCTGACTCCTGCTCCTAAAACGGCGTTGCGGGGTGGTGAAATTCAGGATAATGCTGAGATTCTGCGATCGGTGCTTCAAGGAGGTGGGACTCAAGCTCAACACGATGTAGTGGCGTTGAATGCTGCATTGGCGCTGAAAGTGGGAGGGGCGATCGTTGAGGATGAAACTGACGCAAATGCTGTGTACCGTCGAGGAATTGATCGAGCTAGAGAAATTCTAGCCAGCGGAGCCGCCTGGACAAAACTAGAGCAGTTAGTTGCATTTCTGCGGTAATGATGGATTGGCTCTAGTACTCTGTCATTTTTGTTTTGCGGGGTGCAGGGGTTTCACCCCTGCGTGGGGGCAACGCCCCCACCCCCCCATTACCCATCAAATCTGGCTTGACAACGCTCTAGCTCGGCGGATGAAACGGGAAGCGCGCTCTGTATTGCTTGCAATCAGCGTCGGGTACGTCACAATTCCCCTCGAAAGATAATGTAGATTCCTAGTAAGGCGCTCAGGCAAGCGAGGAGCGTCGAAAGGAGCGGATGTCCACTACGGACGATCGCCCGCTTAGTTCGGATAGTCTCCACATCGATCCAGGGAGTTGCTCCACGTCGAAACCATCCTGTCACCAAGACGCGGCTATTTAGGAAGGCAGTAGGACGAAGGGAGAAATTCAGCAGGTTTCCTAAAATGCCCCAACTGGAGGTGAAGTGAAGCCGAACGGAACCCGTTTGAGTATGCAGGATCAGATCTGGGTATAGCCAATTGAGAACGCCACGTCGTCCTAAGAGAGTACCATGCATCCGGACGGGCAAACTGTCGATCGGCATTGCCGTAGGGTTAGAGAGCAAATCGGTTAGGGACGGATCAACGCGCAAATTCGATCGCCGGATATCTGGAAATGAAGGGTTAATTCGCATTATCATGCCAATGCCAAACCCGATCAAGGCACACCCGACCAAAATTACATCGCGATCGTCCCAGAGCCAGTCAATCGTAATCCATCGCACTTGCTCTGCAACCCAACCTGCTAAACATAATCCTCCAGCCATAATCAGCCCAATCAGAATACCGAAAAAAGGTGCGCCTTGCAGCAAAAGCCTGCGCCGAGTCGAAGGAGAGAAAGTAGGGGAGTGAGGGAGTGGGGGAGATTGAAGGTTATCTTGCCCCTGTCGTTCTTGCGCCCCAACGTGCCAGCCTAATTCCGTATCTAGTCGCCAGTGTCGGGCATAGAGAGAAAGCAAGTTTAATCGATCGCCCAATGGCGGATGAGCATTGTTAATGGCTAGCCAGCGTCGGTGCGGGTTGCTTCGATCCCATTCCAACACTGCCGGAGTTGGAGCGTTCGACGAGAGACTGCCGAGACTGAGAGCGGTACGGTGTCCAACGGGGATGAGCAGATCGATGCTTTCAAGGAGTGGAGCCGTATAGGTTTGCTGCTGAATGATTTCGGCCGTCCCCATTGCGATTTTCAACAAGGCGCGAGTGAGGGCGTTAGGGTTGCCTGTGAGTTCAACAGCAGCGCGATCGCTGTAATAAAGTCGGACACGAGAGAGCCATAATCCTGGTAAGCGCACCAGCTTATAAATACCGTAGGCGGCTGAAGCAATCACAACCGTAATCGTTTGAAACACCAGATTGCGTTGACGATTGCCCCACTCCGCCATATGCCAGTACAGCAGGTAAGGCAACTGTGCGATTAGCGTTAACCCAGACATGACACCAAAATCCCAATAGCCAATGTGTCCGAGTTCGGCAGCGTAGAGTGTGGCAATTTCATCATCGTTGAGCCGTTCCAATAATCCCTGGCTAGCCACGATCTGGGCATTGCGGGGGAGATGACCATAGGTGAAGACGATCGGAGCCGACATCGACAAAATGCCGAGCCTTGGAAACGGTTGATGACGCTGATTGCTCACTCGCCTCAGCAAGCGGCACGCTTCAGGACTGAAGAGTTCTAACTGTTCGCGAGTGAGAGGTTTGAGACGATAAACCCGCTTTAAGATCAGGTTCAACAGCCAGGGCGATGCTGCAAACAGGAGAATAAGGGCGATCGCGACTCCCCAAGCGGGATCATTGTATCGAACGAACTGTCTTAAATTTATGAAGGGGAAGTCTTCTAACACCCAATTCACTAGTCCCTGACAGACCTGGAGAAACGTACAAATTACCCAGAACAATACTCCAACGGTTCCCACTTCCAACGCCCAAAGCTTTGTCGGATCGACTTTTCCCAGACCGCTCCACTTTTGCGCTCTGCCCGCCTTACGCCAAATGGGTGCCGCTTCATTAGGCTGAATGGTCGTCTCGATCGGTGGACTATCTGCACCAATCTCAGAATCCAAGACTTCTGCTAACGTGAACGAATCTGGTGTAGCCGTTGCATTAATATCCTCTGCTTCAGCCCCATTCTCTCTAGCCGCCATAAGCTCTTCAGTCGCCTGCTTAATAGCACTTTCCTGCGGGTCAAACTCCATTTGCAGGAAAGTCGCATCGGGATCACCCTCATCATAGAGGTCAAACAAAAAGGAGCCTTCATCCGTCTCAAGGGAAGGGCGATCGACTTCACCGAATCCGGTATCCCTGGGGACTCGCTGATTTGGTTTTCTAGGTTGGGTATCTTTGGGCTGAGCAACAGGTTGGCTCACTTCTCGCACCTCAGCCTCATGTTTGGGAGGCGCTGGCTTTGCCGATGGCGACTGCTTCAAAGGAGTAAAGCCTGTTGCGTCAGGGCTAGATTGTTCTGAAACAGGATTAGAGAGTGGCGATCGATGGGCAAGCTGCTCTAGCGTCTGATTTGCCCAGGTTCGCACTTGCTGATTAGTACTATCGCGCAAGGGCCAACAGAGGTCAACGGCTGACTCAACCTTGCCAACACGAGCATACGCCTTTACCAGCCCCATTTGCGCCTTAAATCGGCTAGCCGGATCTGCCGCATTATGATAAACCACCTCCAGATGAACGATCGCCTCCGGATACGCTTTCCGCCTCAAAGCCGCCAATCCAACTTGCAAATGCGACTGGAGCGATGATGCAGATTCCGAACGATCGGAATGGCGATCGGGAAAAGATGCACCTGTATGGGAGGAGTCAGAAAAATTACTCATGATGCTCCACCAGAGGGATATGCCAACGGATAGATTACCCTTTATGCACTTTTAGCAGACTTTAGCAGACTTCATCTCCTGTAAATTTGCGAAGAATCCCCCATCACCCCATCACCCATTCACAACCCAGTCCTAACCTAAGCCGGAATTTTCTAGGATGGGAAAATGTTAAACAATGTAAAAGACATGAAAACGATATGAATAAAGTTGGAGATAGAGTGATGACTTCAAATCAGCCAAACACACAACCACCCACCCAGTGGGATTTCGGTCGGTTTATGAAAACCTTGTCCTACTTTGGAGCGATCCCATTCCTCAGCAGCCTCGATTGGTTTCAGCAGTGGTTTGGGAGTCGTCCTGATCCCAAGGTAGACAGTTCACCGTTTACAGCAGAACATCAGAACGCAGAAACTATGTCTTCACCGTTTACAGCAGAACATCAGAGCGCAGAAACTATGCCTAGCCAAAACTATAAAACCCTCTTCGATTTCCGGCAGTCTACCTATGACATCAGAGAAGTGTGGGGTGCCTTGGATGATGTTGTCATGGGAGGGGTTAGTCAGAGTGGTATCCAGCTTGGCGACTCTGCGGCTGATTTCTCTGGCACGGTTTCTACGGCTAACTCAGGTGGATTTGCCTCCGTTCGCACCCGGAATTTTGAGCCGCCTCTAGATCTTTCAGCCTATCGGGGGATTGAGCTTCGAGTCAAAGGAGATGGCAATCGCTATAAGTTTATGCTGCGTACCGAAACCCGTTGGGATGGGATTGCCTACTGCTACTCATTTGATACTCAAGCGGATCGTTGGATTACCATTCAGATTCCGTTTAGTGCAGTTGTGCCAGTATTTCGGGCAAAAACGGTCGAGGGCAACCCGATCGATCCTCACCACGTTTACGCGATGCAACTCATGCTCAGCAAATTTGAGTATGACGGTGCCCTTAACCCACACTTCCAGCCTGGATTCTTTCAGCTTCAAGTGGAAGCGATTCGAGCCTATCAGTAACATTGATTACACATTGATTACACATTGATTACACATTGATTACACCATTGCCAAAAGCTTTTCTGCTACCGCCTCGGAAACGGGCATTACAGACAAGCGATTGCCGGGTCGGACAACCCAGAGGTCATCCGGTGAGAAGGTCTGTTTGAGGATGTTTAGCGAAATCAGAGTCGGGAATTCCTGAACAAATTCCACTATCACAGTCTGCCAGCGAGGAGACTCTGGCATGGATTTGGGATCGTAATAGTGACTCTGCGGATCGAACTGAGTTGGGTCATCGATTCCGGATTTCGCAACTTGCATCAGTCCTACGATCCCAGGAGGAGCGGTGTTGGAGTGATAGAAGAATACCCGATCGCCCGTTTTCATTGCTCGCAGAAAATTCCGCGCTTGATAGTTCCGAACCCCATCCCAAATCGTTTGTTTATCTCTTGCCAGATCATGGATGCCATAAACGGCTGGCTCAGATTTCATCAGCCAATAGTTCATCTCCCGCTATTCCTTATGAGGGCTGGTTGGGGAAGGCGTTGGCTGGTGCGTGGGAGTTGCAGGAGGATCACCGCCAGAGTCAGGTAAATTCCAGGGATCAGGGATTTCTTCTAGCTCCATGGTTTCCATGCGATCGTCGTCCTCATCGTTGAACAAATCGTCGTCTTCCTCGTCTATATTGATGGCTGGCTCTAACCGCCGAATCTGGATCTTTTCCAAGCGTGGACCGTCAGCAGATTCTACTGTCATGGCATAGTTCCCGTAACGCAGCAACTCTCCCTCAGTGGGAATTTTTTGTAATTGGAAGATCATAAACCCTCCGAGGGTCTGATAATCCTCTGCAAGTGGCAGTTCTAAGTTCAGCAACTCATTGACCTCTTCGAGATCCGTTTGAGCTTGTACAAGGAACGTCTGCTCATCCAAAATTTGCACCGTTGGTTCTTCATCCGCCTTTTCGGATTCGTGCGTATCTCCAATGATTTCCGCAATCAGGTCTTGGAGCGTGATTAACCCTGCGGTGCCACCAAACTCATCCACGATAATGATCATGGCATGCCCCGATCGCCGCATCAGCCGCAGCAACTCATCCAGGGGCATATTCTCAGAGACAAACTGCGCCGGACGAATCCACGAAAGAATTGAACTGTCGAGGGATAACTCTCTCTGTCCAAGCGGTTCTGCCAGATCTTTGAAGTGAATGATGCCCTGAATGTCGTCTAACGATTCGCCCATCACCGGATAACGAGAGTATCCAGAAGTAACCACCTCATTCAGCAAGTCCTGGAATGTTGCCTCCTTGGGGATGGCGACCAAACTTGTGCGGGGCACCATGACCTCACCGGCTGTCACTTCTGCGAACGCAAATACATTTGTCAACAGTTCTCGTTTTTCTTCCTCTAAGCCTGGGGATTCGGTAGAGGTGCTGATAATCAATTGCAGTTCTTCAGGGGTGACGCGATTTGCCCAGCCTTGACCTGTGTAAGGAATGCCAACCAGCCGCAGGAGGAACCGAGTCGATTGATTAAGAATCCAAATAAATGGGTTGAAAATCCGAGCGATCGCCAAACTTGGCGCACTCAAAAACCGGGCTAACTGCTCTGGGTACATCAACGCCACTGATTTGGGACAGAGTTCACCCAGAACAATTTGCAGATAGGCGATCAGGAAGAAGGCGATCGGCACGGCTAAGGAATGGGAGGCGAAGGCACGAGCTTGCTCGGAGAGGGGCAGTTGTGCCAACCCTACGGCTAGCAGCACCGCCATCGTGCTTTCCCCAATCCACCCTAACGCCAAGCTAGAGAGGGTGATCCCAAGCTGAGTCGTAGACAGTAGCCGATCTAATCCGCGTTGCAAATCTTGAACGGTTTTCGCCTGGGCGTCACCCGCAGAAGCAAGTTGATTGATGCGCGATCGTCGTACTGAGACGATTGAAAACTCAGCCGTGACAAAAAAAGCATTAATTACAATTAACAGAAATACTGCTAGCAGCCGCAGAAAAACATCCGATCCAGACAGTTCAGGAAAGGAATCGGCGACCAAAGCACCTAATGCAAGAGGAATCATCCGTCAAAGCAAAAAAAAAATTAGCTCAGACTAGGGATTGGGAACTGCACTATCCTGAGTCGCTTCAGTGGAAGGATTCGCTCCCCCCTCAATCCGAGCCTTCACATTTGCCAGGATATCTTCCTCACGCAACAAGGTTAACCCTTCCCGACGGGCATCCCCTTCTGCAACATTGTTGATTGGACGGGCATCTGGCTGAGTCACGCCTTTTAAGGAATCTCGCCCCAAGTGATAGCCCCACAGGGCGCTAGCCACTCCGGCACTCACCATCAGAGATAACAAAATTAATGTTAGGGCAACAGTCGAGTTCACTCTCATAGCTGCATATCTGTATTGCCTCAGGATACAATAGGAGCTTAAGAATAGGAATACCGCCAGGGTTGGCCGAGCGGTTTAGGCAGCGAACTCATAATTCGCCTCAGGCAGGTTCAACTCCTGCACCCTGGACTTTGACTTCGGATTATCCTAGTTTCAGCCTGGATTATTGGATTACTGGATTACCTGGATTACTGGATTAACAGTCTAGCGACCTTCAGCAGAAATGAGTGTTCTATCTGCTGTGAAGATTCGCTGCAAAAAAAGGTTCCCATCTGCTTATTCCGTAGGTCGATCGCATTTTGGGGTAACAAAGATTTCCTGAACAGTTCGATCGCTACTGAAAAGCTGATTTTTGGTACAGTCAAGCTAAAAAAATTAACTCATTTCAGTCCGGATGAAAGCGATTAGACTGAATAAGTAGAAAATGTCACCCCTGCAAATTTTCAGTTTAGACTTCCTAGATCACCGCTAATCCAGGCATAATCATGTAGATTCTGTGGAAAAAATGGGATTGAGAGCTAGGATAAGTCAAAGTACTAATCAGATTTCTACTCTTTTTGTTAGAGTGAGTTGAACCTTAAGAGCCTAGTCACGTTCGTTGTAGCCCCACTACCCCTTGCCCGATGACTTCAGCACCGCGTCAAAGCCATTTATTTATAATTGAGGATGACAAGGGACGGCGGGAGTATACCTTGGACAACCCAGTCTATTCAATTGGTCGAGATCCCAAGTGTGACATCCGCTTAGTCTCCCAGTTTGTCTCTCGCCGCCATGCTACGCTCGTGCAACTCCCTAATGACGATGGTAGTTATTACTATCGCATTGTGGATGGTAATTTGAAGGGAAAACCGAGTGCAAATGGTCTTCTAATCAATGGTCGCAGGTTACAAGCCCATGACCTTCAGGATCAAGATAGGGTTGTTTTTGGTCCGCAGGTGCAAGCTGTTTACTATCTGCTAGAGCGGGATGCTATTACAACAATCCCGCCGGACGAATATGACATTACTTTAATTAGTCCCAGTATGATTGCTGACGATTCGGAGGATGACGATACATCTCCCTCCAAGCCAACTCGTCCAGCATCTAATCTGGAGTCTTTTTCGGAATCGTAGCGTTCGATCGAGAAACGATAAGCTTAAGAAGCTCTTTGTAAACAAAGATTTAGATTCTCCTTTGCAAAGATACCTTGACAGACTAAGGCACGGGCTTATGGGTACACGGTAAATTTGGACGGGCAAGATGCCCATCCCACAAGAGATGTAAAGAAGTTATACAGAGCGTCAACTAGACTTGCGCTAGTTCATTTGATCAACCGGAAGAACAGCAGGCTGCACGGTGAGAGTTACGGTTTGTCTGTTTCGCCGCACTTCGAGCGAAAGATCCTTGCCAATCTCGCTATTTTCAACGGCTTGCTGAATCGAATCAGCATCTACAACCGATCGATCGCCAATCTTCACCACAACATCTCCTGCCCGGATTCCACCTCTGTCAGCCGGTGAACCCGGTTCAACCGCCAGGACAATGACGCCCTGTTCCTCTTGAATGGTGACGTTGCTGTTGGGATCGTTGTTAATTTCGTCGCGTAGGGCAGGAGTCAGGGTGGCCATCTGGATGCCCAGGTAAGGATGATCGACTCGTCCGTTGGCAATCAGTTCGTCTGCAATTTTTTGTGCTGTGTTGATCGGGACTGCAAAACCTAAGCCTTGGGCACCGTCAATAATCGCAGTGTTGATGCCGATGACTTCTCCTCGTTCATTCAGCAACGGTCCTCCAGAATTGCCAGGGTTGATCGCTGCATCGGTTTGAATAAATCCAACCCGTCGATCGCCCACGCCAATTTCTGCACTCGATCGCCCAGTCGCACTGACAATGCCAGCCGTTACTGTGTTGTCTAATCCAAGCGGGTTGCCAATGGCGATCGCCCATTCTCCGGGCTGCAACTGCTCAGAATCGCCAAGAGTCACGGTAGGCAATTGCGTCGCTTCAATTTTCACCACGGCTACATCGGTTAAGGGATCAGCCCCCATCACCTGACCTTCAAAGGTACGCCCGTCTTTCAAGGCTACAGTGACGCGATCGGCTCCCTCCACCACATGAGCATTCGTCAAAATTAGCCCATTCTCGTCGATGATAAACCCTGATCCAGTTCCCTCTTCGACCCGCTCAGTTGGCATATTGCCAAATCGACGACCAAAGACACTGGGACCTTGAGAGGTAACAGTTCGTTGCGAATCGATCCGGACAACTGCCGGCCCCACTTTTTGGACTGCCTCCGCAATAAAATTGGGATTTGTCGTTTGTAGAGGGCTAGAACTAGGTGTATCTGAGCGATCGGGACTGGGTGACGTGGGAGCAAGCTGCTGTGCCAATGACGGATCTTGCGCTAAAAGACGATTGCCACCGATCGCTCCACCCGCACCGATTAATAACAAAGATAAATAAATTAACGGTTGTCGTAATGAAAATTTATGCTTAGGTATGGTGGAATGGCGGCTATTTGGAAACGAAGAGTCATCGTTAGAATGGCGACTAAACTTCATGGGTTTTGGAGTCCTTGGTGATATGGAGATACACTAACACTCGTAGATCTACAATTCCCAAGTTAGCGATTCAGTATTAAGACTGGATGACACTCTCATCGCAGCGATATGAAATTCTCGATCGTCACCTGTCATCTAAAGTTCATCTCAGTAAAACAAGATTGACAAACAAGCTTGATATTGTGAAATCACAGGTGAATGAATGCTGCGGAGGAGTAGTTCGCAAGTAGATTTGGGGGAGTCCTGATGATTTTCCGCTCTGCAACTGCTCCTCTTTTTCACTCTCAATAAAGTACGAGCAAAATTCAGTTTTGTATAATTCAATACAGTTTTCCTTTGTCTTTCGCGAATGACCCGTGACTAATGACTAAAGCCGATTACTATAGGACATAGCGGCAATGCAGAACGCATGGGGTTAAACCCTGGATGGGCGTGAAGGCGCGATCGCTGACCAATTTACCTAGATATGAGCAGATTGAGCCATGTCAGACGAAACAACCCCCAAACCACCCGAAACTGAGACACCTGTGGCTGAAGCAAAACCAGCTAAGGCAAAGGCAGATGCGGCAGAAGGCGAGGCAAAGCTTGCGAAAGCGCCACGCGAGAAAAAGGAAAAAGCTCCAGCCCTTGAAGATAAGCCTTTTAGAGATTTTATTACCCAAGATTATTTGCCTGCGTTAACTCAAGCATTGGCGAAGCTGGGCATTCAAGACCTCGATCTCAAGTTTGAGAAGCGCCCCTTTCCCATTCCAGAGTTAGGCGACTCTGATTATTGGCAGGTAGTTGGTCACTGGCAGAGTGGTCAACGCGAATTCATTATCCTTTTCTCTAAAGAAGATATTCAGGCTCCTAAGTTTTTCTGCTGCGCTGACAAAGGCGCAAAGCCGAGTATCTTAGAATCCTTCATGATTGATGAACGGAAGATCAGTCTTGACTTGTTAGTGTCTTACACGGTGCAACGGCTGAACGGTCAAAAATGGCTTCAACGGAATTAGGGTTGTTGCTTTTCAAAAAAACAACAACGCACGAATAACTGAGGGCGAACGGCTAAGTTGAGCGGCGGCTAGTATCCTCGGCATCCTCACCGAGATCTCTCGCCCGTCCGCTCCAACGTTTTGTTAGACCGCGTCTTCGCGACAAGCTCACAACTTCTCTACCGCTTTCAGCTTCCTTCTTGCGTAAATCTTCAAATATTGCGTCTAGGTCATAATTGAAGGACTTTGCATATGCTTCGCGGATTTGGTGGATCTCTTCAACAATCTCATCTTCCCACATGACCTAGCCTCCCATCAGTTCGTTTGGTGTGCAGAGAACAGGCAGCACATAGCCAAAATCGAGACTAATCTCTGCCAACTTCCCTTGAATTTGAGCATTGGCAATATGCTTACAATTCCACGTTAGCAGATAATCCATACCGTGGACGGTTGCAGCGGCAATGTGGATTGCGTCAACTCTGGCTTTTGAAGGCAGACTGCTCTGGGATAGGAATTGTGCAGCTAAACTTTGTACATCTTTATTTAACGCCAGCAAGGGAAAATCACGCAGAATCTCCAGTCGTTGTACAGCGATCGCGGGATCTCCCTGCGCCACTTCCTCTAGAACTGCCTCCGACGTGTAGAGAATAAAGGCACTTCGGCGAGACTCCCACCAATCTCTCGTTATCTCCATATTCGCAGCCAGGATTAAATTTTTTGTTGATCTGGCTGTGAGATAACCTAGGATGCTAGTTTCAATATAGACAGTCTCATTCATATGAAATCACTGAATTTTCTAATTTATCCTCGCCTTCCCAAGAGATTCACTTAAAATCACCTACGATCCGAAAACCAAGAGCTGTATCACGATGTTCTCTTACTCCCCAGAGCCGATCTGCTGAACGACAACTCCAAGGAGCGTCATAAAGAGACCCTCCCCGTAAAACCTTTATGTCATCGTTGATTTGACACCAAAGCCTCACCATTTTTTGGTAATCCATCGTAGTTACCCTGATAAGAATCAGCACACCACTCCCATACATTACCGTGGACATCGTATAACCCAAAGGCATTTGGTGGGAACGTACCAACTTCTGTCACCATGCCCAATAGCCTATTTTTCTTAGGCTCTGATTGATAAGCCTTAGTCCAGTCGTAGTTTGCGAGACCACTTGAGAGTGTTCTGCCGAAGCAAAAAGGTGTTGTTGTTTTTGCACGACATGCATATTCCCATTCTGCTTCACTGGGAAGTCTATAGGTGCGTCCTGTTTTCCGAGAAAGGCTTTCACAAAATGCTACTGCCTTGTACCAATCCACATTCAACACGGGTAAATTGTCACCCTCCTGAAGAGATGGGTTTTGCCCCATGACAGCCTTGTATTGTGCCTGTGTAACTGGAAATTTTCCTATAAAATAAGGCGAGACTCGTACTGTTCTCAGAGACCCTTGGCTTGTTACTTCATCCGTTTCATGTCCTTTTTCCTCCAGAGATGAACCCATTTCAAAAGTTCCCCCAGAGATCTTTACCATCTCTAAAAATATGCCGTCACCTAAATTCTCTTTAACTATTTGTGATTGGCTAAAGTCACGTTTTACGACATTTCCTAGTTCATCCACTGTTACCGTTTGAAATTCAACGTTCCACAAGGGGAGTCCTCCTGCTGTACCCGTTCCTACAGGTTGCGTATACTCAGGGCGAGAAACTGAAACTGGTGTAAATTCCACATCCGGTTGAGGCGTAGAAGAAGGAACTGGATTAGTAGAAGGCACTGTTTCAGATTGCGATCTGATCAATCTAGTTAGTAGAACAACACCTGGTAACGCCAAGAACAGTGCCAACCATTTCAAAAATGGTCTTCGTGGGATTTTATTTTCTGAATCCAATTCGACAAGCGCAAGTTTCGCTTCTTCATCGTCAGGAAGTCTTTCTATCACCTGCTTCCATAGACCTCTCGACAGAGCAGGATTTTTGTCTCTCTTAGCTTGATGAGCAAGTTCTCTCCAGGCGTTGATATCTTCTTCAGTCACGCACTCTGGTAATAAAGATTGATAAACTTCTCTGTCAATTTCAGATTGAATTATAGGAGTCTGACGATCAGGTTTCCCACCTGTGCGATTTAATTCAGGAACACGCCTCCGTAAATAACTTGCTAGTTGGTTTGGTAAAGTGTAGATTTGCAAGCCCTCAACTAACGCATAAGTAAATGAACCTTGTTGAATAAAATTTAGTTCGTATGAAGACTGTCCATAATCACAAGAAGAGATAGTAGTGACACGTTGTTTTTTTGCAACCGCAACAGTTTGCTCACCTATTGAAATACTTTTACCTTGTTTTGGGCGACAAGCATCCAGTACCAAGACAATCTCAGCTTTTCGGTGCTGCCGAAGAATTTTAATAATCTTGTCAGTGGGTAAAGCAAATTCTTGAGTATCTTCTGCTAAGCAATCACTTGTGATTAACCAATCACGCCCATCAGCATTGATGCCATGCCCACTAAAGAAAACCCAAAGCCGATCAACATTTCCTAGCTTTTCTGGAGCTAAGTTCCGATGAAGATGTTTTAGTAAGTTTGCGCGAGTAGGATAGGTTTGATCAGATCTGTGATGTTCGTCTCCTAGACAAAAAATTACTTGATCTCGTGAAAACCCAGCAAAATCGCAGAGGAAGTTGCCCATCAATTCAGCATCTCGAACAGCATAGTTCAATCGATACTCAGGATGGTGTTCATAATGGTTAATACCAATTACGATCGCCCAATTATTTCCCATCTTACTTTGTTACGTTTCGTTTGAATTTGAGGGTAATTGCGCCTTTCCCATTTGCTTCCCCACTACAAGCTCCCAATAAATTCACTTGTCCTCTTCCATTAATTTCAACTGCAAGCGTCACCTCGTCTAGCTGCATCTCAAACTCGTCGCCTGCTTGTTGCTCTGCCTGTTGTATCAATTGCCCCACAAATTTCATCGTTCGATTCCACTCTTGCTTCAATTTCTCTGGATCAACAGGCTGAAGTTTCAGCGTCAGTGCTTTGTCTACCAGATCTTTTCCCCAAGACTTTGCTCCATCATCAGTCTCATCAAGAATATCTTCACGAGTCACAATCCAGATGGGTTCATCTAACATAATCAGTTCCTGATAGCTGTCCACAAAGATTTTATTGTTCTTAACTAGAATTCAGCCAACCTTAAGTAGATATGTATGCTGAATACCAACAGATACCCTTTTAGGACTTACGCATTTTGACCAAAACCTCGGAGGTTTAAGCCACCCTGTTAATCACAATGCTTGATTCTTGGTTAAAACCTCCGAGGTTTGCGTAAGTCCTACCTTTAAATTTATGACCCTACTAACCGAGGTCTAGAGATCTAACTACCATTCACCCTCAGTTAAGGATGCTACCGTGTACACACCAGTTGATCGGTTTGGGGTTGAACGTTGTCTTGCCCCCTAAATCCCCCAATTCTGGGGGACTTTGAGTGGGCTTGGTTTCCCCAGAATTGGTGGCTAGAGGGCGGTTCGGCAAGGACTGAGGAAGAGCCGACCATTTGTGTATACACGGTAGGTTAAGGATGAGATGGGCATTGTGCCCGTCTCGATCAGTTTATTCGATCGCGTCTGGTTGCTGCCTTTTGCAGTAGCTCAAGCGCGATCGTTTGCTGGTCTTTGGCTTGCTTTCCGGTCGCTTTGGCATCGGAGGCGATCGTGGCGACTGAGGCTAACACCGTTAGGAGAGCCGTGATCAGAGCGGTAAAGTGGCGGGAGGAAGACTGCTGTGACATCTGTGGGTGGGTTCAGCGAACGACAACTAGAACGACAACTGAGATGGAATCAATGAAGAGATGAATGGATATAGCTGCCCCTGAGATATCTACAACGATTCTGTCACGATTAGGCTCACCCTCGTCAACGCATCGGTCGATTCTTAATCAAGACATTAAATTTTCACTGATTTTGGGAGAACCATGTAAAACCCTTGTCTTGCTTCATACGCCATTTATGGTTCGGGAACCCGTACTGAGAAATGGCGGTATGGAACAGTTGCGATCATCCCACTCTGTCCGCTAAATTAGCACTCAGGGGTTGAGAGTGCTAACTCTAAACTTCTGACCAAAGGTTTTTTATAGCTTGCAGAAAGATTTGCCAGTTCCGTGAGTGGCTGAGCTTCTGCTGGTGATTGAATCTAACCTAGTTTGATCATTCTGGAGAATTTGTTATATGGCAGCCGTATCTCTTAGCGTTTCTACCGTTAAACCGTTGGGCGATCGGGTATTCGTCAAGGTTAGCGCCTCTGAAGAGCAGACCCCTGGTGGCATTTTCCTACCCGACACTGCAAAGGAAAAGCCCCAAGTTGGTGAAGTGGTGCAAATCGGTTCGGGTAAGCGCAACGATGATGGGTCTCGGCAAGAGATGGAAGTCAAAATTGGTGACAAAGTTTTGTATTCCAAATATGCCGGAACCGATATCAAGCTTGGCACTGAGGAGTATATTCTGCTGTCCGAGAAAGACATTTTGGCGATCGTGGCGTAGAAGTTTTGAGTGACTGAACTGTTCAGAACTCAATGCTCAAAACCAAAGACTCAAATGTTACATCAACTCAACACTCAGAACTCAACACTTAATAACTACTGAAAACTATGGCTAAGCGCATCATTTACAACGAAAACGCTCGTCGTGCCCTGGAAAAAGGGATTGATATTTTGGCAGAAGCAGTTGCAGTCACGTTGGGTCCGAAGGGTCGCAACGTGGTGCTAGAGAAGAAGTTTGGCGCACCTCAGATTGTCAATGATGGTGTGACGATCGCAAAAGAGATTGAACTGGAAGACCACGTTGAGAACACAGGCGTTTCTCTGATTCGCCAGGCGGCTTCCAAGACCAATGATGCGGCTGGTGATGGAACGACTACCGCAACTGTCTTAGCTCATGCGATGGTGAAGGAAGGTCTGCGAAATGTGGCGGCTGGCGCGAATGCCATTTCCCTCAAGCGCGGCATTGACAAGGCGACCGCGTTCTTGGTCGATAAGATTGCTGAACATGCACGTCAAGTCGAAGATTCTAAGTCGATCGCGCAAGTAGGGGCGATTTCGGCAGGGAACGATGAAGAAGTTGGTGCGATGATCGCGGAAGCAATGGAAAAGGTCGGTCGTGAGGGCGTGATCTCTCTGGAAGAGGGCAAGTCCATGACGACTGAACTGGAAGTCACTGAAGGAATGCGCTTCGATAAGGGCTATATCTCTCCCTACTTCGCGACTGACACTGAGCGTATGGAAGCCATTTTGGATGAGCCTTTCGTATTGCTGACTGACAAGAAAATCGCGCTGGTGCAAGATTTGGTGCCTGTATTGGAGCAAGTCGCTCGTGCAGGTCGTCCGTTGCTGATCCTGGCGGAAGACATTGAGAAAGAAGCTCTGGCTACGTTGGTTGTCAACCGTTTGCGCGGTGTGCTGAATGTGGCAGCTGTGAAGGCTCCTGGTTTTGGTGATCGTCGGAAAGCTATGCTGGAGGACATTGCCGTTCTCACAGGGGGTCAAGTGATCACGGAAGATGCGGGTCTGAAGCTAGACAGTGTGAAGTTGGATATGCTTGGTCGGCACGTCGGATCACGATCACCAAAGACAACACCACGATCGTGCAGAAGGCAATGAAAGTGGCGGTGGAAGGCGCG
>JAAUSF010000255.1 GCA_012033255.1 Cyanobacteria bacterium RU_5_0
TCCAGTCCATCCCATTCCCCATTCCCCATTCCCCATTCCCTACAAAGATCAAAAGCGATCGGGGCAATTGTGTGATAATGCTAGACATTCTGAACGGCAGGATTTGTCCATAAGGGGTCTGTTGTAATGCATAACTTTTTGCCAATTGCCTATTTTCAAAGTCAGTTTGTTCAATTCAGCGAGGCAAAGGTATCGATCGCGACTCATGCGTTGCATTATGGTACTGGAGCCTTTGGTGGCTTACGAGGTATCCCAGATCCGCAGAATCCTGACCAAATACTGCTGTTTCGACTCGATCGCCATTGTAAACGTCTCAGTGACAGTGCCCACTTTCTCCACTTTGACTTACCTGCCAGCAAAATTCAGGAAATTATTACCGAATTCGTTAAGAAAAATCAGCCGACGACTTCTTTTTATATCCGTCCATTTGTCTATACCTCTGATCTCGGTATTGCACCTCGGCTCCACAAGATTGACAAAGATTTCTTTGTGTATGGGCTGGAGCTAGGAGATTATCTCTCTCCGGAAGGGGTCAGTTGCCGGATCAGTTCATGGTATCGCCAAGAAGACCGCAGCTTGCCATTACGAGGCAAAATTAGTGGGGCATACATTACCTCTTCGTTAGCAAAGACGGAAGCGGTGGAATCTGGGTTTGATGAGGCAATTTTGATGAATTCGCAGGGCAAGGTCTGTGAAGCCTCTGGAATGAATGTTTTCCTGGTTCGTCGAGGACAGTTGATCACCCCTGGTTATGAGCAAGATATCTTGGAGGGAATCACCCGTGATAGCATTCTGACGCTGGCAAGAGATCTGGGGATTCCTGTGGTCGAGCGTCCAGTGGATAAAACAGAGCTATTTGTGGCAGAGGAGGTTTTTTTAAGCGGTACGGCAGCCAAAATTACTCCGGTACGGAAGATTGAAAATTATGAGCTATCCACTCATCGACCTGTCACTGAAAAACTCCGAGAAAAGCTAACAGCCATTACTGAAAATCGTGATTCGGCATATCAGGATTGGATCCATTGCATCCCCCTTGTGTGATGGGCGGGGTATATGATGGGCGATCATTCCAAACAACCTAATACTCGTGTTGGAATTTTGAGCGGAAGAATGGGGGAAAGTCTGATTCAACGCAAAAGTTTTGAGTTTGCCCTCAGCATTATTCGACTTTACAAAAAGCTGCAAGCTAGACAAGAACTCATCCTTTCTCCACACTTGCTGAGGAGTGGCACCAATATTGGGGTTAAAGTTGAGCAAGCGTCTGCCGAGCCCATCCACCAAAATTTCATTGACGGGATTCATGCCGCCTGTAGAGATGCCAGAGAGACTCGATATTGGCTCAGGCTCCTGCAAGAATCCAAGTTAGCAGACGTTGAGGTTTCCTCAGAACTAAATCAGGTTGATGAACTGATTAGTCTCCTGACTGGCGTCACTAACACCAGTTGGGAAAAGTCAGAACACCCCCCAACTCTGTAACTTTTGAATAAAGAAAGTGGTGGGATAGGCAAACCCAAAATCAGCCGTTCCGCGATCGAGCGGTCTAACTTCTGAGACTAGCCCAATCACCATGTTGTTGCGTCGATCTAGCACCGGAGCGCCCGATACACCGCCCCCGATGCTCGTTTCCAGCAAGAGTTGCCGATCGGTATAATTGCTGACCTGCCCACTAACGGTTGACCAATAGAGGAATGAATTATCGGCTAGGCTAAACGGATGACCGATGATCCGGATAGGGGCTTCACGAGAAATCTCTCCGAGTGATAATTCCAATGGTTCAATATCCTCCGGAAGTCCTGTCACTTCTAGGAGTGCCATATCGAGGGGTTCATTTTCGCCAGTGACTTCGACGACTTGAGCAGACAGCACCGTGTAAGGAGGGGTTTGACTGTAGAGTGCCACAATCACATCGTCACTGGGTTGCCCTGCATCTTCATCAACGACAACATGACGGTTAGTGATAATCCAAGCTCGATCGCCTTCGCGCTTCACGACCCAGCCTGTCCCGGTTGAAATGCCTAACAGGGTTTCGGCTTGCACAATCACAATCGATCGCAGAACGCCATTGAGAGAGTCATCCTCTTGCGAAGCCTGGATAGGTGGATTGACAAGACTTTGAGCCATACTCAAATTGCTTTGAGCCGGTTCAAAGTTCGGATCGATGGCAAGAGACTGTTGGTATGCCTCGATCGCCTCTTCCAACTCTCCTTCCTCTTGAAGGGCAATACCCAAATAGTGATAAGCTAGCGCATGGGCAGTAGTAGGTATCCCAGTTTGATCAGGGAGGGTCAAAGCTTTGCGGTATGCCTCGATCGCGTCACGCCATTCTCCTTGTCTCGCCAAAGCAATGCCCAAATTACAGTAGGCGAATGCATAGTTTGGATCAACTTCAGTGACTTGACGGAAGGCAGCAATAGCCTCGTCTAGCTGATTTTGATTGAGGAAGACAATTCCTAACCCGTTGTAGGCATTAGCAACATTGATCGAGTCGTTGGGGTTGATGTCAATGGCACGATGAAAGGCAGCAACAGCCTCGCTAGACTTGTCTTGAGCCTCCAAGATGAAGCCGAGTTCAATCCAAGCACTCGCATCATTGGGATTAAGATTAACGATCTGACGATAGGTAGCCGCTAACCCTTCATAGGCAGGCGCATAGTCTCCGGCTTGGTTGTATGCCACGATCGCGTCATCCAGCCTACCTTGAAGGAAAAATGCATCGCCCAATGCCGCGTAAGCTCTGGGATAGTTTCCGCCAGCAAGCTGAATTGCTCGATCGTATGCCGCGATCGCCTCATCAATCTGATCCCGACGGATGAGCGCAATCCCTAGTTCAACATAGGTTTCAGTGTAGTTCGGTTCAATTTCAATCGCTCGATTGTAGGCATCGATCGCTTCATCGGATCGTCCTATATCATCTAGAGCATTGCCCAACCCGACAAAAGCCTGGAAGTAATTTGGGTTGAGTTCGGTTGCTCGACGATATGCAATGATGGCAGCATCTAGATCGCGCAGATTGTAGTAAAAAACATCGCCTAAGTGTTTGTGGGCGATCGCGAAGTCGGGTTCAATTTCAATCGCTCGATTATAGGCATCGATCGCTTCTTCAATTTGCCCTTGCGCGAACAAGGCATCCCCTAGCGAGTTATAAGTAATTTCACTGGCGTAGTTGTTGGCCTGATCGATCTCAATCGCTCGGCGGTAAGCAACGATCGCATCCTCAATCTCATTCTGGCTGTAGAGTGCATTGCCCAGATTGGTATAAGCGGCGGCGTTGTTGGGGTCAAGTTGAAGCACGACGCGCCAGATCTCGGCAGCCTGAAAATAATCTCCTTGTGCCTGAGCCGCGTCTCCCTGTTCAAACAGTTGCTCAATTTGTTCAGTCGTTGGGTCAGAGGATTGTGCAACGGCAATCGGGAGGGCTGCTAACAGCGATAAGGGCAACAAACCCAGAAGCCATGTTGAGGGTCGCATCATCAAGCCCAGGCTCCTTAACTTTATGCAAATTAAGCAATCTGTTTCATGCTACTGCAATTTCCCTGACCTGACCAGAACCTTAAGCACAATGCCCATTCACTGATTCTAATGTTCCTAATTGCTTCAATCGATACTGCACCTTCACGCACCCCGTATTAAGCTATACGTACAATTGCTCAAATGTCTTGGAACCCTAACATAGAATGAGCTTAGTGGGATTGGCAGAGTGCCAGAGGTGTTGTCATGCTAGTCATTTTAATGGACAATCAACTGCTTCCCCCTCAACAGGTCTGTCAGACTTGCTTGATGGCGGATCAAAGTGGTCAACCTCGCTGGCATCAGGGTCAACTTCGCTGTGGACGTGCACTTCACAAGCTAGCTGAGGGAATGCCTGACCAGTATGAGTGTCAAATGGGGTTTCGGATTGCCCACATTGAATAATCTTGCGAAGAGCATGGCATGTCGTGTTCGTATTCACAGTCTTATTAAGGGGATTTCCAGCAAAGAATCTACCAATTCGTAGGATGGCAAAGGGTCTTACCCGTGCCCATCGTCAGCCAGAATCATGGATGGGCACGGATGCCTTTGCCCATCCTACGCAGGTATTTTATCTGTCGGCAATCTCCTAAAACGCTAGCAGTTTTAATTATGTGCGTAAGAATAATTGTTGCGGTGAA
>JAAUSF010000256.1 GCA_012033255.1 Cyanobacteria bacterium RU_5_0
CCTCGCCCCCTCACCCCCTCACCCCTCCTCTTTCCTCCCTCTACCCCGCTCTCCTCCTTCTCCTTGGCTGCTTCCTCATCCTGCCCCACGGAGATTTTCGACAAGTTGAAGCAGTGCCCCGATTTTGGATGGGAATCGCGGTAATGAGTCTGGGATTCGCGGGATCTTGGTCGATCGCCTCCATCCAACCCCTTTGGTTTTGGGGCATCACAATCCTGACACGATTGCTGCTCCTGCCAATGTATCCGGGCAATGATATCTGGCGGTATCTCTGGGAAGGATTGATTCAAACGATCGGATTCAACCCCTATCAGATGGCACCCAATGCGGCTGAACTGATTCCTTATCGAACCGCGTGGTGGTCACAAATCAATCATCCGGATGTCACTGCCATTTATCCACCGATCGCTCAGTTGGGGTTTCGAGGGTTAGCCGCGATCGATCCGACTGTTTTACTCTTCAAAGCAGCATTTGTCTCGGCTGACCTGATGATTTGCTGGCTCCTCAGCCGTCGATTTGGCGATCGCAAGACATTACTCTATGCCTGGAATCCTCTGATCATCTACGCTTTTGCAGGAGGTGCCCATTACGATAGCTGGTTTCTGTTGCCCCTCGTAGCAGCCTGGTTCGCGGTCGATCGACCGCCTTCCTCTAAAAAAGGCGATTGGCTAAAAAGTGCCTTACTGACCGGAATCAGCGTGGCGATAAAGTGGATATCGCTGCCAATTTTAGGGTTCTTGGTATGGCGATCGTTCCGCAAGCCGATCACTCTCGCCCCACTCGTTTTAATCTGCGGATTGCTGCCTTTGACACTGAGTGTCATTCCGTTTTGTCAAGGCGGAGAATGTCCTCTGATTCCAACTGAATCAACCTTCGTTTCGCACGGTCGCAGTGCGGAGTGGATTCCTTATCTAGTTCAGTTGATTTGGGAACCATCGAAACAAGCAAACTGGATCTATGCAATTCCCCTAGGATTGGTGGGATTGGGGCTATTGTGGAAAACGCGATCGTTTCTGATGTTTGCAGAAAGCTACCTTTGTGCCCTACTGATGCTGTCTCCCATTATTCAGGCTTGGTATTTTACCTGGATCATCCCGTTTGCCGTTGCCAGTCGCAACTTAGGAACCCGTCTCGTCAGCCTTTCAGCATTCGTTTACTTTGCACTGCCATACCGTCAGGCAATGGGAAATCCTGATTGGCACCTGACCCTTTCAGAACGACTGTGGTTATGGTTGCCGTTCGTTTTGGGCAGCTTATGGACATGGAGATATTCAGCCAACACTCGATCGCCTCTCAGCAAAAACTCATCTTCCCTTGATTAGATCTAATTAGCCCATAGGGGCATGGCATGCCGTGTCTCTACCACAAACCAAAATCTATGTTAATCACCTTCAGAAGAAATTCCGTTCTTGCGTTCATTCCTGCCATCCTGATTCTGACAGGTTGCTCGGCAACGCCGCCATTCGCTCAGTCTCCCTCGTCAGAGGTGCAGGTAGACTCTGAACAATCGTTTAGCAATGACAGTTATGCGGATGTGTTAAAGACCTATGTGGATGAAAATGGGCTGGTCGAGTATTCGGGATTGCAGGCAAATCGGCAATTATTAGATGAGTTTGTGGCGGCGATCGGCGCAGTATCTCCAAGTACTTATGAAAGCTGGAGTGATGCTGAAAAAATTGCTTTTTTAATTAATGCTTACAACGCTTTTACACTGCAAGCCATTATTGATCAAGCTCCCTTGAAAGGCAGTATTCGCGATATTTTTGGGGTGTGGAATATTCGACAATTTACGATCGCCCAAAATCGTAGAACCCTCGACAATATCGAACATGGGATTCTCCGCAAAGACTTCAACGAACCTCGTATCCACATGGCGCTCGTTTGTGCGGCAATCAGTTGTCCAAACTTACGAAATGAACCCTACACGGCAGCCCAGTTAGATCGTCAGTTGGATGATCAGGTGCAACAATTCCTCACTAGCCCGAAAGGATTGCAAATCGATCGATCGAACAATCGAGTTGCTGTTTCCTCAATCTTCAAATGGTTTGGCGAAGATTGGCAAAAATCCTATCGTGTGACATCCGGATTTAATGGTAGCGATACTGAAAAAGCAGTGCTGAATTTTATTGGCAACTATGTTGGTGAAGACGATCGCAACTACTTAATTCAAGGCACTTATCAACTGAATTATTTAGACTACGATTGGTCATTAAATAAGCAAATCAATTGAAGCCTATGCTCGAATTCGATCGAGCAAATCATAAAACGGTTGCCAATCATCTTCCTCGACAATCGACTCCCAAATGGTTTCGATTTCTGGACGGATGATAACAGTAGTAGGATTATGTTGAATCAGGCGACGGGCGATCGATTCCATCTCAGCGTCCGGCAAGCTATTCAACACTTGATGATAAAACTGTCGCCATTGCTCAACACAAGGACTGATTGCATCTATTTGAGTAATGAGATTATCATTTATCGAGCTAAAGATAGTTTTAGAATCATTTCGCCATTCTGGTGAAAATCGCTGACGAAGGGTAATGAAGAAGTCATCATAGCCGACTTTGCTTTCCCATAAAAGTTGTAGCGTTTGCTTGAGTAATTCATTTCCAATGTCGATCGAAACATAATCAAACCCTAGTTCAAATCCCAATCGTTGTAGCATCCGTTGACGATAGATCGCTTGATAGTGAGGAGTAAACTGAGCAAGGGCAGATTCCATTTCAAACGGATCAATGAATCCTTTAAGGGGAACTTGCAGCATTTGTAAATTCCACTGGCAGACATCTGGCTGATTGCCATAACAGTAGCGTCCGAAGTAATCGAAATAGGCCGCCGTGAATTGCGGATCAAACTGGTGAATGAAGGCGTAGGGTCCGTAATCAAAACTTTCTCCAGTGATCGACATATTATCGGTATTCAAAACCGCATGACAGAAGCCGACTGACATCCACTGGGCAACTAATTCTGCAATGCGCTGCACTAATTCAGTGTAGAACCGGATGTAGCGATCGTCCTGCCCCCTCAAATGCGGATAATAGTATTCGATCGCATGATCCAATAGTTTCTGGATTAAATCCTTGCGTCCCAGATAGTGCAGCCGCTCGAAGGTGCCAAAGCGAATGTGCGAACGAGAAAAGCGAACCATAACGGACGATCGGGTTGGTGATGGCTCATCCCCCCGCCACAGACCCTCTCCCGTCTCAATTAAACTTAGACAACGCGACGTGCGAACCCCCATTCGATGCAGCATTTCTGCCGCCAATACCTCCCGGACTCCTCCCTTCAGCGTCAACCGACCATCGGCTCGTCTAGAATAGGGCGTTGTACCAGAACCCTTAGTCCCAAAGTCATACAGTTCACCATCGCCTCCTCGGACTTGGCCATACAAAAAGCCTCTGCCATCGCCCAAGTGAGGGTTATATTCGCCAAACTGGTAGCCGTGATAGCGCATTGCCAGAAGAGGATGTCGATCGCGGAAATATCCAAAAGCGACAACAAAATCAGCATCCGTCACAATCTCAGGATCAAGTCCCAGTTTTGGTAGCAAATCGTTATTGCGAAAGCGGAGAATGTGACGCGGAAATTCAGCCGCTACCACACTGTCATAATACTCTTCGCCTAAGCTCTCAAAGGCAGGTTCGTAGGTCAAGGATGTAAAAGGATTGGGGGAGTTGAGGCGATCGGTGGCTTCTGGAAAGATCATCGAGGGTGAGGAAGTGGGAGGTGATGAAGTGATGGAATATGAAGATCAATTTGCATCCTCACACTCTCACATCCCCATACTCCCACATCTATAGTTTTGTTACCCCGTTAATTGGAGCGATCCGCTAGGGTATCCTTTATTGTGATCTGAGGCACTGACCCGATCGAATAAAACCAAGATCCTTCTGCGGTGTGAAGAATTTTTTTGTGCAGTAGCAATACAACAAAGAAAGGAGAGCGTTTGGAAACTCTCCCAACCATCAGGGTGCATCTACTTAGCATATTATGCCATTGATGGGGTGAGGGGTGCCACCCCCTATAAGAAAAAATTTTGCTCGAATTCCTTTTAATCCAGTAAGTAAAGACATTTAAACGAAATA
>JAAUSF010000110.1 GCA_012033255.1 Cyanobacteria bacterium RU_5_0
CAACCCCACGCAGGGAAGCCAGGGCAACCACGCAGGGATGGCCCCAACTCCACGCAGGGATTGCCCCAACCCCACGCCATCCATCAACAGAAAACTTACAGGTGGAAAATCATTGATCACCTATCACCTATCACCTATCACCTATCACCATGCTGATAGGCTCTCCACCCCCCCCATGCCGTGATTTCTTGCTGATTCTTGCAGACGATCGGCTCCCCTAGAACTCCTAAAACCACCTCACCATCCGCCAAGTAGACTTTGCCGATCGCCAGCCCAGGCGGTTCTTGTAACAAGATTTCGCAAATTCCCTCTGGCGGAACTGCCCAAACTTCAACAATGATCGCGCTTCCTCCCTCTGCCACTCGAATCATGGCTGGGTAGCGATCGTCGATCGACCAGAGGCGGTAGATAGAAGCAGTTGTGGTTTCTGTGACAAACGCGGCTCCTACATTTTGCAGATTGCGATTCAATTCCAATCCACGCATCAATGTGCCATTAACGGCTAAGTGAATTGCACTCATCACACACTCGGAACCTTGTCTGAACTCACTGCTATGGCAGCCGCTAATCCTTCCAAAACGGCGGCTGTAGGCGCTGTCCAACCCACAATCCCACCTTGGGCACGTACCATTTCCAACGTTGCCTGCTTGAATGCTGGGAAATAGCTTTCAGTGCAATCTTCTACCATCAGGCATTCGTAGCCGCGATCGTTCGCTTCCCGCATTGTTGTTTGCACACATACTTCCGTCGTCACACCTGTGATGATCAGGTGAGTAATCCCTTGTTCTTGCAATAGGGCTTGCAAATCAGTACTGTAAAACGCACCTTTCCCAGGTTTTGGAATCAACACTTCGCCCGGTAGTGGTTCCAATTCAGGAATAATCCAGTTACCCGGTTCACCTCGAACGAGAACTCGTCCCATCGGCCCTTCATCACCGATTTTTAGTGTTCCGTTACCGCGATTGAGTTTAGTTGGAGGGCAATCAGACAGATCAGATTGATGACACTCGATCGTATGAAAAATAGAAAGTTGATAGAAACGGAAGGCATCTAACAATTGCTTAAGAGCAGGAACGATCGCTTGCAACCGACTCACATCATTTCCCAACGCATCTCCGAATCCTCCCGGTTCCAAAAAATCACGTTGCATATCAATAATCACGAGTGCAAGTTGCTTGAGATCAGTAGGCAATTCGTAGTTGTAGGGAAGTGCAAGAATGAATGTCATAGGGAAGGATGAAGGATGAATGGGATAGAGGTATCAGTAGGGGCAGACCAACGTGTCTGCCTTCTCAGCCAGTGTCTGCCTTCTCAGCCAGTGTCTGCCTTCTCAGCCAGTGTCTGCCTTCTCAGCCAGAACGATCACACTTCATTCTTCCCCTAATGCCCTGCCATGCTGTGACTAATCGCTGAAAAATCAGCCGTTTCAGTCTGGCTTTCATACGCAAACTGACCCCCACTGATGACAATGATGCGATCGGATAATGCTAACAATTCATCTAAATCTTCACTGACTAACAAGACGGCAACACCTTGGTTACGCGCTTCGACAATTTGACCATGAATGAATTCTACGGCTCCAAAATCTAACCCAAAACATGGGTTTGCCGCAATTAAAAGATTGATCTGATCACTCGACAATTCACGGGCAAGAACGGCACGCTGAACGTTACCACCGGATAGATTGCCGATCGGCGTTTCCGCAGAGGGCGTTTTTACTTTGAATTGCTGAATTAAGTCTTGTGCCATTTGCCGGATGGTTTTGAGGATCAGCAGAAAACCTTTGGCTTGAGGAGGGCGATCGAAGGTTCGCAGTGCCATGTTTTCGGCAACGCTCATGTGAGGGACGCAGGCATTCCGGAGCGGTTCTTCTGGCAGGGCAAACACTTTGTGCTTAAACATCTCTACTCGTGTGGCAGTGTATGGTTCACCATTGACCAAAACTTGACCAGATATAGGCGATCGTTGACCTGCCAACACTTCTACCAATTCCTTCTGTCCGTTACCGGAAATTCCGGCGATCCCAACAATTTCGCCACCGTGAACGGTCAAACTGACGCCTTTAACGGCTGCCAAACCATTATCTTTGTTAGCGTGGAGATCAGTGACTTGCAGGATGGACAGGCGATCGCTCTGCTGGACTTTTGCCACTTTTTGGGGTTCCCGCCGTTCACCCATCATCATTTCCGCCATGTCCGCGATCGTTAAATCTTTGACCGTGCCATGACCTGCAAATTTGCCTTTCCGCAACACAGTCACTTCATCCGCAAAGGTCGTCACTTCCCGAAATTTGTGGCTGATGATTAATACGCTCAGCCGTTCAGCCGTCACCTGTTCACGAATCAACCCCAATACTTCATCCGCTTCATCCGGAGTCAACACAGAAGTTGGTTCATCCAGGATCAAAATTTTACTTTTGAGATACAGTTGCTTCAAGATTTCCAGCTTTTGTTTTTGTCCCGCCGCCAATTGCGATATGGGCACATCCAACGGCACTTGGAAGGGAGCGTTTGCCATAAACGCATTCAGCTTTGCATACTCCTCGTTCCAGTTGATTAAACCGGGACTGTTAAGCCGAGACAGCACCAAATTTTCGGCTACGGTCATTGCCGGAACGGAGGTGAAATGCTGATAGACCATGCCAATTCCATACTTCTGAGCATCACGCGGACTTTCAATCTGGCGAGAATGCTTGCCAATCAGCACATCACCCTGATCAGCACGATAGAACCCCATAATGCACTTCACCAATGTACTTTTGCCTGCTCCATTTTCGCCCAATAGTGCATGAAACGTGCCTGGCTTGATCAACATCGATACATTATCGAGCGCAACCAAACTGCCAAATCGCTTGGTCATGTTAATCACTTCGAGTTCAGGTGGCTGTTCGATCTCAATGCTAGTTGGAGCAATAACAGTAGTCATAGAAATGTTCCTTAAACTCAAAACTCTTTAATGGTTTCAATGACGGTGGGGGAATCGGTGATGGCTCCAAAGACACCGCCTTGCATTGTGACCATTTTGAGGGCGGCAAGATGGTTGCTGTAGTCGGAGGCTCCGGTGCAATCGGAGAGCAGAAGGCATTCGTAGCCGCGATCGTTGGCATCACGCATGGTGGTATGGACACAAACATCAGTGGTGACTCCAGCTAGGAGAATGTTCTGAATGCCTTTGCGTTTGAGGATTAGATCGAGATCGGTGGCATAAAAGGAGCCTTTACCCGGTTTGTCGATGATGGCTTCTCCGGGGAGGGGAGCCAATTCGGGGATAATTTCCCATCCAGGTTCGCCGCGCACAAGAATTCTGCCACAAGGTCCCAGATCGCCGATGCCTGCGCCAATTTGACGCGATCGCCACTGTTTGTTCTCTGGTAAATCCGATAGATCGGGGCGATGTCCTTCACGGGTATGCAGGATGTGAAACCCTTTCTCTCGCATGATGGCAAGCAGCGTTTGGAGAGGGGCGATCGGCGCACGAGTCAGCAACAGGTCATAGCCCATCTTGTCTACGTAGCCACCCTTGCCGCAAAAATCAACCTGCATATCGATCACCAGCAGCCCCGTGTTGTCTGGGCGGAGGTCTCCGTTATACGGATAGGGATAGGGATCTGCATCAATGAACTGTCCCATGCTTAACCTCCACTTCCAGTGGGTACATCCGTAATCGGCAGTTCTTTGCCCCGATACTCGCGAGTCGGAACCGGGAAGCCGCAGGATGTTCCATCGGTGTAAACCACCTGATCCTCCCACGGCAGGCGATAGTTTCCAGCCACTAAATCCTCCATGTAAGTGTAGGGGCAGTCTTGCGCTCCGCCTTTCACAGCCACATAGCCACGATGTCCAAACTGGTAGATATTATTTTCGACGCTCCAATATTGACGAGCTTCACGGACGAGATCGGGTCGTAGTTCCGCCGTGATGATTTCATCGGGGCGATGACTACCCATCGCCAGTGGTACTCCGTCAAAATTAACGAACATCCCTTCGCCCATCGAATCGAACGTGCCATCTGTACCGCACATGCAGACCGAAGCCGTGTACATCAAGTTGCAGAAGGCATTCGCTTGATTGGTAATTTGCCAGGAATGACGAATGGGAGCCGTATATCCTGCCGTGCGAATCATGATTTCTGCCCCTTTGTAAGCACATTCTCGCGCCATTTCCGGGAACATGCCGTCATGACAGATAATCAGTGCCAAAGTGCTGCCATTAGGACCTTCACAAATCGGAATTCCCAAGTTTCCTGGCTCCCACGGTTCAACAGGCACCCACGGATGCAGCTTGCGGTAATAGAGTTTGAGTTCGCCATTGTCATCAATGATGATGCCACTGTTATAAGGATTGCCGTAAGGATTGTATTCCATCAGCGAGAAGCAACCCCAAATGTGATGGTCTCGACAGGCTTTCTGGAATGCCTCAACCTCTGCTCCATCCAATCGACACATGATCTGCGGATTCGTATCCATCGACAACCCATGTAGCGCGTATTCTGGAAACACAACCAGATCGATCGTCGGCATATTCCGTCGCGCCTTACCAACCAAATCACAAATGCGCTGCGTTTGGGCTGCCAGATCATCCGGTGTCACCACATTAGGAAGCTGCAATTGCACCAAGCCGATGATAACGCCGTTAGGTGATTTATTTAAGCCGCCAAGTCCAGTCATAGGGAGTTTTGAGTTTTAAGTTTGAGCTCTCCTAAATTAACTGCTCGTTCCTAATGCTCCTGGCGCACCGGAGATCATCTTTTTGGAGGAGCAAGTGAAAATCATGATGAAAAGTGTCAGGATGTAAGGAGCCGCGTTGAACAAATAATATCCTTCTTTGATGCCGACAGATTGGAGGGCGGGTCCGAGGGCTTGTGCGCCGCCGAACAAAAGGGATGCCCAGAGGCACTGAATGGGGTTCCAACGGGCAAAGATGACGAGAGCAACTGCCATGAGTCCTTGTCCGCTAGAGATGCGTTCTGTCCATAGACCAGGGTAGTAGAGCGATAGGGAGGCTCCACCGATACCGGCCAGAAAACTGCCCGCAATGATGCTGAGCATTCGGACTTTGAAAATAGATACGCCCATTGCTCTAGCGGCTTCTGGACTATCACCTACAGCGCGAACGAATAACCCCCAACGGGTGGATCGAAAGAACCAATTCATGACGGGGGCGATCGCCAATCCCAACAAGAACAAGGGCGTGATCTGTAAGGCGGCTTGTAACGCCGGAATATCGCTCCAGTTGCCCAGGTCGATCGTCGGCAGTTGGGGGGCTTTAGGTTGAATAAATGGTTTGCCAAAGAAAAAAGCAATCCCGCTGCCAAAGATAATCATGGCGATACCAACGGCGACATCGTTGACTCTAGGTTGCTGCGAGAGCCAGCCATGAATTACCCCTAATAAGGCTCCAGCAATTCCCGCTGCGATCACGCCTAACCAGGGTGATCCCGTTAGGTAAGACACGCCATATGCCGTCATTGCCCCCGTCAACAGCGTTCCTTCCAGTCCCAGATTGATTTTGCCGCTTTTCTCCGTCAAACATTCGCCCAAACTGACGAACAGGAAGGGAGTCCCGCCTCGCATCGTGCCTGCGGCAATCGCCAACAAGACGCCCCACCACCCGATCGCTTGTGTTGCTTCTGCTGCCATTGTTTTACCTCATCATGTTGTAGCGGTTGGAGTTGGTGCCGAGGGTGCAGGCGGCGGTGGACTCATCACAGGCTTTTCCTTAAAGAAGGGGAATTTGCCGTAGAGCGAATCGCTGTATAACACCACCAGGAAGATCAAGCCCTCGAAGACGAGAACGGTCGCATCGGGGAGACCAAACGATCGCTGTAATACGCCACCACTCGCCAGAATGCCGCCGACCAGAAGTGACATGACGATCGCTGCCAACGGATTATGTCGGGCGGCAAATGCTACCAGAATGCCGCCATAACCGTAACCCACATTCAGCGATTCGTTTGCCGCCCCCTGAACAGCCGCGACTTCTACCATTCCGGCTAATCCAGCACAGGCACCGCCTAAAAAACAAACGATCACTGTAAGTTTGCCAACGGACAGTCCGGCGATCCGAGCCGCTCGAATATTGCCGCCTGCCGTCCGAGCAGCAAAGCCAAAGGTAGTGCGCTGAATCAAGAAATAGGCAATCACGCAGGCAATCACGCCCAATAGCAAGCCCCAATGAACCCGCGTACCGGGGATGTTACTCAACATATCTGCTTCTGGTAATGGATACGTGGAGGGCTTGTTGAGAGAATTGGGATCGCGCATAGGACCGCCAACCAAATGGTTCAGAAGGGCGATCGCAATGTAGTTGAGCAGCAAACTGCTGATCGTTTCATTCACACCTCGATAATGGCGCAAGGCTCCGGCGGAAGCAATCCACAGTCCTCCGGCGATCATCCCCATGATTGCCATTCCAACCTGAACAATCAACGGAGGCGCAGAGCCAGCAAGCACAAGACCGATCGACACTGCCGCCAGTCCGCCGATAATCAATGCCCCTTCATTCCCAATGATCACTAAACCAAGACGAGCCGGTAATGCCGTACACAGTGAGGTCAGCATCAGGGGAGCCGCCCGGATCAGCGTATTCTGGAAGGTTCGCCAATTACCAAATCCTGCTTTCCAAATCGAACCATAGACAGCCAGAGGATTTTGTCCCACTGCCGCACAGAAAATCCCAAATAAAATTAAGCCAAATAAAATTGCCCCAAATGGGAGACAAAAAGCTTCTAATGTTCTGCGCCAACTTTTCATGAAGAGTTTTAAGTGTTGAGTGCTTTTTTTCGCGGGGTGCAGGGGTTTCACCCCTGCGTGGGGGCAACGCCCCCACCCCCTTATTACCCATCAAATCTGGCTTGACAAAGCCCTAGCTGCCGATCGACCCACTCACTCCTTCCACTAGATAATTCATCTCTTCTAGCTTGGGATCTAGCTGTTTCATCTCTTGACCAGAGGCGATTACCACATTGCCCTGGTTATCTTTCAGTTCACCTTTGTAGATCACCATGCTGCCGTCCATGAACTGGGCAAGGACATCATCGGCGGCTTTCTGGGTATCAGCACTGACAGCCGAACCGTAAGCGGATAGCTTGCAGAAGCCTTCTTTCAAACCACCCCGAAGGATATGCTCAATTCCGCCATCCACTAGGGTTTTACCGGCAAGGATGTCTTCAGCAATTTTGGAGTAAATGTTTGTCCAGTCCCACTCGGCTCCGGTGAGATAGCCTTTGGGCGCAAGAGCAGACTGATCCGCGTGATAGCCTGTGCAATAGATGCCCCGTTTCTCTGCGGTTTCCATCACGACTTTGGGGCTGTCTACGTGGCAGGTGACGACATCAATGCCTTGATCTACCATGCTGTTTGTGGCTTCCGCTTCTTTGATCGGTTCTGCCCAGTTCCCCGTAAAGATAACCTGGGTGGTGACTTCTGGCTTGACACTCCGTGCGCCTAACGTGTAGCTGTTGATGTTTCGCAGTACTTGAGGAATGGGTTTAGCCCCAACAAAGCCTAATTTGCCGCTTCTGGAAGTCATGGCGGCGACAATGCCAGCGATGTATTGCGCTTCGTCAATGTAGCCGAAATAGCTGCCGATGTTATCTGGGAGTCCTTCGTTGTAGAGTCCACCTGCATGGAAGAACTGCACTTCGGGGTATTCTTCCGCCACCTTGATGATGTGAGGATCAAAATAGCCGAAAGACGTTGGGAAGAGCGCGATCGCCCCATCCGTATCGATCATGCTTCGCATCGCTTCCTGGACTTCGGTCGTTTCGGGAACGCTAGCTTGCTCAACCAGGTTCACTTGACCGGAGAACTTATCGACCATCCCCTGTGCCCCTTGCGCGTGTGCCTGGTTATAGCCGTAGTCGTCTTTGGAGCCAACGTAGATAAAGCCGATCGTGATGGGTTGACCGTCTCCACCGCCTGTTCCACTATCCGCTGCCGCTTGTTCACTCCCTTCTGAGGTACAGCCTGTCCCAAATTTTACTGTTACGCCAAAGGCGGTTGTCGCGAGAAGACCCCGAATAACTTGACGACGAGATAAACCTAAAAGCAGTTTTTCAGACACGTTTGTGTACTCCTTGCCCAACAATGAGGCGACTATAAAATGAGGGGGCGATCGCGTTCTCCGCTCTTTTATCCCAACGTAGAACTCATCGGGCTAGCTCCCAACAGTTGCCCAGAACTAGCCTTCAACCATTCGTCTCTTGAAGCTTAAATTCAGAGATTCTGACTCAGCTTGTGTGTTTTACCTTATCCACAATGTTTCTTTTCAAGTCAGTAACACAGGATACTTTTTCGCTCCGTTTTGCCTTCTTGAGCAATCACACCGCCATTGTGAGGCAATATCTTTAGATTGTCTTTAGATTTTGGCAAGTAGGGACTATAGTAGTTAAGGATTTTTAAAAAGTCCTCTTAAACAGGTTTTAAGCCGCAGATCCTAAAATTCAGACTTTGGTTATAGAAGAACACTATATCTCTGTTATCGACTTGTTGCAGAATGAATTGTTTTGTCGGTTCCAATTTCAGGAGCGATCGCGCTAGAAGTTCCTATCAGGATTGCTGCCAATCCTTTTCTGCAAATTTAAGACAAATATCGCTCTCAAAAATCTGAATTGCTGTCATCAATGCAGAGCTATTAGAATTTGCGGGTGATATCGACTTTAGGAACATAGGGCTTGCAGGTTTCCATCCGAGAAAAGAGGGCAGCAATGTGGGCACCGCTATGGGCAGACGGGGAAGGGAGATGTCCTTTGGGAGCTTCGATCGAAAAGAGGAATCGGTCATAAAGCACCCAAGTATCTTTCACCCGCCACCCCACACGAGTCGCGAACCGATGCCACGGACTATTAACGCGCCACTTCGATCGACTCCGAGTGGTCAGCCGATCCCAGTCTTGATACTGAGCGCCTGTTGTCCCACCGACACTCTTCCAGATGTCACGCTGGACGCTGAAGCCAAACAGTCCCTCGCTGTGCTGAAGCCAGAGGTAGTCGAGCATATAGAGATCGCGGCAGGGAAATTGGCGGATATCTTCGACTCGCAAGCGACCAGATTCTTGATCGCACAGCACCAACATTAATCGATGGGTTTCTTGATCGGCTTCTTGCCATGCTTTCTGCATCAACAAGTCTTGCAATGGCTTGTAGTCAACCCCTCGTTCTGAGCTATCCGTTGAACTCGCAGCAAGCCCAGTAGACAGTTGAATGCGGGTTTCAAAGGAACCCGATTGAGTGACGCTTGTAGGTGACACAATCGATGCATTCGATCGCTCCGGTGCCAACGGTTTCAGGTCTGCCAACACATCCAGCGCCGACTGATACCGCTCCCGAAAGTCATACCGCACCATTTTGTCTAAAATATCGCCAAACAGCAAACTAACCTCCGCTCGATCGCGCCAGATCAGTTCACTGGTTCGTGCATCTTCCGGTAGGCTTTTAGGATGCAGCCCAGTTAATGCTTGAATGCCAATCATGCCAGCGGCGTAGAGATCGCTACAAAAGCGCGGTCTGCCTGCCATCTGTTCGCTTGGCATATAGCCAGGAGAGCCGATGGCGATCGTTCGGGTGGTGTGTCCGTGCGTTTGAACCATCTGAGTGCTGAGTTGTTTAACGGCTCCAAAGTCGATCAGCACAATCTTGCCGTCTCGTGTGCGTCGAATCAGGTTGGAGGGTTTTAAATCTCGGTGAATCACGTTCTGGTGATGGATATAAACCAAAACTTCCAGGATGTCTTGCAGAAGGGCGATCGTTTCGCTCTCATCAAACCGATTTCCTGGAACCAACTCCTTGCCCAGATTCTCTCCCTCAATAAATTCTTGGACTAGATAAAATTCTTGGTTCTCTTGAAAATGTGCCAGGAGCCGAGGAATCTGGTTGTAATCGCTTAATTTGTAAAGAACTTGTGCCTCTGTTTCAAACAACCGTTGAGCCGTCTCCAAACTCAGAGTGTCCGTCAAGGTAGGCTTCAGATGTTTGACAACACAATGAGGCTGACCTGGCAGATGGATATCTTGAGCCAGATAGGTCTGACCAAATCCACCGCCTCCTAAGTAGCCAATCACTTGATACCGCCCACCGAGCCTCACCCCTTCTTCGGGCACATTGATCATTGCAGCCTAATTCATCCTCCAAGAAAATGGTGGTTCAGAGGAATGCATCTACAATTGTATACAGTTCATCTCGCTCCTACGTGAGCGTCCTTCTAGAGGGTTACGATTTCCCCTAATCGACGCAATATACTCAGAACGTCGTACAACTCATTTCCTCGTCGTCTAAGCGAAAATTCATCCGACAAGGCATATCTGGGCATCTCTTTCGTGAACAACTTGATAAAGATCAAGTGGCTGCCATTTGTTGCAAGCCCAAACACAGGCTTCTGTGGGTCAGGGCTACCCATCATATAACTCAATGCTTGTGGCAACGCCTCGTCAACCGAAAATTGCCTATTTTTTGATTCAATGACAACGACCCAAAGATTTTGCCCAAGTATCAATAGGTCAATCTTTCCCCGAACAACCTCCCCTTCATCTAAAACCGTAATTCTGATCTCTGCTTCAGCCTTGGGATAAAACGGATAGTGAAAGAATCCGCCCAAGGAAAGCAAGAGAGCTAACACTGCCATCTTCACGACTTCCTCATGTAGCGGATATTCTAGCAAGAAGAGAAAATCAGTTTTGACGCGATCGAGCCACTGCTTCTCTGCTTCTGTAGGCTCCACTAATCCTTCCTGCCACTCAGGAAAGAACTGCAAGTCTTGAACCTCTTGCAAATTGAACTTCTGGTTAACCTGGTGCAAGCTTAATTCGTTCGCTTGGATGACCTCTACCATCTGGCTCCTTCGCCACTGCAACCATACCCTCAAGTGTATAGCTAAGTGCTGAGTTCTGAGGACTGAGTGCTGAGTCAGGATGGATTGACCGTTTGCCTTTCAGCCTTGGGCAATGTCCTAACCACGCTGGCTACTGCTATATAAGAGACACTGAGAGCTAGGGCTTTGTCAAGCCAGATTTGATGGGTAATGGGGGGCGGGGGCAACGCCCTCACGTAGGGGTGAAACCCCTGCACCCCGCAAAACAAAAATGACAGACCACGCGCGATCGTTGAATCCCCAAGAACGAAGGCACCAAGGAGTTGTAGCGGTTTTCAATGGCGTTCAATCGACCAACCTGATCCGGGCACGGCATGTCCCTCCCGTGGTGGCATTATGGGTTACTTGAAAAGGCTGCGCTTTTTGGCTTTTGTTTTGGCTTTTTCCCGCTCATATTCCAGTTCTTTCAGCTTTTTCATAATGCGGCTGAAATATTCTTGCATATATTCTTCCAGTGTAGTCATTTCGTTGGGGTTGATACCAAAGACGGCATAGGTTTCATCCATTGATGCTGTGAGAGGGTTACCGGAGGCAATCACTTCAGTGAAGGCGAGTCGGTCAGCCAGGTTCCAGCCCCATTGGAAGAAGCGAGCGATGCGTTCGGTGGTTTGCAACAACCCGATCGGCATTCGAGTAACTCTCGCATCCTGCCCGGAGAGGCGTTGGCAGAGTGCAATGATTTCTTTGGCACTCCATACTCTCGATCCGACGATGGGAAAAGTGCGATTAACGGTTTCTGGAGTTTTGAGGGCTTGAATAGCAAAACGAGCGATATCTTGAGTATCCATATAGGCGATCGGTGAACTTTCTCCCATCACCCAGACCGCTTGTTTTTCAAGGATCGGAATCGCGTATTGACCGATCAAGCCTTGCATAAAGCCGCATGGTTTCAAAATAGTGTAGTTCAAACCAGATTCAGCCAGGAATAGCTCCGTACACTGCTTAATCTGCATGAGCGGCACATGCGGATAGTCTTCAGCATTGAGGATGGAGAAGAAAATGAAGCGATCGACTCCTGCCGCCTTTGCTGCCTGAATCAGAGCAACTTTGCCATCCCAATCGACCTGTCGGATGCTTAGCGAATCAGTGGGTCGGGTTGTGGCAGCGTCAATGACAGCCGTAACTCCCTCTAAAGCGGGTAGTAAAGTTTCTGGCTCACACAGATCACCTCGGACTAATTCGGCTCCCCACTCTTTGAGAAATGCGGCTTTTCTGGGACTACGTACCAAACATCGCACCCTATATCCCTCATCTAAGGCGCGACGGGTCACTTGCCTGCCCAACGTACCAGTTGCACCAACAATTAATAAGCTCATGAGGGATTCCGTAACAGTTTATTAACTTTCTTAATTTAGAATACACCAGAAGCGACGTGTTTCGGTAGACAAGTCAAAAGGCTAGCAATACCAGAAAATTGTTACGCTGAAGGTGGCACTGAAGTATCCTGTGTTGAAGACTGCTGCTCTTACCTCTTCTGTCCCATTCCTCTTAGCTGACTATGAATCCTGCCTCCCTTCAAACCGCCAACAGCCCTAACTGTGAAGTCCAGCATCCTGTTGATTTAGACAATGTGCGTCAGTTGCATCGGGAGATCCTTAGCGTTGCAAAAGCGCAACGGATGGCAGAGTTTTTTAGCCTGTTGGGTGATGCAAATCGGTTACGGATTCTGTCCGCGTTGGCGAAGCAAGAATTGTGTGTTTGCGATTTAGCGGCGGCAGTGAAGATGAGTGAATCTGCTGTTTCGCATCAGCTTCGAGCATTACGAGCAATTCGGTTGGTGAGCTATCGCAAGCAGGGGCGCAATGTTTTTTACTACCTCAAAGACAGCCACGTTCTCAATTTGTATCGAGAAGTGGCTGAACATTTGGATGAACCAGAAGATTAATTATTCCTCGCCGCCCTGAATTCTCAGCATCAGAAAGCCTAATCCCAGACCGACTAAGATTAGAGTGGAGGACAAGATTGCTGCGTTAAACATTTCGCCCATTCTAAAAGGTTCTCCTGTACGAATAACGGATTGTTGTGTCTCCTCTAATATCTTAGAGCAGTTTGGTGGGAGTCCTGATGCGTCGAAGTGAATTACGGCGTTCCCGATTGGCGATCGCGCTTGGTGATCCCGCAGGGATTGGAGCCGAAGTCATCCTGAAAGCCTTAGCTGATCCAACCGTAACGCGAGATTGCGAAGTCACGATCGTTGGCAGTCGGACGATTTTGTATCAGGTTTATAAGTGGTACTTGCAATTGCAGCCAGATCCAACTGAATTGGGTTTAGCCAATCCCGATCGCCTTTCTATCTTGGATGTGCCGCTCGATCGTTCATTGGAGTCATATATTCACCCAGGGACAGGGAATGCGGCTAGTGGAGAAGCTAGTTTTCGGTATTTAGAGACGGCGATCGATCGCACGTTGGCGGGTGAATTTCAGGGTATTGTTACGGCTCCGATCGCCAAATCTGCTTGGAAAGCGGCTGGACATGACCATCCGGGACAGACAGAACTATTGGCAGAAAAGGCAGGTGTGGCTCGGTTTGGCATGATATTCGTCGCCCGATCGCCGCATACCCATTGGACACTCCGCACTCTCCTGGCTACCACTCATATTCCCTTGCGACAGGTTCCCGATACGCTCACTCCTGATCTCCTCACCCTCAAGCTAGAACTTTTAATCGAGTGTTTGCGACAAGACTTTGGCATCCTTCAGCCGCGAATTGCGATCGCTGGATTGAATCCGCATAGCGGCGAACAAGGACAACTGGGACGGGAGGAAGTCGATTGGCTGTCTCCGTGGCTGCAAACGATGCGCGATCGATTCTCACAGGCACAGTTAGATGGCTTAATTCCACCGGATACGCTTTGGGTTCGTCCGGGTCAAGCCTGGTTTGGGCGATCGATCGAGGCTAATCCACCACAAGGACATGACGCATATTTGGCACTCTATCACGACCAAGGGCTAATTCCTGTCAAACTAATGGCATTCGATCGGGCGGTCAATACGACGATCGGCTTACCCTTCGTTCGCACCTCGCCTGACCACGGCACAGCCTTCGATATTGTAGGCAAAGGAATCGCCGATGCTAGCAGCATGAAAGCCGCTATTCACCTGGCTGCCGAGTTAGTGCAACAGCGAGGTTCTGGCATGACGATCGCCCCTGATATTAATTCAATGGGGTCTGGTTCAAGATAAAGTGCGATCGCCTCGCGGATTCTCCAGAGCTTCTTCCTCTGTTTCTCCTGCTGATACACAGCCCAGTAGTTCAGGACACCAAACTGCCCAATCTCCTGTCTCTGAGTCAGGTTCTAAAATTACACGCCATTTCATCATTATTCAATTTACAAATTCAACAACTATGATCTAAACCTAGTCAAGAACTTTTGGGTCAGACGAGGAGAAGCAAACCCTTTTACAGCGGTTTTCAGATGAGTGAGCCACAGTTGTGTGTGGGTGGGTAGATGAGTGGATGAGTGGATGAGTGGATGGGTATGCGTGTGGCTTATGCAAGTGAAACTGGCTGTAAGTAATTAAACATCCGCTTAGCTAAGCTGTCTCATAGGGTGGCTTGCGGTGACGCAGATAAAGGACGATCGCTGATCCCACTACAGAGATGGCACAGAGAATGTGAACGACATTAAACGGTGTACCGGGGAAGAACCAGGAATCGGTACGCAAAAACTCAATGAAAAATCGACCGAGAGGATACCAGATGAGATAGAGCAAGGTCATATCTCCATCTCTTAGTTGATTGTTCAAGCGACGCGAAATCCAAAATAGAATAGCAAACCCGATGAAATTCCACAGCGATTCGTAAAGAAACAAAGGATGAAACCGAACGTTATCTGGATAAACATTCAAATTGTCATAGGGCGGAATGCGATGGATGCGATCGATTCGCAAGCCCCACGGTAGCATAGTCGGAGGACCGTAGAGTTCTTGATTAATGAAATTTCCCCAGCGTCCGATCGCTTGAGATAACGGCAATGCCAGGGCGATCGCATCCAAAAAGACTAAGGCTGGAAGACGACGAATTCGGCAATAGAGGAACAGCGCGATCGCGCCAAACACTAGCCCTCCAAAAATGTGAATCCCGCCTCGCCACACTTGCAAAATCAACCCTGGATTGGCTAAATAGTCCCCCAGTTGATCCCGTGGAGATTGAATAAACACATAATACAATCGTGCCCCGATGAAACCTGGAATCAAAATCCAGATCAGCATATCCCAGAAATCATCTGCTTTCTGACCGCGCCGTGTCACTTCTCGACTGGCAATTTGTGCGCCAACGATCACGGCGATCGCCATCAACAAACCATACCATCGCAGAGCCAACGGACCAAACTCAAAAATAATTGGGTTGAATGGAGGGTACATAGGAAGGATAACGTTTTAGTCTTCCAAATATCCTAAATCGCGGAGGCGACGGCGGACTTCTGGATCATCAAAACCAGGGGCACGATCGACTGAGAAAGGTGTCGTTGTCTGGCTCGTGAAGAGTTGTAGGCACTCTTGTAGAAATTCGACATTTTCAGGAAAGATATCAGTGAGGTTGAGATTTTCCCCCGGATCGTTAGAGAAATCGTAGAGTTCGAGGCGGTTGCCCCCAGTTTCGATCAGCTTGTGATTGCCAACCCAAACTGCCCGACGAGGTTGATCGCAAGCATGAGTATAAACCACTTCAGGCTGACGCTTTTGTAACAGATTCACGACATTCTGTGGCGGAATGGCTTCCGCAAATACTTGTTCATAGTCAGGATGGCTCCCCGGACTCTGAGCCAATGTCAGCGTTTCCTCGATTTCGTTTGCCAATCCTGCTGCCGTCAGCACCGTATGAAACAGGCGACGAGTAGACACGACATCATCTCGTGTTTCGCCTTTGACAAAATTCTCCTGTGGATCACGAATCATCAACGGCACTTGCACCAACTCGTTGTAGAGCGAAATGGAATGCCCAATAAACTGCTTTTCTCCCAGGTGTTCACCGTGATCCGAACAAACGATGATCAGGGTGCGATCGAGTTTGCCACTGGTTTTGAGTCGATCGAAGAAAACACCAACTTGCTCATCCTGACAGGCAACCTCTGCATCATACATGCCATCCAAAGTCGCTTTCTGATGATCATCCAATGCCCCGGCTAAGGGAGCTAACCAACCATAGACATCACCGTTAAAGTGACGCAGATAATGTTGAGCCGCTTTATCGAGGAGAACATGTGGCGCAAAGCGTTCGACGTAATGACGCGGTGGATGATAGGGCATATGAGTCCCCATCAGGTTGATGAACGTGAAGACAGGCTGATCCTCCAATCCTGGGCGATCGATCAGCAATTTTGCGGCATCGTCCAGCGATTTGCGCGTATTGCCCTTGAAACTGAGAGCGGTTTGCCAAATTGGCACCATTAAAGGTGTCAGAGAAAAAGCGAGTAGCGCCTCCGATCGAGCAAAGGAATTTTGCACCTGATCGAGCATTCCGGCTAACACTCGCTTAAACGATTGGCGGTAGCGATCGAGCAATCCAGATGGGACGCCTGCCTGATTGGGGCGAGAAGTCAGCAAACCACTGTAATTCAAGAAGCTATAAAAGCCGCGTCGTAAGCCATTGTTAATCACACCAACTAACGGATTGTTGCAAAAGCCCGCCGTAAAATAGCCGCCTGCACTCAGCCGCTCGGCCAACGTGCTCATGTGATCGGGCAACACGGAGTAAGACTGTAACACCTGATGCGTAGAGGGATACAGTCCTGTAAACATGGAGGCGTGAGAGGGAACTGTCCACTGTGCCGCCGAAATCGCATTAGAAAACAGGGTCGCATCTGCCGCCAATGCATCCAGATGAGGTGACGTTTCCCTGGGATAGCCGTAACACGAGAGGCGATCGCTCCTCTGCGTATCCAAAACCAGGAAAACAATATCGGGACGCTGCATAGCCATAGGTTAGCCTTCCATCTCGTTTCTACCCTTTCGATCTTACGCACTCTACAAATCTGAATCGATTTAAAAGAAGGCTAAGAAACGGTTATGCGATCGAAAATCTGTCTGAGGGAGGAAGGGGAGCGGGTTTTGGGTTTTGAGTTTTAAGTTTTTTGAACGTTGTTTAGCCCCCTAAATCCCCCAATGCTGGGGACTTTGATGGGTTCGGTTCCCCCAGAATTGGGGGCTAGGGGGCGGTTCGGCAGGGACGCTGGCTTAAATTCAACCACTTGTGTGTACACGGTAGCTCCCAGAGCGGGAGAGGGGCTTCAAACCCAAAGCTTAGCTCCGGCTCCCCTTCTCCCCATGTGGGAGAAGGGGTTGGGGGATGAGGGGTAAAAGATTTGTCAGTCAATCAGGGTGCGGCTGGTTATAAAGGTCATCTGTTGTGTGGTCAGGAGGACTATAATCGACGCACAGTATGCTTAATTGGCTGACCATGATCTTGCCCTTGCCTAAACTGAACACTCTTCCGACTGCGTTGCCGATGGATGGAGCAGTGCGAATTGAATTGGAAGAGGGGATACCGATTTTTCGAGCCTCTCAAGAGGCGCAAAACCGAATTGAGGAATTGTTAAATAAGCAAAATTTGATGGCATTGAGTGTGGATGAAGAACGTGAACTCGATTCTTATGAGGAGATGGATGATTATTTGAGTTTAGTCAATCGTACAATGCGGAATCTCTTCCGGCAGGAAAACCAGTAGGGCTTGTTGAGGTGGCTTCTCGCAACAAAATTACTGAATTTGTTCAACAACAAGTCCGACATCGATCAAAAAATTTATGTGAATATTGTCATGCTTCTGAGCAATGGCAGTATGTAAAGTTCACTGTGGATCATGTTTTGCCGATTTCTCTGGGTGGAACAAATAGTCTGGATAATTTGGCTTTGGCTTGTTTTCATTGCAACCGTCGAAAAACCAACCGCCTTACCGCGATCGATCCTGAATCAGGAGAAACCGTATCATTATTCAACCCTCGTCAGGATAGTTGGAGAGAACACTTTGTCTGGTCTGCGGATAAATGTCAAGTGCTGGGTTTAACTGCAACTGGACGAGCCACGATTGCCGTTCTCAACCTAAATCGTGAACGGATTATTCATATTAGAGCGGCGGATTTAGAGGTGGAACGGCATCCGCCAGTTGATGATCCGGTGATTGAATAGCGATCGATATCATGTATCGACATCAAGAAATGTTTTTGTTGAGCAGGCTCATGTATTTGCCGGGACAATTGGGCACCGGGATGATCTCGCTCCACGCACCGACTTCGGCAAAGCCTTTCTGGTGTTGCCACTGAATGTAGCCGCGTACTTTTTCTTCTGTACCGATCACCAGAATGGTGAGGATGCGCGGATCGCTGTTGTCGAACTCAAACGGAAATGAAGTCATGGCAAGTTTAGCCTCCATCGTTCAGGGAGTGGGGGGAGAGAAATGCCCAAAACGGAAGCCACCCCGTTGCTGAGTTGCTGTGGCTGGATTGCCATCGCAAAGCTGGGGTGGCTAGTGAAGTGCTAAACTTGCCTCTAGCCGCCAGACTGGTCACGCAGTTTGGGGGTTAGTTCCTTGAGGGTGTTGCTAGCACTCTCTTGGAACGCTTCT
>JAAUSF010000257.1 GCA_012033255.1 Cyanobacteria bacterium RU_5_0
GAATCTACCAATTCGTAGGATGGGCAAAGGGTCTTACCCGTGCCCATCGTCAGCCAGAATCATGGATGGGCACGGATGCCTTTGCCCATCCTACGCAGGTATTTTATCTGTCGGAAATCTCCTTAGTTCTAGCGTTGCATCTTCGTCATAAACAATAATCGCATGAGGATGCAATTGCAGAACAGAAACCGTCTACATATGATTCGCACTATCCTTGATTGCATTACATCATGCGATCGCCTTGTTATATCCCTGTGCCAAAGCCACCATTCATCCTGGACACTCTTCACACGAACCAGCTAGTGCTAAATTTTGCTGCGAATTGAATGCGAACTTGACTTGGAAGAGGTTCGGTTAGCCAGATAATCAAGTTGTTTTTATTTTTCTACCCAAAGCGTAAAATGCTCAGTATGTTCGACCAATAAACAATCTTTTCCAGTATCAAGTTCGGCTTGCCAAAGATCAATTGCCTTTTTGCGGAATCGCTTGGAGAGAGATAACCCTTTGATGAAGCGTTTATCTTGAAACACTAATTCTGATATCCCTTGACTGAGGATACCATTGGCGACGAGTTCCTCTGCTTTAACAATCAACGGGCGATCGAGTTGTTCATTATGCTGCTCTATCCCACGCACCAGCAAGGTAAATTTGCCAATGCGGATCAGATCATTCGCTTGGAGAAGACAGTTTTGATTTGTCTGAACTTTTTCATAGTTCACTAAAGAGCCACCCGTGCTACCCAAATCTGTAAAGTGAAATTGTTCTTCAAGATACAGAATCCTGGCATGAACTCGGCTCACTTCGCGTCCATTCAGCACAATATCACAGGTAGAGTGACGACCAATTAAACCTCCGCCTTCCAAGATAGCCGTAGAGGTTAAAAATTTCTCCTGAGCTTTGCCGTTGTGGTGATTCGTGATTTTAAACCGAATTAAATCTCCAGTCGTCCTGGATTTGGCTTGCTGAATTCGATCGCTAATATCGCTGAACGCTGAATCAAAATACAGTTCAGCCACTTCCTCATGTGAGAGAGATCCGATATGAGTTCGTTCATCCGCAGGGCTATTCCATGAATCAGATTCGGGATAGGTTCGCTCCTCCACTGACTCTGAATGCTGAGGAGTTTCAGGTGGATCTTGACGCGAATCTTCACGCGAATCTTCAAACAGATCTTGAAGATCCGATCGCTCCTCCATTGGCTCTGAACGCTGAGGAGTTTTAGGCGAATCTTCAAACAGATCTTGAAGATCCGATCGCTCCTCCATTGGCTCTGATAGCGGCTTCTCAAACGGCGATCGCTCCTCCACAGGTTCCAACGCTTCTGAAGGAGAAATCTGTGCTTGTGGAGTGGCTGGCAATCCAGATGGATAGGTGGGTTGATAGGGGTTAGCGACTGTCTGCCGAGTGGCGACAGGCTTCTGAGGCTCCCTAACCAGATGCTTTTGCTTCGTTAAACGTCCTGCCCTCTGGAGGGGCATCGTTGATACAGAACGCCGAGAGGAGCGCCATTGCATGAGATAAGCTAGCATCAAGCCAATCAGGATGGCGATCAGGATTGCAATTGCCCAACCCATTGATTTTCTTAAAATGGTTTAACAGCGATTCACACTAAACACAGTGCTAACGAGATGCCCCCAAATCAACGAACAGGTCTGTTAATTCTTAGCACTGACTACCTATTACAGCAATTTAGCGGTTGATCCGGAATCAAAGTTTTGTTAGGGGTTGCGGCTTCAGGGCGATCGCTTGTTCTCATTAACGCGATGTGCAGCTTTATGGCGACAAGCCTCGTAATTCTTTATGAATTAACCTACAAGAAAACGATCGCTCCCATACAGTGTGAGAACGATCGTTTGAGGAGACGATCGCCCTTGCAGCATTGCATTGAAGGGATGAGGGCGATCGCTCTTTAACTAGCTACGATAGATGCAACGAGATTATGCAATCTTGTGACCGGCTGCCTCAATGACTTGCTTAAACGTTTCCTCCGAAGCTTCAGACTCGATCGTCACGGTTTTAGCAGTCGGATCAATCTCAACTTTGGCTTCCGGTTCAGCCGTAATGATCATTTCCCATAAGTATTTAGCAGAATCGGAACCGTCGATCGTTGGAACGTTTAATTTCAGTGCCATAACTTTTGTTTAATTACTTCTAAACACCATTCTTGTCTTTGATACCCAATGCGGCATTTAACCGAAGGTAGATTTTGAACTCAGCCTTGAGAGTGACAAATTTGTACGATCCTCTAGTGCAGTTTGAACGAGAGTGATACAATTAACTACCAAGCTAGGGGTGCCTGAGCTAATGTCCAGGCTGAGATTACACCCTGAGAACCTGAGACTGGGTAATACCAGCGAAGGGAAGCTGTTCATCAACTCGGAGTTTGAATATGCGTACAGAATGGGTTGCCAAGCGGCATGGGCACAGCAATGTGTCTCAGATGTATTATGCCCGTCAAGGCATGATCACGGAAGAGATGAAATATGTGGCTAAACGAGAGAATTTGCCTGCTGCTCTGATTCGAGATGAAGTGGCACGGGGACGGATGATCATCCCGGCAAATATCAATCACACCAATCTAGAACCGATGTGCATTGGCATTGCGTCTAAGTGTAAAGTGAATGCCAACATTGGTGCATCACCCAATTCATCCGACATTGAGCAAGAACTTGAAAAACTCCGGTTGGCAGTCAAGTATGGAGCCGATACGGTGATGGATTTGTCCACGGGTGGCGGTAATCTCGATGCCATTCGCACAACAATTATCAATGCATCTCCTGTACCGATCGGCACTGTTCCAGTTTATCAGGCACTCGAAAGTGTTCATGGGACGATCGAGAAGCTCACACCGGATGATTTTTTGCATGTGATTGAGAAACATGCTCAGCAAGGTGTTGATTATATGACGATTCATGCAGGCATTCTGATTGAGCATCTACCGTTGGTCAAAAATCGGATCACGGGAATTGTTTCTCGTGGTGGTGGCATTCTCGCAAGATGGATGTTGCATCATCACAAACAGAATCCGCTTTACACACATTTTCACGATATCATTGAGATCTTCAAGCGATATGATATTTCGTTCAGTTTGGGTGATTCGCTGCGACCCGGTTGTTTACACGATGCCTCTGATGAAGCCCAACTTGCAGAACTGAAAACCCTTGGTCAACTGACGCGCCAAGCCTGGAAAGATGATATACAGGTGATGGTCGAAGGTCCTGGTCATGTGCCGATGGATCAGATTGAGTTTAACGTTCGTAAACAGATGCAAGAATGTTCCGAAGCTCCCTTTTACGTGCTGGGTCCGTTGGTAACGGATATTGCACCAGGCTATGACCACATCACCTCGGCGATCGGTGCGGCTCTGGCAGGATGGTATGGGACGGCGATGCTCTGCTACGTCACACCAAAAGAACATTTAGGTTTGCCGAATGCGGAAGATGTGCGAAACGGATTGATCGCCTACAAAATTGCGGCTCATGCGGCGGATATTGCCCGTCATCGATCGGGTGCCCGCGATCGTGACGACGAACTTTCTCATGCCCGCTACAACTTCGACTGGAACCGCCAGTTTGAGTTATCGCTTGACCCCGATCGTGCCCGCGACTATCACGACGAAACCCTGCCAGCCGACATCTATAAAACTGCCGAATTCTGCTCAATGTGCGGTCCCAAGTTCTGCCCGATGCAAACCAAAGTCGATGCCGATGCCCTGACAGAACTGGAGAAATTCTTGGCAAAAGAACCTATCCACCAAAGCTAAGTTTTTTTACACTTATAGCCGTAGTCAGTTAGGTTAGGACTGATAGCAGATCCTACCTTTTTTAACGAGTGGGGGGTTCGGGGGGCTATAATTCCCCCGCTATAACGCTTCGGTCAGCGGGGGGATACAGGGACTCCCCGCGCCTGACGATGGGGTTCGATCCCCCTGAGTCAGGCAATTGTCTGACAAGCTCTCGAATCACATCTGTTTTTGTCCTCTTTGTTCGCCTGCAATACCGATCAAGTTTCTTCATCTCA
>JAAUSF010000015.1 GCA_012033255.1 Cyanobacteria bacterium RU_5_0
GGAGTGGGGAGTGGGGAGTGGGGAGTGGGGAATGGGGAATGGGTCATTGAAGTATCCAGTAAGCATGATATGTGGGCAATCCCTGCGTGATTGTCCTGGCTTAGAGGACAGAGCCGTTGGTCGTCTGCCCCGACGATCGCAAAATCAACGAAAAATTTACAGGTAGAAACCATATTACTCAGAGCTTCCAGGCTCGTTGTAATCCTCTTCAGGTGCATCAGAATTTGCTTCCTCGATCAGGCTTGGATCATCTGCCCAGACTTGCCAAATGGAATCGCGTTCGTCTGTCCAAATGTCGATCGCCGCTTGAGCTTCGTCATACAATGCCCGATCGGGTGCAATCTGAGAGGCTACCTCGATCGCCATCGTCAACCGTTGTCGCGCCGCTAAGCCATAGGCCCGATCGAGAATCGGTTGATCGGCTGCAATTTCAGCGTCACGAAGTTTGTTTTTCCAGTCGTTAATGCCAGTTTGTGCCTGGTTGTAGAGTGCTCGATTGGGTTGAATTTTTTCGGCAACCGCGATCGCTTCATTCAACTTTCCTTGTTTCGCCAACGCTTGGGCTTTATCCAAAATGGGCTGATCTTCGATCGTCTGAATCTGCTGATACCATTGAGCAATTAATCCTTGGGCTTGCTGCCATGCCGCCCGATCGGTGGGAATTTGGTTAGCTTGGGCGATCGCTGTTCTCAGATCGGGAATTTGCCCGGATGCCGCCCAATTCTGGGCACGAGCTAAATAAGGTTGATCGTCTAGCTGCTGGATTTTCTGGTTCCATTGTGCGATTAGAGTTTGAGCCTGCGTGCTACGAGGACGATCGACCCTGATCAGGTTGGCTTGAGCGATAGCAAACTGGAGAGCGGAGCGATCGTTTAAACTGGCGGTTAAATGGGCTAGCCCGAGTTGTTTTAAGTCTTCAAGCTGAGCCTGCCAAATCTCCCTTTCGGCTTGAGCATCAGCATAAAAGATACTTTCTGGGGCAATCTGCTGAATCGCCGCCAATGCCTCTAGCAAACTCCAAATTTCACTCCAGGTTGGTTCAGTTTGAGTCGAGGTCAAACTTTTGTTGGCTAAGGTTTGAGCTTGGCTAAACTGAATCAGGTCTCGTCCTTCGGATGGCAAACTCGGATTGAGAGGAATCTGGAGGGCAGTAGCCATCGCTCCGGGTCGATCGCCGTCTCGCCATTGTTGCAAGCCAACATTGATCAGCGTTTGACTCCACTGTTGTAGGACAGTTTGCGCTTCTGGTGAAGCATACGTGTTGGATGGAATTTGCTTTACCAGCGCAAGAGCCTGCCCAAGAACCTCCGGTGTTCCACCTTTTGCCACCTTCTGCGCCTGAGTCAGCGAGATTCGTGCCTGCTTCTCCACTACAATTTGCTTTGACAATCCATCTGCTTGCTGAATCCGCCAATATTCATGATTCAGATAGCCCAGTTCTAAAACCTGCTGCGACGCTAACTTCCAGTTTTGTGCCTTAATCGCCTCTTGCGCCTTAGCATAAATCACGTCACCGTGCTGCCATTCTTGTCGCCACTGTGCGATCTCTTCCTGCGCCTCCAGATAAACTTCGCTGGCTGCCGGAATTTGGTTTGCCGCCTCAATCGCTTGTTTTACGTCGCCTTTTGCCATTCGACCACGCGCACTCAGCAGCACCAAAGCCGACCAATCATCGATCGCCTGCCGTGCCTCCCGGTAAAGCGGTTGTTCTGGTGTCCATTGTTGCAATAATTTCATTCCGGCAACCAGGTCATCTAATTTCCCAGAATTGGCTTTTTCCTGGGCGCAATAGAGTCGATGGGCTTCGGGTGACTGGAGCGTTACCGTTTGACAATCTGTTGGCGGAGGCGGACTGGCTAACCACAAAAATGCTAATCCGGTTGCGCTACCGATCGCGGCGACAGCACCCAACCAGGCGATCGACATTCGCAGCATTTTACTCTTAAGCGTTGGCACGAGACACTGTTGCACAATAGTCCGTTGAAGGTTGAACAAGTCAACTGGAGGCAATCGATACGCCGGACGGGACGCTTTCGCTTTTGTCGATTTTGCCAATTTTGCCGATTTTGTAGGCTTTCCCGATTTTCCAAGCTCGATCGTTTTAGAGGCTAGGGCAGGAGCATGGGGCGCGACGGTAGAATCTGAATTTTTTGCTGACGCTAATACGGTATCTGTGTGAGTATCCTTAACCGGAACCTCACGTCGCTTTGAGAAAGCCGATATCTTGAGAGGCTGAATTGGCTGTGAACCAACATTCGATCGCCCTCTAGAGACTGATTTACCAGGATTGTGGGTTTCGTTAACATCCGATCGATCAAATTGCTTCCCTACCATAACCCCATCCGAATCAATGTGTTGACTAGCCGCTAGATTTAGCATCCAAACATTAATCAAGCGCCACATTTAGGGCTAAACGCACCTGATGTTTTAGCTAGTCAAGCTTACTCGCAAATCTCAAGAATGATCCAGAATCTGGTTTAAACCTTAGTAAAGTCGGCGAAATGGATTACCCTCCCATATGTAGGTGAACCTAATTAATTGTGGGGTGGGTGTCCATGTCCTACGGACACGCTTCGCGAACACCCGCCCGGACGGGCAAGATGCCCATCCCACCAGAAATCAAGCTCTAGTTATTCACACAGATTTCAGATCAAGTGAATTGCTCAAATAGCGTTGTTAAAACGACATTGGAGAAGAGAAATCCTTCTGGATCAGTCAGCCTGAGTCGATCGCCCCGTTCAATTTTGGCATCCAGCCTATTCAAAGCTTGTCTGGTCGCCTTCGATCGTTCGACCCATCCTTGCATTTGATAGGGCTGTAAGCAGATAAGAACCTGTTCTACAACCGATGCGCCAAATTTTTCAGCTAAATCCCTCAAACTGATGCCTTCTGCCAATCGCAAACCAAGCATTAGCGTATCTAATAGCATTTCCGTCGGAGGCGTTATGGGAGAGTCGATCGCCCCGCCCCGACAAACTAACTCCTGTACCCACTGAAAATATTCGCGTCGTTTCCGAGGTCGGCTAAATCGTTGCCCTGTCACATAACTCGCCGCCGCCATGCCAAAGCCATAATACGATCGATTTTCCCAGTAGACGCGGTTGTGACGACATTGGTAGCCCGATTTAGCGTAGTTAGAAACTTCGTAATGGTCGTAGTTCGCTTCAGTCAGGATTTGCTGAGCAAGACGATACATCTGAGCCGTGGTTTCATCCGAGGGGAGCGGAGCAAGTCCGGGTTGATACCAGCGATCGAAGGCTGTCCCTGGTTCCACGGTCAAGTCATACACCGAAAGATGAGTCGGAGCAAGGGCGATCGCTTTCTGCAATGAATCCTGCCACCGTTCCCCTGTTTGGTGGGGTAGACCTGAGATTAGATCCAAACTGAAGTTGGCTAAGTTGACCTGATGAATCATGTCGATCGCCGCATAGATGTCATCTGGAGTATGAGTTCGTCCACAAGCGGCTAATAATTCTGCCTGAAATGCCTGTACTCCCAGGCTGACTCGGTTCACTCCTGCCGCTTTGCAGCCTTGCAAATAAGTCAAATCGAAGGTGGCAGGATCAATCTCCATTGAAATTTCAGCGTTCGCTGAAATACTAAACTGGCGATCGAGCGTGATCAGAATCTGTTCAAGTTGCTCAACAGTTAGCAGTGAGGGAGTACCGCCTCCAAAGAAAACAGTGTCTAGCGATCGTCCCCCCGAAAGTGTGGCTCTGATTTCTTGACACAGAATTTCAACATATTCTTCAATGGTGCCAAAGCTGCGCGGATCAGTATTTTCTTGACGAGAAAGAGGAGGTCGATCGCCTACCACAGCGATCGGGAAGTCACAGTAGAAACAGCGACGGCGGCAAAAGGGAATATGCACATAGACAGCCGTCGGGATGCCAAGATCAGCGACATCTACATCAGAGGCATCTAGGGAAAAGGACAGTGAAGAGCGATCGGGTAGACTCAATGGTGCAACAAACCCTCAAACCTTGCAGCTAAACTTAACCGAACTTTGCTGTTTAGCAAAACTACTACAGAACCTAACGTGAGACAGGGCGATATAATGAGGCTGAGCAAGTCTAGCTGCTGAGTCTAGCTCTAATCCTATTTCTCAGCATTGGTCTTGCCCCAAACCAAGACTGCACCTAAATCCAATTTGGATTGAGATCATGCTCGATGCAATCATCATACTGTCATTCATCATAGCAGGAGCAGGGATTGGCTTTTACGGCGTTGATCTGCTACCGAATGATGCTCTCGCCCAAGTAACAAGCTTAGAGGGTTTAAGTTTTGTCACGACGGGTTTTGGAGCGTTAATTGGTATTGCAGTGGGGTTAGTTGCACAAACAACGTATCGTCGCATTCAGCGTCAGATCCGCGCAATGCCCATAGACGCGCTGCTTAGCCGCTCTGTTGGTCTAGTTTTAGGGCTACTAGTCGCGAACCTACTGCTAGCACCGATTTTTCTACTGCCTATTCCCCACGAGTTCGACTTCATCAAGCCTCTTGCTGCCGTTTTGGGCAGCGTTATGTTCGCCGTCTCTGGCGTTAATCTAGCCGACATTCACGGTCGCACGTTACTTCGGTTGATCAACCCAAATAGCGTCGAGAGTATGTTGGTTGCCGAAGGAACGTTGAAACCTGCCGCCACAAAAATCCTTGATACAAGCTGCATCATTGATGGACGCATTGAAGATTTATTAGGCACTGGCTTCTTAGAAGGACAAATTCTGGTTCCGCAGTTCGTTTTGCAGGAGTTGCAACGAATTGCAGATGCTTCAAACGATCAAAAGCGAGTTCGAGGTCGTCGAGGGTTGGATATTCTCAATCGGATACAGGAATCTTATCCGGAACGCATTATCATCCATCCTGCCGACTATGACGATGTAACGACTGTTGACGCAAAGTTAGTGCGATTGGCGCAAGAGATTAACGGTACATTGCTCACGAATGATTACAACCTGAATAAGGTAGCTAGTTTACAAAAAGTAAATGTTCTAAACATTAATAATCTGGCTCAAGCAATGCGTCCGGCATATCTTCCAGGCGACAATATTGAGCTAAAAATCCTTAAGCAAGGGAAAGAACCGGCTCAAGGCGTAGGCTATCTGGATGACGGCACAATGGTCGTGGTTGAGGAAGGAGGCAGCTACATCGGTGGTGAAGTGTCTGTGATTGTAACAGGAGCCTTGCAAACTTCAGCTGGACGAATGATCTTTGCACGTCCGGAAGAATCTGTGGTGGCGTAAACAACGATCGCCTCTTGCGATGCGCCCTCTTCGGACTCAACCCTGTGCCCATTTTCTCAGATTGCTCCAGTCCTCTATCGGATACAGGACGACGCTTCAGAGCAATGGGTATTTGTCGATTGAGAGTCAATCTCAGGAAATTATAGACATCCTTTTGTAGCAACTAGCAGCAGATGAAGCTTTTTGCTAAACAGGGTGTAGGCTATGGCGATTCAGCAAACATTAGCTCAACATTGGCACTGGTTTTGGGGTACACGATCGTGTACCTCTATATTTTTGAGCGAATTTTTGAGCGAATTTTTGCACAGATTTTTGGGCGTTGGTTCGATCGCCTGACCTGCATGTCATACCTATTTCGATCGTAGATGTATTCAACGGATGGGGAGGAGTACCCTCATTAAACCCGCGATAGAGAATTAAGTTTACTCAGGAACGTGAGGAGTTAATATCATCCATTCAACGTTCATTTTCTATAGGGGGAAGGATGTCATCAATAGTTTTAAATAATCGTTATCGAGTGATTCAAGTTTTGGGATCTGGAGGGTTTGGTGAGACGTTTCTTGCTCAAGATGAATATTCACCGTCTAAACGCTACTGTGTTGTTAAACAACTCAAACTAATTGTTAATAATCCCCAGATTTATCAGATTGTTCAAGAGCGATTTGAGCGAGAAGCTGCCATTCTGGAAAAACTACGTCACGATCAGATTCCTAAGTTATTTGCGGCTTTTGAAGAAGCAGGACGATTTTATCTCGTTCAAGAGTATATCGAAGGACAAACACTAGCCGAGAAATTTGAAGCAGAAGGAACACTGAGTGAGGAAGCGGTAAAGCAAATTTTGCAAGCGATTTTGCCCGTTTTAGAATACCTTCATGCTCATCAAATTATTCATCGTGACATTAAGCCTGAAAACATTATTTTGAGACAATCCGATCGCCAACCTGTTCTCATTGACTTTGGTGCAGTCAAAGAATTGATGAATACTGTTTGAATTCAAAAGGAATAGCGGCTGGTTCGATCGTGATTGGAACACCTGGCTACATTTCGCTAGAACAAGCCGTCGGACGACCCGTTTACTCTAGCGACCTTTATAGTTTGAGCGTGACAGCGATTCAATTACTAACTGGAGAGTTACCCAACCTACCAACTTCACTTGATCCGCAAACTGACAGAATGATTTGGCGTGATAAAGTGCCTGAAATTAGCGATCGCTTTGCTGCCATCCTCAATAAGGCAACTCAACCCAATCTACGCGATCGGTTTGCGACGGCTCAAGAAATGCTAGAAGCACTCAACGCAGACTCGACTCCATTCGCATCACCTGTTACTAGGTTAGTAAGTCCCCGGTTTAAGGCTTGGAAACTATTAACTAGCGGAGGTCTTGCCAGCGTTTTGGTTGGAATGTATGCCATTAATCAATCACTCTCTTCAGAAGAACAAACCTTGGCAGAAATTCGATCGCTCTATACCCAAAAAAATTATGAGGAGTGTATTACCGAAGCAGGCATTTTTTCTAGTAATAATGTGGTGCGATCGGTAGAAGCCCAAAATCTCTTAAATAGCTGTTTGCTCAGCAATTACATTCAAGATGAAGTGCCTCAAACCAGGCAACAGCTTGCTGAAACCCTAGATCGCATTAGCCCGATCGTGGTTGAAGTGACAGGGGATGAGGTAATGGTCAATTACGACACTTCAAACAAGCCAGATTTTTCTAGTGAAGATGCGAGAGAATTCACTGCCTTATTTATGCAAATGTTTAAGGGCAATGAAAAGTATGCGCTCGAATCGAAATATACAGACTTCGATCGGCTGATCACTCGGACTCGATCGGATAACCAGCAAGCAATTTTGACCGCACAAGATTGGGAAGCATTCGTTCAAGGTGAACAAAGTGAAGCGTCGCATAAACAACTTCTCGATCGAATTCAGCTAATAGATTACTGAAACGCATCTAGTCAATAAGGTTGCAAAAAAATACTTCCATTGCTTATCTGCTCAGTATCAATCAGGGATTTAATTATGAATAGAACGACGAAGAAAAGGATACAGACCTTCGGCTTGGCTTATCTCACCTATTTCTCAGGTATCAATCTAATCTCTACTGTTTTTTTAACACCCAATGCGATCGCCCAGGAAACGGATACCTGTACATTAACCCCGATTGAATGCGAAGTTGTTCCGCCTCCTGTTCAATCGCCCTCTAATCCAGTTCCCGTACCAACTCCCTCTGCACCTATACCAACTCCGACTCCCCCTGCACCTATACCAACTCCGACACCGGAACCTGCACCTATACCAACTCCGACACCGGAACCTGCACCCGCACCCATGCCTGTGCCAGAATCCATGCCGATCCCTGAGCCGCTACCGGAACCAATTCCTGAACCTGTTCCAGATCCTTTGCCGGAGCCAATTCCTGAACCTGTTCCAGACCCTTTGCCAGAGCCAACTCCTGAACCTGTTCCAGATCCTTTGCCAGAGCCAACTCCTGAACCGCCGCCATCTGAGGGTAGACTGAACCTGGTTAAACAAAGAGTGAATAAAGCAAACCGAGTAGAAGTGCCAACTCCGAACATTCCATCCCAACCCAATGTGACGCCGATCGAGATTAGTGGCGGTGAGTTGGGTGTGCTGAATTCGTCAGATTATTTAGCAGCTGATGGGAGACGGTTTGAGATCTTTGAGTTCAGTGGAACTGAGGGAGATGCGATCGTCTTGACGGTGCTTGGTAGTCAGCGTGAACATCTGCGGGCAAATCCTTACTTCATCTTGCGGAGTCCCGATGGTCAAATTCTGGCTAGAAATAACTTTACGGATTCTCTTGAAGTAGAAGAACAGCGATTGCATATTCGTCTGCCGATGGCTGGAGCTTATCAAATTATTGTTCTGGCTGATTCTATCGATCCCAACAAAGCCTCGGGATTCAGCTTAACTGTGAAGAGAGATATCAATTTCTATACGCTTGATGAAAGCAGCACACTATCAGACGGCAGTGATAAGTTACAGTCAGATAGTAGCCCTATAGAGACTTATCAGATTGAAGGAAATCAAGGCGATGTTGTTACGATCGAAGCAAACAGCCCCGATTTCGACCCCTATCTGTTTTTGTTAGATGCCCAGGGGAACGTGATAGCGAGTGATGATGACAGTGGAGGAAACTTCAATTCTTCTATCGAAATGGAGTTGCCACAGAGCGGCAATTATATGATAGTGGTCAACACGTACAATCCAAATGGACGGGGTCGATATCGTTTGACAGTTAGTGGAAACTGATCGGCGTCGTTCAACGTCCAGGAACAATAGAACAGTTTTGCAGTCTGCAAGATGACACCAGAAGTTCTGAACAATCGATACCGAGTGGTTCGGGTTTTAGCAAGTGGCGGATTCGGTGAAACGTTCCTAGCCGAAGACACGTTCCTGCCTTCTAAGCGCCTGTGCGTTTTGAAACAATTGCGATTGATGACCAATAATGCTCAGGTCTATCAGATTGTTCAGGAACGATTTCAACGAGAAGCGGCGATTTTGGAAGAGTTGGGGCGATCGAGTAGTCAAATTCCCGAACTCTACGCTTACTTTGAGGAAGGTGGGCGCTTTTACCTGGTGCAGGAATGGATCGAAGGTCACACCCTCGCTGATATTGTTCACATTGAAGGAGCTTTCTCTGAGGAGGAAGTCAGAGAGCTTCTGGAAAAAACATTGACTGTTCTAGATTATATTCATGCTCGACGCATCATTCATCGAGATATTAAACCCGATAACATCATTATTCGGCATGGTGATGCAAAGCCTGTCTTGATTGACTTTGGAGCGGTGAAAGAGACCGTAGGCACGGTGTTGAACTCTCAAGGACACACGGTCAGTTCGATTGTGATTGGGACTCCAGGCTATATGCCCCCTGAACAAGCCGCCGGACGACCCGTATTCTCTAGCGATTTATATAGTTTAGGGCTAACAGCCATTTATTTGCTCACCGGGAAAAAACCGCAAGATTTAGAGGTTGACCCGATCACAGGCGATTTACTCTGGCGATCGCTTGTTCCTCAAGTTAGCTATTCGTTGGCAGAAATCCTGGATAAGGTGATTCAATATCATCCTCGCGATCGCTTCCCTATGGCTCAAGACTTGCTGAATGTCCTCCAGAGTAATCTTCCTTTTTCTACTTCTATTCCTAGCATTCCTCCAACTCAAACGATTCCTGCCTCCGCCTCTGATCCTAGTAGACATCCAAGCCTACCTCCTCAATCTCCCTCGTTTCCTAGTACTCCTCCCGTCATCCCCACTCCCTTGCCTGCGGCTCCCGCTCAACCGCCAACGCCCCTCCCTGCCTCCGCGTCTAGTCCTTCTTTAACTTCCCCGGCTCAACTGCCAACGCCCCTTCCCTATATCCCTCCGACGCTTCCCACTCCCCTGCCAACCCCAGTCTTATCTCCTTCTGCTCGGACTCCCGCATCGACTCCGTTCACTCCGGCAGCCTCTTCAGGAATTCCAGCCACAATCACCGCATCTCCCTTTTCACCTGTTCCTGCCGTTGTTCCCCACACTCGTGTGTCCACGACGGCTCCTCCTCCGGCTCGACTTCCTTCCTCTCCGCAGCGAGTCCATTTTTGGGTGGCTGGAGGACTTGTCGCTACATTGGTGCGGCCGCCACGGGAGGCTATGCGTTCCTCAACTATTATTTGCCTCGTCAAGCCGCAGAAGAAAGTCTAGAGGAGCTTCGATCGCTCCAGAGTCAGGGCAACTATCAGGAGTGTATCAGTCAGGCACAGGCCTTTCCGAGTTTGTTTTCAGACTTGCTAGATACAGCACGGGCGATCGAAGCCGCTTGCTCTCGTGCCAATGATGAGAACACTCTACAAAGAGCAGTCGATATTGCGTCCCAGCCCAATGCAGATTTGCAAAAGGCGATCGATACGGCTGCCACCGTTTCGTCTAATTCGCCGGTATATGAAGATTCCCAAAATCGCATTCTACAATGGCAAAAAATTATTTTGCAAGGTTACTTAACCAATGATGTTCCAAAACAGTTTCCAGAAGACTTTGCAAACCTACCAATGCTTCAGCCCACCGTAGAACAAATTACGGCTGAACAAGTTACGATTAGCTATGACACTTCCGGCAATCCCCGTCGTGCGACAGAAGATGGAATTAGAACCTACACTACTGTGTTTATGGAGTTGCTTAGAGGAAATGGAGAAATGATCGAGCCGAAATATGTAGGCTTTACCCGGCTGGTTGTTTATCCCAGACAAGGCAACCAGCAGGGAATTCTTTCAGCAGACGATTGGCAGACTTACTTAGACGGTAAAGTATCTGCTGCCACCTCCAAAATTCAACTCGCGGATCAACTTCGCTCTCAAATCCAGATTGCCGATCGATGAGGTTGAAAGTTTAAGCATATCGATTGAACATCTTAGGTAATAGAGTTACGATGACTCCAAAAATCAAGCAAAAAAGCATTCAAAGTAACCTGGCTACACTAGCCTGCATGACCTGTGGAATTTTGGCAACGAATGGGATTGTGGTATTCAACGCTGTTGCCCAATCTGATTTTGGTGGCGATATTGAGCGAATTGAACAACTTCCCGCCGAACCACTCCCCCCCGTCGAACCACCTGTGTTCGAGGAGCCAGTTTTCGATCCACCACCACCTGCCCCTGTCTCTGACCCATCTCCTGCCCCGGCTCCGGCTCCTTCACCCACACCTGGCCCTGCGACTCCCCCGGCTCCCCGTCCAAACCGGCCCTCAGATCTTAGTCTGACTCGAATTACCCTGGGCGAGGTGCAGTCTGGGGTGTTGGGAGCGGCAGATTATTTAGATGATGATGGTCGTCGGGTTGAACTTTTTCAATTTACAGGACGGGAGAATGAATCGGTCAGGATTACCCTGATTAACAGTAATGATACTCGTCCTACGGGAAATCTCAGTCTTAGCCCGTATATGCGGATCGTGAATCTGTCGGCTCCCGAAGATGAACAATTTCTCGGTGGAACTATTATTCCAACGCAATATCGTATCCCCTCGAATAACCCACTGATTCCGGTTGATAATGAGCTATTTCTGCGGCTTCCGAGTACGGGTGAATATGGCATCGTGGTCTACACCGATCCGGGTGAAGTTGGGCGCTTTGGTCTATCCGTAGAACGCGATCGAACTCGCTACCTGATCGACAGTTTAGGCGAATTAACAGATGACAGCCTGAAGCTCGAATCCGACAACTCACCGTATGAAGTGATTGAATTTGAGGCGGAGCAAGGTCAGACGGTTCACCTGAATGCCATCAGTCCTGACTTTGATACCTACCTGTTTTTGCTCGATCCGAATGGGAATGTCATCGCTGAAGACAATGACAGCGGCGGTAATCTCAATGCTCGGATTGCGCTAGAACTCGCTGAAAGTGGGACTTATCGGGCGATCGTCAATTCCTACCGTGTAGATGGTCGGGGTCGCTATCGCTTAACCATTTACTAAACTTTCGATTCAGTCACCTGAAACAATCTGCCTGGGGCAAATATTCTGTTCCCAGGCATGTTACGATCTGTGGCAATTATAAAACTTGTGTTGGAGAGGTAGGTTTATTCATGGAACTGGCATTGCTATTGGCAAAGTTACCCGAAGCGTATGCAATTTTTGACCCCCTGGTAGACGTTCTGCCTGTCATCCCTATATTTTTCTTGCTGCTAGCATTTGTGTGGCAAGCGTCAGTTGGTTTTAGGTAAACCAATTTTGAAACTCCTGGTTTGTTAATTATGATTTGGGCACTCCTGTTGGAGTGCTTTTTTAGTTTTCAACCCCCGCTTACGGGCGGAACCAAGACTACCTCATCCCCGTTTTGCAGCACTGCATCTGGCTCCACAAATTGGAGATTAACGCCAAAGCGAGTCAGATTTCGCCACTGTTCCAGTTCAGGATGTTCTATGAGGAGGCGATCGCGCACCCCCTCCACGGTCGTCCCGATCGGAAGCTCCAATGACAACTCTGGCACCCCATATGCCTCTTGGTAGGCTGCAAACAGCTTCACAGTTACGGTAACGTGGTCAATATCCATTCCGTCGTCAGACATCCCTCAATTATGCTTGGTACCTTTCAACAGAGTAACCTCCGGATTGAAATTGACGCATCAGAGCAGCAAATCCGAGATAGTTTGCTCTGTCCGGTTCAATTTCGCCAATGGCTCTTTCCGCAGACCTTCTCCACCGGATTGCCCGATCGTCTCCATCAAGGACTTATTTTCAAGAGTTGGATTGGTCCTGTCCCAATCCAACATCACGTAGACATAGCCGACTCCAATGGGCTACGCATGCTTATGAGCCAGGGAATTGATGGTTTTCACGAATGGTACTGGGGTGAAGGCTGGATACAGTCTTGTCTGGAGGGCGTTTCCTTGCTTCCTTTGAACCTGGGACAGACCCTCAGCCTACTGCGATTGCGCCAGTTTTTAATAAGTTCTCGTAGCAATGGGTAAGGCAACGGATGCCTATAAGTCGTTAGACAGATGTAGCAGATGTCACCTCTATTTCGGTTTCACAACCAACACTGAGCAAGGAGCCTCTTCGACCACTTGACCACTCACCGACCCTTTCAAAATCCGATTCAATCCGGTTAAACCTCGGCTACCGATGACAACCAAATTAACTTGATGAATATTGGCAAGCCGGACAATTTCCTCTGCCGGATCACCCGTGACAATCTCCAGTTCGCTCTTGCAGGGTAGGCTAGCTTGATAAGTTTGAAGCCTGTCTAACTGCTGATGAGGAATCGTTTCGGTGTCGGCTTGGGGGCGATCGACCGCTACATCGGGATCAGCCCCTAAATTGGCAATCACATGAGCGATGATGATTTTAGCATCGGATCTCAGATGAAGTTGCTGCAATGTTTCAACAACTTGGTCGGATAATTCCGATCCATCAAGGGCAACTAGAATTTTCTTGAACACAGCCGACCCGTCCTCAATGCGTAGCTCTCTGAGTTTTAAGTTTTCAGGGTTGAGTTCATAAATGCAACTAAAAACTCAAAACTTAAAACGCAAAACTTAAAACTCCTTAACACTTTTCAATCTTCTACCTCTACAATCCCTTGCATCCGCAGTCGCACTGAGTCTGCATGAGAAGGCAACCCCTCTGCCGTTGCCAAAATTTCGATCGCCTCTGCCACTCCCCGCAGCGCCTTCGTTGAATATTGAATCAGACTAGAGTGTTTCATAAAGGTTTCAACGCTCAGGGCTGAGGCATAACGGGCAGAACCAGAGGTAGGAAGGGTATGATTTGGACCTGCCAAGTAGTCTCCGACCGCTTCAGGGGTGGAGTTACCCAGGAAGATCGCTCCAGCATGGCGAATTTTTTCCAACAGACTCCAGGGATCAGCCACTTCTAGTTCCAGATGCTCAGGAGCAAATTCGTTAGAAAGCTCAGCCGCTACCTCTAAGGAGTCTACAAGAACCACTAACCCATAGTGAGCGATCGCTTTCTCCGTTAATACCTTACGCGGATGATTAATTAACCGTTGCTTTACCTCGGTAACAACCTTCATCGCCAGCCCCGAATCGGTCGTCAACAGGATTGCGGCTGCCATTGGATCATGCTCTGCCTGTGCCAACATATCAGTCGCCACATGAACAGGATTTGCCTCTCCATCGGCAATAATCAAGACTTCTGAAGGACCGGCAAGCGAGTCGATCCCAACAGTGCCATAGACTAATTTTTTCGCCAACGTCACATAAATATTGCCGGGTCCCGTGATCACATCCACTTTGGGGATCATTTCTGTGCCAAAGGCAAGAGCGGCAATCGCCTGTGCCCCACCTACCCGATAGATTTCGTGAACCCCAGCCTCTTGGGCTGCAACTAATACAGCCGGATTGACTGCTTTATTAAAGCCTGGTGGAGTTGTGATCACAATCCGAGGAACCTTCGCCACCTTAGCTGGGATGGCGTTCATTAGTACGGTACTGGGATAGGCAGCGCGTCCACCGGGAATATAAAGACCGGCGCGATCGACTGGGGTATAGCGTTTCCCCAGGACGACCTCATCCTCGCCAAACCGTACCCAACTTTGCGGAACTCGCTGACGGTGAAAATCTTCCACCTGACGGCAAGCCAGTTGAATTGCATCAAGTAATTCTTTTGGAACTTGCTGGTAGGCTGCCTCCAACTCTGAACCACTGACCCGCAGTTCCTCTGGCTTGAGGACAATCTGGTCGTATTCTTCGGTGTAATGCAGTACCGCTCGATCGCCTTGCCGCTTGACCGCCTGAAGCACTTCTCGAACCGTTGCCTCCTTGTGGACAACTTGATCGTCATGGGTGCGATCGCAGATTCGCCGCAGTTCGGTGAGTGCCTCAGCCCGCTGAGTAATAATTCGCAGCATTGCCACTTAGGATAGAAACGCTAGTCCGGGAACAATCCACTGGATTCAGGTTAGAGATACTCTAGCGAAAACAGCCGCTAGACCGAAACCTGTATCTCCCTCTAGCTTAACCTGGATTTTTGTGAGGATTCGTGTCGATCGACAGCGACTTTGTCTGGCATTTTGATAAATCTTTCGATAAAATAGTGGATCGCTGAAATCAATTCCTGCAAGATATACCCTCTGGAGTAATCAGTAGCCGTGGCAAACATTAAGTCCGCAATTAAGCGCATTGAGATTGCAGAGCGCAATCGTCTACACAATAAAGCCTACAAGTCCTCTGTTAGAACGCTGATGAAGCGATATCTAACGGCAGTCAACGCCTACTCTGCCAATCCAACCCCCGAAGCAATGCAGGAAGCCCAACAACGGATGTCTGCCGCTTTTAGCAAAATTGATAAAGCAGTAAAGCGAGGTGTCCTTCATTCCAACAGTGGTGCCCGTAAAAAATCTCGGTTGGCAAGAATGCTAAAAGCAGCTGAAGCGGTTAACAGTGCTGCTTCCTAAACATTTTACCACCTGTAAATTTTCTGTTGATGTGTGGCATGGTGTAGGGGCAATCCCTGCACGATCCCCTCGGATTTGTGTAGGGCAATCCCTACCTGGTTGCCCCGGATTAGAGGGCAGACACGGCGGTCTGTCCCTACCGATCGCAAAATCAACGAAAAATTTATGGCGACAGCCACTTGCGTTAGAACGGGGTGCAGGGGTTTCACCCCTGGCTGGGGGCGAAGTCCCCATACCCCCTTTAATCCCGGTGTCCTAACCTTAAATATGGCGACAGCTATATCAGGTAGAAATTTTAGGTTTTAGCGAGTGATTTTAGACCGAGTCTATAGGGCTTACTCAATCTAAAATCACGTTTTGAAGCCTATACGCAGTAGCCAGCGTGGTTAGGACATTGCCCAAGGCTGAAAGGCAAACGATCAATCCATCCTGACTCAGCACTCAGAACTCAGCACTTAGCTATAAAATTGATAAGGCTAACGATCTAAATCATTCATGCAACTCGTCGATACTCACGTTCACCTCAACTTTGAAAGCTTCCAGCCTGATCTGGATGAAGTGGCTCAGAACTGGCGCGAGGCTGGAGTGGTTCGGCTGATTCATTCTTGCGTTGAACCGTCTGAGTTTGAAGGCATTCAAGCCATTGCCGATCGTTTTCCAGAACTCTCCTTTGCAGTCGGACTCCATCCCCTTGATGTTGAGAAATGGACACCAGATACAGCTAGCCAAATTTTGACATTGGCCCAATCGGATCATCGGGTCGTGGCGATCGGCGAAACTGGGTTAGATTTCTATAAGGCAGAGAACCAGGATCAACAAGAACAAGCATTTTGGGAACAGCTGACGATCGCACATCAACTCGATCTCCCCGTAATCGTTCACTGTCGAGATGCGGCTGATGAGATGGCAAGGCTGCTGCGATCGTTCTGTGCCGATTATGGTGCGATTCGAGGTGTGATGCATTGCTGGAGCGGTACTCCTAAAGAAACGCAGTGGTTTCTCGATCTGGGCTTCTACATTAGCTTCAGCGGGATTGTTACATTCAAAAGTGCTAGGCAGGTGCAGGAATCCGCACAGATGGTGCCGAGCGATCGCCTCTTGATTGAAACTGATTGCCCATTTCTGGCTCCTGTTCCCAAACGGGGAGAGCGACGCAACCAGCCTGCCTATGTACGCTATGTCGCTGAACAGGTTGCTCGTCTGCGCCAAGTTCCTTTGGATAGACTTGCAGATGAAACCACAGCGAACGCTTACAAGGTATTCCGTTTGTCACCCGAAGAACACTTGTCCCCGTTTGTACCAGGTTTTCCATGCACCCCTCTACCCCAAACCCTAGAGCGGCTGCAAGCTTGAAACAACCCACAAATTGAATTGCTTACGTCATAATAAAGGTTGGGGTGTTCAATAATTCTGAGGTGACTGAATCAAGCACGTTGTAATTTCCCATTCTGTTTCTTAACAGTTCTTAACCATCCTAGCCCGTAAATTAATTAAAATTGACAGAGTCCATTGATTAAGCTATACTCACTCTGCTTATCACCCAGTGCCTTGGCTGCGAGTATTGGAACCCTCTCTAAACCCAAATTCAGGTTGTTCGATCGACGAAGCAGTTGAACTACTATGAAATTCTTTCAGTCTTCAATACTTGAGGACTGAACTTTTTGCGTCTGCGTACACCGCTAGACTATTTACCGTCAGGGAATTTCCCTGAGCGCGACTTACTTGAGGAGACAAATGGCTGACCTAACCCCTTCCGCACCCATTTTCACCCTACCAGACCTAGTCGAAATTCAACGGGCAAGTTTCCGTTGGTTTCTTCAAGAAGGATTAATCGAAGAATTAGACAGTTTTTCGCCTATTACAGACTATACTGGCAAGTTGGAGTTGCATTTCCTCGGCAAGGACTATAAGCTCAGGCGACCTAAGTATGACGTGGATGAGGCAAAGCGTCGGGACGCAACCTATGCCGTACAAATGTATGTTCCCACTCGCTTAATTAACAAAGAAACCGGAGAAATTAAAGAGCAGGAGGTCTTCATCGGAGATTTGCCCTTGATGACCGATCGCGGGACTTTCATCATCAACGGGGCTGAGCGCGTCATCGTCAACCAAATTGTTCGTAGCCCTGGTGTCTACTATAAGAAGGAGATCGACAAAAACGGACGCAGCACGTTCAATGCCAGCCTGATTCCTAACCGGGGTGCGTGGCTCAAATTTGAAACCGACAAGAACGACCTCGTTTGGGTACGGATTGATAAAACTCGCAAACTGTCGGCTCAAGTTTTGTTGAAATCACTAGGTCTTAGCGATGGTGAGATCTTTGATGCGCTGCGTCACCCTGAGTACTTCCAGAAGACGATCGAAAAAGAGGGGCAGTTCAGCGAAGAAGAAGCCCTAATGGAGCTTTACCGCAAATTGCGTCCGGGTGAACCTCCTACGGTTTCTGGGGGGCAGCAACTCTTAGATTCCCGCTTCTTCGATCCCAAACGGTATGATCTGGGTCGCGTTGGTCGCTATAAGCTCAACAAAAAGCTGCGACTGAATGTGCCTGAAGCCACTCGTATCTTGACACCTCAAGATATTTTGGCGGCAGTCGATTATTTGATTAACCTGGAATTCGACATTGGCAGCATTGATGACATCGATCACTTGGGCAATCGACGAGTGCGATCGGTGGGTGAATTGTTGCAAAACCAGGTGCGCGTCGGTTTAAACCGTCTAGAGCGGATTATCCGAGAACGCATGACCGTCTCAGATGCCGATTCTCTCACTCCCGCTTCACTGGTCAACCCGAAACCCTTGGTGGCGGCGATTAAGGAGTTCTTTGGCTCCTCTCAGCTTTCCCAGTTCATGGATCAGACAAATCCACTGGCAGAGTTAACGCACAAGCGCCGTCTCAGTGCCCTGGGGCCTGGTGGTCTGACTCGTGAACGGGCAGGCTTCGCAGTTCGAGACATTCACCCTTCCCACTATGGACGGATTTGTCCGATCGAAACTCCAGAAGGTCCCAACGCGGGTTTGATTGGGTCGTTGGCAACTCACGCTCGTGTCAATGCTTACGGCTTTATCGAAACTCCCTTCTCACGGGTTGAAAATGGGCGAGTCTTGAGAGAGCAAGCTCCAGTGTATATGACTGCCGATGAGGAAGATGACTTTCGCGTTGCTCCAGGTGACATTCCTACGGATGAAAACGGATATATTCTGGGTGAGCAGGTGCCGGTTCGCTACCGTCAAGAATTTACTAACACATTTTCTACTGAAGTAGACTTTGTGCTAGTTTCTCCGGTGCAGATCATTTCTGTCGCCACATCTTTGATTCCCTTCCTGGAACACGACGATGCTAACCGTGCCTTGATGGGATCAAACATGCAGCGTCAAGCCGTACCGTTGCTACGTCCGGAGCGTCCTCTCGTTGGCACGGGGTTGGAAGCCCAAGCGGCACGTGACTCCGGGATGGTGATTGTTAGCCGCGTTGATGGTGAAGTCACTTATGTAGATGCCAACAAGATTCGGGTACGCGATTCTCGCGATTCTAATAGTCGCGAGATTGAATACATCTTGCAAAAGTATCAGCGATCGAACCAGGACACCTGCTTGAATCAACGCCCGATCGTGTTTGCAGGCGATCGAGTTGTTGCCGGACAAATCATGGCGGATGGCTCTGCTACAGAGGGGGGTGAGATCGCTCTGGGGCAGAATGTGTTGGTCGCTTATATGCCTTGGGAAGGCTACAACTATGAAGACGCCATTCTAATTAGCGAACGCCTGGTTTACGACGACGTTTACACCTCTATTCACATCGAAAAATATGAGATAGAGGCGCGTCAAACTAAGTTAGGACCTGAAGAAATCACTCGTGAAATTCCCAACGTCGGGGAAGATGCCCTGCGGCAACTGGATGAAACTGGGATCATTCGGATTGGAGCTTGGGTCGAGAGCGGTGACATTCTCGTTGGGAAGGTAACACCGAAAGGAGAATCTGATCAACCCCCTGAGGAGAAACTACTTCGGGCGATCTTCGGGGAAAAAGCCAGAGATGTACGAGATAACTCTTTGCGAGTTCCTAATGGCGAAAAAGGACGGGTCGTAGACGTGCGGGTTTTCACTCGTGAACAAGGGGATGAACTGCCGCCTGGAGCCAATATGGTTGTGCGGGTGTACGTTGCTCAAAAACGGAAGATCCAAGTTGGGGACAAGATGGCAGGACGCCACGGCAATAAGGGGATTATCTCTCGGATTTTGCCGCAGGAAGATATGCCTTACTTGCCCGATGGCACTCCTGTGGATATTGTGTTGAACCCGCTTGGTGTACCGTCCCGTATGAACGTGGGTCAAGTGTTCGAGTGTTTGCTGGGCTGGGCTGGATACAACCTTGGTGTCCGATTCAAGATGATTCCGTTTGATGAAATGTATGGTGCGGAATCCTCTCGTTTGACAACCCACGCCAAGATTCAAGAGGCGTCTGAACAACATGGGAAATATTGGGTGTTCGATCCCGATGATCCAGGCAAGATCCAGGTGTATGACGGTCGGACTGGGGAAGCGTTCGATCGCCCTATCACAGTTGGTAAAGCTTATATGCTGAAGCTCGTTCACCTGGTAGACGACAAGATCCATGCTCGCTCTACAGGTCCTTACTCCCTCGTGACTCAACAGCCACTTGGCGGTAAAGCGCAACAGGGGGGACAGCGATTCGGAGAGATGGAGGTGTGGGCACTGGAGGCATTCGGTGCAGGCTACATTCTCCAGGAGTTGCTGACGGTCAAGTCTGACGATATGCAAGGTCGTAACGAGGCATTGAATGCGATCGTCAAAGGTAAAGCAATTCCCCGACCCGGAACACCAGAATCCTTCAAAGTGTTAATGCGAGAACTCCAGTCTCTCTGCTTAGACATCGCTGCACACAAATTGCAAACCTTGGAGGATGGGACTAGCCGTGATATCGAGGTTGATTTGATGGCAGATGTAGGCACCCGTCGCACCCCATCTCGACCTACCTATGAATCCATTTCTCGTGACGAAATGGAAGAAGTCGAAGACTAAAGGGATGAGGAATTAGAGATTAGGCTTCCAAATGAACAGTTTTCCTACTCATGAGAAACGATATAATCCCTAATTCCTGATCCCTAACGCCCAATTCAGAACTGCCAGGAAAAAGAGGAATAAATAGCGATGCCAAAGCTAGAACAGCGGTTTGACTACGTCAAAATTGGTCTGGCATCTCCAGAGCGGATTCGTCAGTGGGGAGAGCGGACTTTGCCAAACGGCATGGTAGTTGGTGAGGTGACGAAGCCAGAAACGATCAACTACCGGACGTTGAAGCCGGAAATGGACGGTCTATTTTGTGAACGGATTTTTGGTCCGGCGAAAGATTGGGAATGTCACTGCGGCAAATATAAGCGAGTGAGACACCGGGGGATTGTCTGTGAACGCTGCGGTGTTGAAGTGACAGAATCTCGTGTTCGTCGTCATCGCATGGGCTATATCAAGCTAGCGGCTCCTGTGGCTCACGTTTGGTATCTCAAAGGGATTCCAAGCTATATGTCGATTTTGCTAGACATGCCCCTGCGAGATGTAGAGCAGATTGTTTATTTCAACTCTTATGTGGTGCTGAGTCCGGGTAATGCCGAGAACCTCAGCTACAAGCAACTGCTAACAGAAGACCAGTGGATTGAAATCGAGGATCAGCTTTACAGTGAAGACTCTCAACTCACCGGAATTGAAGTTGGAATTGGCGCAGAAGCCTTGCAACGGTTACTGCAAGATCTCGACCTAGAAAAAGAAGCTGAAGTTTTGCGGGAAGACATTGCAACCGCTAAGGGACAAAAACGCGCCAAGCTGATCAAGCGTTTGCGGGTAATCGACAACTTTATTGCGACGCGATCGCTCCCCGAATGGATGATTCTGACGGTGATTCCCGTCATCCCGCCTGATCTACGCCCAATGGTGCAACTGGATGGGGGGCGTTTCGCCACCTCTGACTTGAACGACTTATATCGTCGGGTCATCAACCGGAACAACCGTTTGGCACGACTCCAGGAAATTCTTGCGCCTGAAATTATCGTGCGAAACGAGAAACGGATGCTGCAAGAAGCGGTGGATGCGCTGATTGATAATGGTCGTCGTGGTCGCACAGTTGTTGGAGCAAACAACCGTCCACTGAAATCGTTGTCAGACATTATTGAAGGAAAGCAAGGTCGTTTCCGCCAAAACCTCCTTGGTAAGCGGGTGGACTACTCTGGGCGTTCCGTGATTGTGGTTGGCCCTAAACTGAAGATCCATCAATGCGGATTGCCGAAGGAAATGGCGATCGAACTCTTCCAACCCTTCGTGATTCATCGTCTAATCCGTCAGGGACTCGTCAATAACATCAAAGCGGCTAAAAAACTGATCCAGCGCAACGATCCGCAAATTTGGGATGTACTGGAGGAAGTCATTGACGGACACCCCGTTCTCCTCAACCGTGCGCCTACTTTGCACCGTCTAGGGATTCAAGCGTTTGAACCTATCCTTGTAGAAGGACGCGCCATTCAAATTCACCCGCTTGTTTGCACCGCGTTTAACGCTGACTTTGATGGCGACCAGATGGCGGTTCACGTTCCCCTTTCGCTGGAGTCACAAGCTGAGGCGAGGTTGCTGATGCTGGCATCTAACAATATTATGTCTCCAGCAACGGGTAGACCGATCGTCACCCCTAGCCAAGACATGGTATTGGGTTGCTATTACCTGACGGCTGAGAACCCTGATGCTAAGTTGGGAGCCGGTCGGTATTTCGCCAATCTTGATGATGTCATCATTGCCTACGACCAAAAGAAAGTAGATATTCACTCCTTCATTTGGGTGCGATTCGACGGTCGGCTTGAAATGGATGAACCTGATCCTGAACCCACTCAGGTGGAAACCGCAGCAGACGGAACCGTAACAAAACTCTATAAGTTTCGCCGAGTACGAGAGGATGCTGAGGGGAATTTAATTTCGCAATACATCAAAACTACCCCTGGACGCATTATCTACAACAAGACGGTTTACGATACGTTACTCGGCTAGAGTGAACTTTCCTTGTGATACAAACAGCCAAACAACTCGAAGGGCGGAAACATGACGGCAGAGCAAAAGTCAAATCAGAAAGCTGAGCAGACATTGGTTTTTCGGAACCAGGTCATCGGCAAGAAGGGGCTACAAAGGCTGATTGCTTGGGCATTTACCAACTATGGCACAGCGAGAACGGCTCAGATGGCGGACGAGCTAAAGAACATGGGATTCCGGTTTGCTACTAGGGCTGGAGTTTCAATCAGTGTGGATGATTTGCAAGTGCCGCCGAGCAAGCGAGAGCTATTAAGTGCCGCAGAAGAGGAAATTCGGGAAACTGAGAACCGCTATACACGCGGTGAAATCACTGAGGTAGAGCGATTTCAGAAGGTAATTGATACCTGGCACGGCACCAGTGAAGAACTCAAAAATGAGATGGTGCGCTATTTTAGAACAAATAGTCCCCTGAATTCGGTTTACATGATGATGAATTCTGGAGCACGGGGAAATATTTCTCAGGTGCGTCAGTTGGTGGGTATGCGCGGTTTGATGGCAAATCCGCAAGGGGAAATCATTGATATGCCAATCAAGACCAACTTCCGAGAAGGTCTGACGGTGACGGAGTACATCATCTCCTCTTACGGAGCGCGAAAAGGATTGGTGGACACGGCACTCCGGACGGCGGACTCTGGTTATCTCACTCGTCGTTTAGTGGACGTTGCTCAAGATGTGATTATTCGTGAGCATGATTGCAATACTGAACGTGGGATTATGCTACAGAGTATGACGGATGGTGAGCGTGTCCTCATTCCCCTCAAAGATCGCCTCTTGGGTCGAGTCGTGGCTCGTGATGTGGTTCATCCTAAGACAGGTGAAGTTTTGGCTCCCCGCAATCAGCCAATTTCTGATGAACTGGCTAACCACCTGGCTAAGTCAGGAGTCGAGGAGGTATTCGTGCGATCGCCTCTCACGTGTGAAGCCAGTCGATCGGTCTGTCAACTCTGCTATGGTTGGAGTCTTGCTCATGCCTCAATGGTTGATTTGGGTGAAGCGGTTGGTATTATCGCGGCGCAGTCGATCGGTGAGCCAGGAACTCAGTTAACCATGCGGACGTTCCACACGGGCGGAACGTTTACTGGCGAAGTGGCACCGCAGATCCGTGCGCCGTTTGAGGGTGTGGTTCACACGAAACCCAAGCAATTCCGCTTTCGCGCCTTCCGGACAAGCCACGGGAAAGATGCAGTGATCGCAGAGGTCAATGTTGAGTTGACAGTGGAGGCAGGCGATCGTAAGGAAATTTCCACCGTTCCGTCTGGTTCAATTGTGTTTATTCGCGATGGGGATGCCGTTAAAATCGGACAGATTCTGGTGGAAATGCCATCAACGAGTCGTGTTCGCAAGGTGACGGAGAAGGCGACCAAAGATGTGACCTCTGACCTGGCAGGGGAAGTTAAATTTGCGGATGTGCTTCCGGAGGAGAAGAAAGACCGTCAGGGCAACACCACTCGGATTGCTCAGAGAGGAGGTCTGATTTGGATTCTCTCTGGCGAAGTTTATAACCTGCCTCCGAGTGCGGAACCGGTGGTGAAGAATGGCGATCGCATTGAAGCCAACAGCATTATCGCAGAAACGAAGCTGAGCACAGAAAATGGGGGTGTGGTTCGGGTACCTCCTGGAAGCGACAGCAAAGGTAAAGAGATTGAGATCATTACGGCTTCTGTCTTGCTAGATCAGGCACGTGTGATCAGTGAAAGCCATCAAGGGCGCGAACAATATTTGATTGAAACTCAAAACAATCAGCGATTCTCCTTGATTGCAACTCCTGGGACAAAAGTCACGAACGGGCAGGTCGTCGCGGAGTTGATTGACGATCGCTATCACACTCAAACGGGCGGTATCCTCAAGTACTCTGGTGTCGAGGTGGCGAAACGCGGTAAAGCCAAACTGGGCTATGAGGTCGTTGAGGGCGGTACGCTGTTATGGATTCCGGAGGAGGCACACGAGGTCAATAAGGATATTTCCTTGCTGCTGGTAGAAGATGGTCAATTTGTTGAGGCGGGCACTGAAGTTGTTAAAGACATCTTCTGTCAGAGCGGCGGTGTGGTTGAAGTGACGCAGAAGAACGATATCTTGCGCGAAATCGTGATTAAGCCGGGTGAATTGCATTTGGCAGACAATCCGGAAGCGGTGATGTCGAAACATGAGACGATCGTTACCCCTGGACAAGAAGTAATGCCAGGGTTGACCGTCGATGAACTGCGATACGTTGAATATATTGAATCTCCAGAGGGACCTGCATTATTGCTACGTCCGGTGACAGAATTCCAGGTTCCAGATGAGCCATCTGTACCGAGCCAAGAATCTACCAGTGAAGACTCTGGGCGATCGATTCGGCTACGTGCGGTTCAGCGCATTCCCTTCAAAGATGGAGAGCGGGTCAAATCAGTTGAAGGACTAGAATTGCTGCGAACTCAACTAGTGCTGGAAATCGAGAAAGACGCTCCTCAACTGGCGGCTGATATCGAATTGATTCCAGATGAAACTGACCCCGATGTCATGCGTCTACAACTGGTCATTCTAGAATCCTTGGTGATTCGTCGTGATGTCGTTGCTGACCAAACACAGGGCAGTACTTACACTCGCATCTTGGTGAAGGACGGTGATCAGATCACGCCAGGTGCAGTCGTAGCACGTACCGAAATTCTCTGTAAGGAGGCCGGTGAGATTCGCGGTATCCGGGAAGGAGGCGAAGCGATTCGTCGGATTTTGGTGGTGCGAGAAGCCGATCTGACGACGATCGACACTCAAGGTCAGTCCGCCAAAGTCAAACCTGGAGCGTTATTAGTGGCAGGTTCTCAGGTGGCAAATGGCGTGACGATGGAGGAATCTGGACAAGTCGTTAAAGTCACTGATTCCCATGTTGTGCTACGAACAGCTCGTCCTTATCGGGTCTCAGGGGGTGCCGTGCTGCACATTGATGATAGTGATCTGGTGCAACGGGGTGACAGTTTGGTGCTGTTGGTGTTTGAACGAGCGAAAACTGGAGACATCATCCAAGGTCTACCGAGAATCGAAGAACTTCTGGAAGCTCGGAAGCCCAAGGAAGCCTGTATTCTGTCACGTCGTCCTGGAACCGCTCAGGTAGTCTACAGTGATGACGAAACCGTTGAAGTTAAGGTGGTTGAATCAGATGGAGTGATCCAAGACTATCCCCTTGGTCCAGGTCAAAATGTCCTGGTGATTGATGGACAGGAAGTAAGGGAGGGTGAACCTCTGACGGATGGTCCTGCCAATCCTCATGAAATTCTGGAAACCTTCTTCGAGTTACATCGAGAGTCGTTGGGGATTCATGAAGCTTCGTTGCTGAGTTTGCAAGAGGTGCAAACCTTCCTGGTGAACGAGGTGCAGTCGGTGTATCAATCTCAGGGGATTGATATTTCTGACAAACACATTGAAGTGATTGTCCGCCAGATGACCTCCAAAGGGAGGGTTGAGGATGGTGGAGACACCACGATGCTTCCGGGTGAATTGGTAGAACTGCGCCAGATTGAACAGGTGAACGAGGCAATGTCGATTACGGGTGGTGCGCCTGCCCAATATACGCCAATGCTGTTGGGAATTACCAAGGCATCGCTCAACACCGACAGTTTCATCTCGGCCGCCAGTTTCCAGGAGACCACTCGTGTCTTGACTGAAGCCGCGATCGAAGGGAAATCTGACTGGCTGCGTGGCTTGAAGGAGAACGTGATCATTGGTCGTTTGATCCCGGCGGGTACAGGTTTCAATGCTTATGAAGAGAGTACCGCTACGGTGGAACTTGATCCCATCTATGAAGGTGCGGTCTTCGAGGAGGATGTTGATCTGACTGATGTCGTACTTGACGATCGCACGGCGCGCACTTACGAGCGTGAAGGTGGCTTTGAGGTCTTCCCGCCGCCAGGGGTGCGCGATCGTCCTTCTGAAGGAGATTATGGTCGCAGCTACAATACGAATCGGAACGAGGAGGAGGAAGAAGATGCTTATTCCTCTGCCATCATCGATGACGAAGATGACTTTGATGGTGACATGGATGAGGAGGAATAGACCTTAACTCCTGGAGAGTGCATGAGTGGGGCGTTTTGCGAAACGTCCCTATTTTTTGTTTTTGAAGCGATCGCGCTTGGCTTAGTCATCTAGAGTGCCAAACTGAAGCAGCGATTGGGAAAAATCCGGTTCGCCGCTCGCTGAAACCAACCGATCGCCTCCTCTAGCTGGCTCACAGAGTAAGTGTCATGGATCAGCATTTTGGTGATTACTCCACTGTGACACTCTTCGCGAGATTGCGTGGCTGATCAACATCCAATCCTCTCCGTGCTGCAATGTGATATGCCAAGAATTGTAATGGAATGACCGTCAGTAACGGTGACAGCCATTCCTCAACATTCGGAACGGGTAATAGATCATCAAATATCTCGGCGGCGTGAGCATCGTTTATCGGTGTTACCCCAATCAATCGTGCATCACGGGCTTTTGCTTCCTGTGCGTTAGAAAGCACTTTTTCATACACACTTCCCGGCATCGCGATCGCCACCACAGGCACCTTCGCATCCAATAGCGCGATCGGACCATGTTTCATCTCACCTGCCGGATAGCCTTCTGCATGAATGTAGCTAATTTCCTTCAGTTTCAATGCCCCTTCTAGCGCGATCGGATAATTAATCCCCCGTCCAATAAAGATAAAATCTTGAGTCTCTGCAAACTCATGCGCCAGTTCTTCAATTTGTCGCTCTTGCGTTTCCAGAATCGATTCAATTTGAGCAGGCAATTGCCATAACTGTTGGATCAATTGTTCGAGTTGGGTCGGTGATAAAGTGTGCCGACGATACGCTAAATCGATCGCCAAACAATAAAAGGCGACAAGCTGCGCGGTAAAGGTTTTTGTTGCCGCAACCCCAATTTCAATTCCAGCATGAATGTCGATCGCGCAATCCATCAACCGTGTTAAGCTACTTTGCATTCGGTTCGTGATGCCCAGTAAGCGAGGACGAAATGGAGCAGACTGGTTCGCTCGGCGCTGTTTTTCCATCGTAATTGCTGAAAGCGTATCGGCCGTCTCACCCGATTGAGTCACACCCACAATCAGCGTACTTGCAGTCAATGGTGGCGGTGCGTAGCGAAATTCCGAAGCATAATGCACCTGACTGGGAACTTGTGCCAATTGCTCCAGCAAATATTTGCCAATCAAACTCGCGTGCCAACTCGTTCCACACGCCACAATCTGAATCTGCTCCAGATCAGTATAAATCTCTGGTGGCAAGCCTAAACTAATCGGATTACTGGTGGATTCTGAAGTCCAATGACGATTAATGTATGCCTCTAGACCCGTCCGCACTACACTGGGTTGCTCATAAATTTCCTTGAGCATGAAATGTTTGAACCCCTGCTTCTCCATCGTCAGGGACGTACTCGCTAACAGGTGCGGATGTTTTTTGAGACGATTGCCTGCAAACGTGTAAATCTCAATGCCCAATGGAGTCAGCGTCGCCATTTCCCCATTCTCCAACGGCACGATCGCACGAGTATAGGGCAGAATCGCTGGAATATCCGACGCACAGAAAAACTCACCTTGTCCAAATCCCAATACCAACGGAGCTTGTTGCCGTGCTACGACAATTTCATCGGGATAATCTACACACAAAAAGACGATCGCAAATGCTCCATCTAATCGATTGACAACCCGCCGCACCGCTTCTGTAAAAGGAGAATAATATTGCTCAGATTCCCCAGAACGCTGCATTTGATTCAAACACTCCGCCACCAGATTTGGAATCACCTCAGTATCCGTTTCTGTAACAAATTCATAGCCAAGCTGCTTCAATTCTTCCCGTAGTTCTCGATAGTTTTCGATAATGCCATTCTGCACAACTGCCACTCGTTGCGCCATATCCGCATGAGGATGCGCGTTATGCTCCTCTGGCTTACCATGTGTTGCCCAGCGGGTATGTCCAATCCCAACTTGTCCTGGCATTTCCTGTCCAATCAACTTCGATTGCAAGTTATGTAATTTGCCCTTTGCCCGGACTCGCTGAATCTTCCCTTCCCAAATTGTCGCAATCCCCGCAGAATCATAGCCCCGATATTCGAGTTTGCGTAACCCTTCTAGCAAAATTCCACTCGCGGCTTGAGTCCCGATGTAACCAACAATTCCACACATAGCTCACACCACTCCTAGCAAGGCGAACGTTAACTGAACCTTATTCTAGTGGTTACAAGACAAAAGATTGTCCTTAGAGGATGTTTGAACAGTCCTCGTTGATCCGTTCAAACCCGTTCGAGCTTCCTACAGCGGTTTTCAGATGAGTGAGCCACAGTTGTGTGTGGGTGGGTAGATGAGTGGATGAGTGGATGGGTATGCGTGTGGCTTATGCAAGTGAAACTGGCTGTAAATCTCCTTTTCAAACATCCCCATAGGCATTAGAGTCTATCCAAAAACCTATTGTGCAGGGTGGGCAATGCCTTTGTTCTTTGTTAACCAATTACCAATTACCAATTATCAATTACCAATTACCAATTACCAATTATCAATTATCAAAGCTTGTTTCAAAAGGGATACTCAAGTCAGGAAGTGCGGTAGGGTTTGAGTACGATCGACTTTCCTTTCAACGTGAGGGAGGAATCTATGGGTTTCAAGAAAATTCTGGCAGCAATAGACTACTCCTCCTTGAGTCAATCTGTCTTTGAGCAAGCCCTAGAACTTGCCAAAAGTAATCGTGCAACCCTAAAGCTGTTTCACTCTTTGACGGCTGATATGGTGGCGTTGTCGCCCCCGTTTACTGGAGAATTTGGTTTACCCCAATCAGCGATCAGTCAGACCTATCAGGCAGACTTTATCCGCTTAGAACAGCAGATTCAGTATATCCAAACAGCGTTGAATCACTTCTGCCAAATCGCCAATCGTGAAGGGATAGTGGCTGAATATGGCTATGAGATGATTGAAGCGGGGCAAGGAATCTGTCAGGCTGCTCATCGGTGGAACGCCGACTTAATTGTATTGGGACGACGTGGGCGTACCGGACTGGCTGAAGTGTTGCTAGGGAGTGTCAGTAACTATGTGATGCATCATGCCGCTTGTGCAGTGTTAGTGATTCAGGCAAATGCAGTTTCGGAGAAAACATCAGTGCCTATGTAGAGAGGTAATGGGGCTAGGGTTCACTAACAAACATACTCCCTAAAGGTTTAGCTTCAGGGAGTACGATCGCTTCTCTATAGCAGTTCAATTATGATGAAGTAAATCATGCACCCTAACGCAAACCCCAGATTAGAATGTCATATCAGATCCCCACCTTGACAGCATAATGGGTTGCAGGGCTGGGGAAGCAAGTGTAGACACTACTCTAAAAACTTCGACGGGTCTGACAACGGTGCCAGACCCTTTAATGACGTTGGTCAAATGGTTAAATCAGACTAAGCTTACTAGGGGGGTGGACACAAACCCGTAACCAACCCTTTTACTTCGGAGAACATCCCGTCTCGTTAGGAGACTACAGAGCTTTGGTGGTGCGCGCCCACATGCCTCAGGAGGTAACTCTATGCACTAGGCTAAAACGCAATCTCACATCCTTAAATATAGAGATGTTTCTAGTGTAACCGAGGGCTACGTCCAGACTTAGAGCGGGAGGCACAAGGCTCTAATCCAGAGGTCTTGTTGGTAAATGTTTCGTTTGTTTTGTGCTTTAATCTCAGAGTATCAGCTTCAATTTAGATCGCAAGGGGTTGTTTACCAAACTTGTCGATCGTTGACCAAAGTTTATTTTGCCAACAAAACGAAATATAACTTCCCCCAACTTCCCATCTTTCCAACTCTCTCACCGCAATAGTGCTGACCACGTTGCCGGTCCCACAATTCCATCTGGCTCTAGATTATAGGTACGCTGAGCAGCTTGAACAGCAGCTTGTGTCTCCCTCCCAAAAATGCCATCAACGACTCCACTGAAAAAGCCGAGTGCCCGCAGACGCTCTTGCAACCTGGCAACGGCTGATCCCTGTGTTCCCAATCGAAGAACAGGTAAGTCTACAGAGGTAGACGGACTAGGACTGTTAGATGGGGAAGGATCTGCACCTGTTTCAGACGGGGCAGGAGCAGGAGCAGGCGTAGGAGCAGGATTGGGCGTGGGAGTAGGGGCAGGAGCGGGTGCAGGGGCAGGAACGGGCGTAGGTGATGTGGTGGCGGTCGTAGCGGGTGGTGAGGGTGGCAAGAGCCGATTCCAGGTTTCCGGACCCACAACTCCATCTGCTTGTAAACCTGCGGATTGTTGAAAGGCGGCAACAGCAGCGGCTGTATTCTGTCGATATATGCCATCTATGCTTCCGTTGTAGTATCCCAGAAGCTTGAGCAATGCTTGCAATTCGGAAACTTCTTCGCCTTGGCTACCCAGGCGTAGAGTCGATCGAATCCCTGGTGAAGGAGCCGTTTCAACTTGGGCGGGTGGACTGGTTTCTGTGGGGGTTTGGCTATTGACAGGAGGTTGACCGAGGTTAAGAGACAGGATGGCGAGAGAGGCGATCGCTCCCCCGCGCACAAACCGAGACCGTATAGATGAGGAGGATAGAACTAAAACTGGGAATACCATAAGTAAATCTCTGGAACACACTCTGGTGGCAGGCGGCGGTTTATCGCCTTGAGCCTCAATAAAAATTGGATAATTTGAATAAGGTTGAGTTGTGAAAAATGGGACGGCGGATTTTGCCCCCAACTTTATACCTCAAACTGAAGTCTGTTGGCGATCGTTCATAATTTGTAGTTGATAACAGTCCAAGATACTATTTTTATCTGGTGGTTCCATAAACTAATTGAGAATGCAGTATTTGGTATCGAGTCGATTTCGAGGAGCGTTGCTAGGAGCAGCACTCGGTGAAATTTTAGGAGCAAATTATCAAAATCGCATTGACGCGAAATTATCGACGTGCTGGTTGGAGGTGGAGCAGTGGGGGTTTGCCTCAGTCAACCAGATAGGATGGGGACAACTCGCGATCGATACACTCGATCGCCTGGTGCAAAATCAACCTGTGCTGGCGCAAGACGCGATCCTGAATCAATTTGAGACAGAGCCACCGCTGGCAGGATGGGCGATTGCCACCCTACCCATTGCCCTCTTTCATCACGATGATCCGGATAAGTTGCGATTTCATCTAGAGCAGGCGATCGGTAAACTCCCTGCTTCAGCTTCAGCACTAGGAGCGCTAATTGTCGGCTATACCCTTTCCCTCGCTCTGCGGGAACAGTTTCACCCCCATTCCCTTATTCCCAGATTGCAAACGGATCTAGAGATAAAATCCCATCATCCTCGGCTGGCACACCAACTGAACCAAGTTCAAACTTGGATGGCGCAGACTGTTGGGATTACGGCGGTGAAATCATTGCTCAGGGATAACCCTGTCGATCCAGTGGATGATCTCACTCCGATCGCTTTGGCGCTCTATAGTTTTCTCAGTACTCCAACGGAGGCTCGGTTAAGTATTCTGCGAGCGATTCAACTCCAATATCAGCCGCCAGTAACGGGTGCGATCGCAGGCGCTTTATCAGGAGCCTACCGTAGCTTTACAGGTCTACCTCTGAACTGGCGTCGAGGACTGGGGCAATTCTCATCGGCTTTTCCTCTCTCGCAACTCTGGAGCCTGCCCTCTGAAGCCGACTTACTCCACTATGCCGATCGATTGTGGGCAGTCTGGTCAGGCGCAGCGAATCCGGCTGATTGGCTCCAGCACCCTCACTTCCATACTATTACTGCGTCTCCTCATCTCATTCGTCCTTGCTAGCTCCCACCTTTCTTCTGCCTAATCCCCCCCACCCCCTTGTTCGTTCTTCTACTGACTTCACACTGATCTTGATCCCCTTCCCCCGGTTGCTTTCCCCCCTTTCCCCCTTCATGGCGAATTTTCTCTACCTCCCCCTATTTCCCAAAATCCGGCTTGGCTATACTATTACTGGAGATGGATACCGAGTGTGCAAATGGTCTGTTTTAATGTAAGTCCGTTTCGTTACTGATTTTAATTAGTTTTAAAGATACGGAATTCAGTCAGGGTGCATTGTTGCCAATTGTACTGACACTGGAGATATAACTGAATTTCCTGGCATCCTGAAGCTCAGGATGTTAGGTTTTCAGCAAAGCGAATAGAGCGTTCCCCAGAGGTTGACTATGGTATGACCACTCGGTGTAGCGAATGAACCTCTTCCGATTGTTGACCCATCAGATAGCTCAATGGCGACAGGATCTCTCCTCATCCGCTTCAAAATGTTTGTTGGATAGGACACTACGCAAAACCATAGAGCAACTCAAACACTACAGGCAGATTGCTCGATCGCATCTCAAACCAAAACAATTTCTGAGGCAGGCACTCTATCCCCCGACCCTGCGCCGGAAATCACAAAAGCGCCATCGTCCACAGCCCTCCGTCATTTTTGTTGTCGCTGTGGTTTCGTTGACGAGTGCGATTGGGTATCGTCTCTATAATGAGCCAGAGTTGGGGGTTGGCACGATCGCTCCTCAAATTCTCCGCGCTCCGATATCCGCTAGCGTCGTGGATACCAAAACAACTGAAGCCAATCGAAAAGCGGCTCGGACGGCGGCTGTTCCGGTCTTGATGATTAGTGAAGCGGCAAATCAGGAAATCTATCAATCGTTGCAACGGTTGGTCGATCGCGGCAATGAGCTACGTCGAATGGTAGGGGTATTCCCGTTTGTGGAAACCTCGGTGTTGTCCACAGCGACTCAAGTGTATCTACGGCAAGCACAAGAATGGGAATGGCGACTGATGCTAGCCACGGTGGAAGGGGCTAACCCAATTCCGACTTCTCCGCCTACTACTCCGCCTCCTTCTAGTTCAGCAACCTCTTCCCAACAGTTGGCAATTTTAGAACTGCAAAATTACCGTCGTGCTTATCCATCAGAAGATTTTTCTGGGCTTAGGGAGGCGATCGAGCGAACTCGTAAACGCTACAACGAAGCAATAGCCTCGTTAGCCACTGCTGATTCGGGTGAGTCTAACCAGGTCTACAATGCCTCATTCTTCAATCTCAGTGAGGCAGAGTGGGGGGAAACTCAATCGGCAATTCGTTTGGCACTCCAGCGCATTCTTAGTCAAGGTGTGGTTCCAGGATTGCCAGATACGGTGCTGGAGTCGGCAGTTCGGACGCAGTTGGCTGAAGTGCCTCCAGATGCTCTAGGGTTGGCAACGCGAATTTTGATGGATGTGATTCAGCCAAACTTGGTTCAAGATCCAGAGCAAACCAAGATTCGGGCAGAGCAAGCGGCTCAAGCGGTCGAGGATATTGTGGTGGAAATCCGTCAAGGCGAAGTGATTGTTCAGGGGGGTGAAATCATTACGCAATCCGATTTTGTCCTGCTGGATTATTTTGGTTTGAGCCGCAGACGAACCAATTGGGTTGGGCTGCTCGGCTTTGGGACGCTGGTGACAGGGTCAGTGGTGTTGTTTTTGTGGGTCGAACGCCAGTTTCATCCGGGGTTGCGGCGTCGAGATCATTTTTTGCTGCTGCTACTGTCTCTGAGTGCCCCTCTGATGGTAGCGATGAATGTGCCTGTATTGAGTTTGCCTGCGATCGGGTTACTCGCGGGCAGCTTCTATGGTTCAGCGTTAGGCGTGACCACAGTTAGTTTACTGAGCTTGCTGTTGCCCATTGGCATGGAAGTCACCTGGACGAATTTGGTTGCCAGTTCGATCGGCGGACTGATTGGAGCCGCAATGGCAGGACGACTGCGATCGCGAGAAGAGCTTGCCACGCTCGGCAGCATCGTCGGCATAACTCAAGGTGTCATTTATTTGATTCTCAGCTTACTCCTCAGCACTGCTCCTGCTCCGGTATGGTATATCGTGCTGACCAGCGCCACCTTGCATGGGGCAATGGGATTGGCTTGGAGCGTGGTTGCCCTTGGCATCAGCCCTTACTTAGAAAACCTGTTTGATCTGGTCACGCCCATTCGTCTGGCTGAACTTTCTAATCCTAATCGTCCATTGTTGAAGCGGCTAGCATCTGAAGCTCCTGGGACATTTCAGCATACGCTATTTGTGGCGACGCTGGCAGAAGCCGCCGCCCATGATTTGAGATGTAACGTAGAGCTAGTTCGGGCGGGGACTCTCTATCACGATATTGGTAAGATGCATGATCCACTGGGTTTCATTGAGAATCAGATGGGCAGACCCAATAAACACGATGCGATCGATGACCCGTGGACAAGTGCGGCAATAATCAAAAAGCATGTCAGCGAGGGGTTGGTGATGGCACGGAAGTGTAGACTGCCCAAGGCTATCCGAGCCTTTATTCCGGAACACCAGGGAACGATGCTCATCTCCTACTTCTATTATCAAGCACAGCAACGGGCAAAAGACGATCCAACCCTGAGTGTGAGAGAGTCAGATTTTCGCTACGACGGACCGATTCCGCAATCCAGAGAAACCGGAATTGTCATGCTGGCAGATTCATGCGAGGCGGCATTGCGATCGCTCAAAGATGCCACGCCTGAAGAAGCGTTGGCAATGGTCAATCGGATTTTGCGTGCCCGATGGCAAGATGAGCAACTCGTAGACTCCGGACTGAGCCGCGCCGATATGTCTCGCATTGCTGAGATCTTCGTTCAAGTTTGGCTGCAATTCAACCACCAGCGCATTCCCTATCCCAAAGGCGCGTTGAGTTCGTCATCAAGTTCTAGAGGTGGAGCGTAGGGGGTGTTCAGCACAGATGCTAATTTCACTTGACCAGAATTGGCTAAGCGTTTAATTGAGAGTTCAATATGACCTGCATCTGCCTCACAACCCATAAACCTGCGTTCTAGTGATAACGCTGCAACTCCAGTCGTAGAGGAACCCGAAAAAGGATCAAAAACCAGGTCATTTGGATTGGTGCTTGCTCGGAGACAACGCGCAACAAGATCAACAGGTTTTTGGGTTGGATGTTTACCAGATAATTTTTCATCTTTACCAGGGGCAGACATTCTCCAGACGTTTTTCATCTGTTTGTCCCCATTCTCAGTCTTCATGTCCTCGTAATGGAAGGTGTACTGCTCTTTTCCCTTACGGGCTTTCGTTGCCCACAGAATGAGTTCCGTTGAATGCGTAAAACAACGACAGCCCAAATTTGGAGGTGGAGCAGGTTTTTCCCAGATGATGTCATTGAGAATACGAAAACCAAGCTGCTGCATAGCGAACCCAACAGATGGATATACATGCAGAGTACCTGTTACCCAGATAGTCCCAGTTGGCTTAAGCAGACGATGACAGGCAGCTAACCAGACTTTGTTAAACTCATGATCTAGCTCAACACCCTGACTGCGATCCCAGTCCCCTTTGTTCACCTTCACCATACGACCCGCTACACAGGTCATACCGTCATTGGAAAGGTTATAAGGTGGATCAGTCCAGATGCAGTCTACACTTTCAGCAGGCAGCGAAGCCATGAGGTCTAAGCTATCGCCATGATACAGACAGGAAAGCCCATCATCAGACTTCCACACGAGTTCTGGTTTCACCTGTTCAAGTTGTAGTTGCGCCGTCATAAATCTTGATTTTTGCTCGGATATAGGTTCAGAAGTACTATTTTAAGTTTAAGTTAATTGATAGGCTCTAAGCGATTCCACCTTAACAAAGCTGATATGTAGGTGAACCTAATGAATTGTGGGGTGGGTGTCCATGTCCTACAGACACGCTTCGCGAACACCCGCCTGGACGGGCAAGATGCCCATCTCACCATCTGTGTAATTAACTCTACCTGCCTGGACGGGTAAGATGCCCATCTCACCATCTGTGTAATTAACTCTGTATCACTACTTACAGCCGTTTCCCCTTGCATAAGCCACCCATCCACCCATCCACCCGCAATTGTGGTTTACTCATCTGAAAATCGCTGTAAACACTCTAGGTGGATACCGTCTGGATTGAATTTCAATATGTAACGTTCAGAGATCTCCATTCGGCCATCATTGCCGCACCCGATCAACGAACTCTTTCACCGTCTCGATCGGCACACTCACTCCCTCACCTGTACTTTGCTGAATGGCACGGTTGATAGCCACCACTTCTCCATACGTGTCTAGCAACGGACCGCCGCTATGTCCGGGGAAGAGGAAGTCTTCGGGGGTGCGGATGCATTCTAGCTCGAAGAGTCCGCAGCGACTTTGGAGTTGAATCACCGGTGCTGAAGAAAACTTCCAATGTTCACCATAAGGAGAGCCGATCGCGTACACGGTATCCCCCACTTGTATATGCGTGGTGCTGTCTGCCAACGTTGCAGTAGGTAATCCACTGGCTCCCTTGAGTTGGAGGAGCGCTAAATCAACGGTTGGATCAGCTTCAATCACCTCGGCTTCAAACTTGCGCCCGTCTGCGAGATGGATAGCAGGATTGGGGGCTTCATCAATGACGTGGTGAGCCGTAAGGACTAAGCCATCCGGCGTGAGAATGACCCCTGTTGCGGGGGCTAGAGTGCCTCCTACATCAATCCACACTTCTACCGTAAAGGGCTTAGCCTTGGTATAAATTTGTTCTGGCGAAAGGTCTTGAGTTGAGTCTAGACTCTCATTTGAAGGTGTTGAATTTTCGTCAGCAGCATTTTGCTCGGAGGAGTCAAGCCCTAGCAGTCGTCGTAGGTCAAAGGATTCGGAGGTTTGGGTGGGTGTATAGGACTTGATAAAGGTGATAAGGGCACGATCGCGCCTCAGCCCTTCTTGAAGTAAGCGTTGTTGCAATACCGATCGCCGTCCCATCCGGACATAACCGCCGCTTGTGATTTCATAGCGGTATGCCTGTCGCTGTTCTACCACCTCTAAGGCAGCCTGCTGTGGATCATCCGAAAGTTGCTGGAAAAATGATTCACTATTTTCCACGCCAAAGCTAACGATCGTATCGAGGCAGGTGATATCTAGAGGAGCGGCATAGCGATCGCACCGTCCCTGTTGCCAAAAATCTTGGTAAATCACCTTCGCTTCTGCCAGAGTAAGGTCAGAAATATGCTGCGGCAGTTTTCCTTGGGCACGTCGCCAATCGCTATAGATTGCTTGAGTGATGCCATATCGCGCTGGTGAATTCACATATTCAGCGTCGTCTCGTTCTCCTAGCTGAGAGACAGATTCAACCGCTTCATCAAAATTGGCTCCTGGTTTGCTAGACGTTGCCCATTCTGACAGCCGTGCTAGTAGCAAGACTGCAACCACCCATCCAATCAGGCTTGCACCCAGGATTACTTTTGCTTTGCGCGATCGGGGTATCCGAAACTTACGCATGTCTGGCTCCACACACTGACGAGCGATTTGTCCACTGAGGAGTAGATTTGTTCTTCAATATTCTCTCTTAATTGGAAAGATTGTGCTACAGGAGCGGAGTGAGGGGGGAAGGGGGGAGGGGTGTCACTAAATTTTTGAGCCGTTGTCCGGATGGGGGAAGAATGTTCTGTATTGCTAATTAAAAACTCTAAATATCAGGAACTCTACGTGCAGGAACTCTGTCCATGAAAGGGGGAAACGCATCATTTCCCGGAAGCCACGATCGCCTGCTCGTAAATTTTAAAGTCTAAAATTTTCCCTTCCTCACACGCTAACCTCTACAGCCCACACCTTATCTTCAAATCGGTGAGTATTAAAATGTCTAGGCAAACGCAGCCCTATTCAAACACCAACGCCCTCTGGAATCGGCTGAAGTTCGTCGTGGTTGCTCTAGGTTTGGTCAATGTCCTTGGAGCCGCCTATCTCTTCGTCGCAAATGCGCTTGCGGATGAGCCGCTCCGGATGCCTCGTCTGCCCGTTCCTCAAGTAAATCCTCCGGTTGCTGCCCCAAACGATGCCCGATCGACTGGGGACACTAATCCATTTCGACTGACCCAGCTAGAGCAATACCAAAACTTCATTCATGAACTGGTTGTTGAGCAAAATTTAAAGCAAACTCGTGAGGATAGCCCCCTCCGATCGCAGGCTAAAAATGAAACCCTATCGACTCTCACCCAACTTAACAGCACCGACAAGGGATTGTTGTTGCGATTTCTCAGCGACTCTAATTTGATTTCTAGTGAGAGTCCTGTAATTCCTCTGTCTGGGGCAGATCTAAGTGAGGCGGATCTCAGCGATTCTAATCTCAGCAAAACTGATTTGCGGGGGGCAGATCTGCGTGACGCTAAGCTGAACCGAGTTGATTTGAGTGGGGCAAAATTGTTTGGCGCAAATCTCGATCGCACAGATCTAGGATTCTCCAACTTGAGTGGTGCTGAATTGTTTCGAGTCAGCTTAAGAGACTCTAACCTGTTTTTCTCCAACTTGAGTAATGCCAATCTCAAAGGGGCAGATTTGAGTTTTAGCGATCTATTTCTCGCAAATCTCCAAAATGCTAATCTTAGCAACACAATCCTGGTCAGTGTTGACTTGTCTTACGCTAATTTGAGCGGAGCGGATTTAGCATTTTCTAGCATCACCAGCGCAAATTTGTCATTTGCAAATTTGAGTCAGGCGACTCTCAGTGGGGCAGATCTAAATGGCGCAGACTTGCAGAATGCGAACCTGAGCGGGGCAGATTTGAGTGGAGCTAGTCTGCAAGATGTCAACTTAACCAACGCCAATTTAAGCGGGGCAAATTTGTTTGAAGCGGATCTGACGGGTGCGATCTTGTCCAACACAACCATGCCAGACGGAACGGTTCAAAACTAAGAGGATGGTTGAGAATTTGCTCGAATAGTATTCTGTGTAAGGGCGAACCGCCGTTCACCCCGGTATGCCGTACCCATACTAAGGTTAATGGATTGAACGCCATTGAAAACCGCTATAAAGATTACGGATTGAGGAACGCAAAGTCAGTGTACTCCTGATCACGTTAAACTACCAAGACACAAATATACTGATGACTTTTGCTTCATGTCTTTGTGCCTTTGTGGTTAAAGTGACCGTTCTTCTATGTTTTGTATGGCTGAGAAACGCATTTTGGGCTTAGATCCCGGACTGGCAACGCTAGGGTTTGGTGCTGTTCTCTGTCACGCCACAACCGATCGCCAGATAACAGATTGTGTTTTACCGTTAGATTTTGGCATTATTCAGACTCCACCGCATCTGGAGATTGGCGATCGGCTTTGCATGATTTACAGTGATATGCAAATGTTGCTTGATGATGTGAAGCCTGATTTAGTGGCGATCGAAAAAATGTTTTTCTATCGGATGGGAAATACGATCGCTGTTGCTCAAGCCAGAGGAGTTGTCATCCTTGTACTCGCACAACATCAGATTCCGCTTGTAGAATTTACGCCTGCCCAAGTGAAACAAGCGTTGACAGGACATGGTAATGCCGATAAACACGACGTACAACAGGCAGTTACTCGCGAATTGAAATTGAGTACAGTTCCTAAACCAGATGATTGTGCGGATGCACTTGCGCTGGCTCTGGCGGCTTGGTTTCAGAACTAAGCTGGACATGATAAGCTAATCCGGGTTGCCGTTTGATCACCATGAATACTCCTCCATTTCAAACCATTGCGGATCAACTTTTAGCTGACTTAAAGCAAGAGAGCCAACTGGTTGATTTAATCATTAGAAGCTGTATTGAATATCGTTGGGCAATTGCAGAGGAAGAGCAAGAAATTGCAGAAGCAATGATTTACAACGCTTTTGAAGCTTATGTGGTAGCTAGAGGAATACCTCCACAACAAGCCGAAGGATTCTGTGAACGCTACCTGGAAACACTCATTCAAACTGTGCAGAGGATTCTGTAACCGATCGCGTAGGTCATGGGTGATGCTTATTCCTGGAGATCATCTGCTTAGTCTCATGCAATAGATGGGTCTCAGTATGTTACTTTACACGGGTTGGATAGCCGCGCTGGATTCTGCCTCTAGTGCAGAACACATTTCTCAGTTCACGCTCCTGGCAGAAAGGCTGTTGCAGGAATTTGCGCTACTTTTGAAAGTTTTCCTCGAAGGCATTGCGATTTTAACAGTTGCGATCGCTGTCTTTCTCACCCTCCGGAGAATCCTTCGTCTTTGGAGACGAGATCGGGTTCTGCAAGAGACGATCCGTTTAGAACTCGGAGTGGTGTTAGCCTTATCGCTAGAATTCCTGTTAGCTGCTGATATTGTCGGCACAGCCGTTTCCCCCTCCTGGGATGCAGTGGCAAAACTAGCAGCGATTACTGGGATTCGCACTTTTCTCAACTTCTTTTTGCAAAGAGAAGTACGAGAATTGCGAGAAACTGCCCACTCACCTTCCGCCAAAGAACTTTAGACGATATGGCTTCTGGCACACCACCCACTGGGTCGGAGCCGTGTTGACTGCTTCTCAATTAGCTCACGACGTAACAGAGCTAGAGGCTATCAAAACCTTCTGGCAATCTGCCCTGAACGCTTCACGAACCTTGCTTGCTTGATGAGGCTACCGTGTACACACAAGGGGTTGAATCTAACCCAACTCCTGCTGAACCGCCCCCCAACCCCCAATTCTGGGGGAACCGAACCCGGAACCGACCCGATCAAAGTCCCCCAATTTTGGGGGATTTAGGGGGCTAGACACCGTTCAATCTCAACCCGATCGACTGGTGTGTACACGGTAGCTTGATGAGGGGGGAGTTGGATAGAGCCAACTGATCGAACAGTGTGGACATCCCTGTCCTAAGCCATTATCTGGATATACCGGGAAGGGTATTTATTTTACGACGATAGCTATATTGACCATAAACATTAACAAGATAGGGCATCGCATAGGTCAAGAGTACGGAGATCCAACGTTCCTGAGTCATCTCTCCGCGAAAGAATGCAGATCCATGATTAATCAAAAAGAGCAAAGAACCGACAAATAGAGCAGTCTTTAAACCTGTAGGAATGAATTCCGCATCGAACAGGCTGACAATATAGCCTTTTATGCCTCTTACACTTTTCATGATTAACTAATCTAAACTTTGCATTGTCTAATTTTAATACATGGGCATGATCTGCACTGTAGCCTATTAACCATTTGATTAAAAGACCGCTTGAGGAAGTCAACAAACCTTTGTAACACGGGCTGTTCATTCATTAGAAAAATTGACTCAAAGAGGTGACGCGATCGGCTTCGTAGCAGATTGCCTGATGGGACATGCGAATCTCCTGACTCGCAAAGATAACACCGCCAAAAAGCAGGCAAGTCCCAAATAGGAAGAGCATGAGCGCCAGAGCGGCGATTCCACCTAAGTTTGAGGCTACCGATAGCGCGATCGCGAACATACTGATGAGAAAGATGGAGATGGCGCTGTAGATTAGCAACACCCCCCTTTGCAACAGTCGATGACGATGCTTAAGCAACGGAATTTGACGGTCAATCTCCTGCAATCGCTCCCGAGAAAAAGCATCTTCCATCTTGTCAGAGTGCAACAATGTTAGACGCTCACTGACTAGCGATCGCATTCGCTGTCCCACATACATAAATCGCCCTAAAACACTACCTTGAATAATGGCACAGGCAGTAATTAGAACCACTGGAGCGATGATGAGTTGAATGGTTTTGGCAACATCGGCTGCACTCATGCTGAACACTCATACTGACATTAATTTTTCTGCTCTTGCACATTTCGAGCGGTCAAATTCTCGTGATTGGGCAATTCCACATCGGGAAACGGGTCGCCTACCTTCAGATTGGTCGTCTTCGGTATGGTCTCCTGAATCGGGAAATTAAACTTGTGAAACTGCGATCGCTCGAATATCAATCTTGCGATCGAACAAGATTCGAGGTTTAAACAGAATCTTAAGCAATAGCCACAGCGATCGAAGCTCTCCCGGCGCACAGCGACTGCGCCATTGTCCCGGACGACAGAACAACATCTCAACTAAGACTCGCTGTTGCTTCAGTGTCAGAGGTTCAAATAGAATTTGCACCGTAGGAAACTCACCCCGAGCGCCTAAACGAGTGACATGTCCTTGAGCAATCAATTCATGTTCCATAAATTCCAGTTGAATGGGTAAAGACTCCGTTTCGTCTGGAAAGCTTGCCTGCGTCAGTGCTACCTCTACCCCAATCTCTGAGATTGCGGTGGTAAATCCCCAGAAGAGTTGATCTCCAATTTGCAGTCGCACCGTGCGGTGCAGATCGTACCACTCATAAGGGCTAGGTCTGGGCGCATCTGTTAAAACCAGAAGCGAAACAGCGAGAGTCAACAAGTTGTAGACACTCCAAATCCAGCCAATGCCCAATCCTCTTAACTGGTAAGCAATTTCGAGGGATATATCTGGTTGCCACATTCCTGCTGCCAGATAGTGTCCTAGGTTGATCCATAAACTGATAGCCGATAAGATGAACATGACCAACAGCGGTGAAGCCAACTGCCAATTGAACGAGAAGCGATCGCTCACAGCGCCCTTCGGTGTGACTTTGAATCCTCTGCTAAATGGGTTTAACATGACTCGAATCACGGTTAGTGCCAGAGGAAATGCCAGAACGAGGGAATAAATATCGGATAACAGAGCAGAACGCGATCGATAGTTTAACCAGGAAAACGCGGTGAGTTGTACGAGATAATAGGGTAAGAAAAAGTACAACACATCCGTACTGGTTGCGCGCAGGGGAATGGCACCCAAGAAAGAATATGCGAGAGGAATCAGTAAGAAACCAACACGAGATAAGCTAGTGAACCAATGCAGCAATCCTTCAAGATGTGCCAATCGTTGAATTAAACTTAAACCTGGAATGGTCAGTGGATTAGATTTAACAAAAAAAGCTTGCAATGTCCCTTGTGCCCAACGAATCCGTTGAAGCGCCTGAGTCGAGATATTTTCAGCCGCTAATCCTGCGCTTAACTTCTCGTTAAGATAGATCAACCGATATCCTCTGGCAGATAAACGAATGCCGGTAAAGTAATCTTCGCTGAGTGATTCAGTCACAAAGCATCCTGCCTCGGTTAAGGCTGAGCGACGCATAACAAAGGAAGTGCCCGCACAAATCACACTGCCTGCGGCATCGCGAATCGGTTGAATCTGACGATAGAAGACTTCTTCGTCGGGGGTGAGGACGTTTTCTAGACCGAGGTTACGAGCGATCGGGTCAGGATTGTAGAAGGACTGAGGGGTTTGTACGAGAGCAATTTGCGGATTTTGAAAAAAGCCTACCGTGCGAATGAGAAAATTTTTAGTCGGGACAAAGTCTGCATCGAAAACAACGATCAGGTCTCCATGAGTCCGAGGGATGGCATGGTTCAAGTTTCCGGCTTTGGCATGGCGATTGTCGGGTCGCGTCATGTATTCACAGCCTAGCTCCTTGGCTAACGCTTTGATTTCGGGTCGTCTGGTGTCATCTAGCAGATAAATGGTTTTGGGTTCGTAATCTAATGCTTGACAGCCAATGATGGTTCGTCTCAGGATGAATTCCGCCTCGTTATAAGTTGGAATCAAGATGTCAACAGTCGGTGTAAATGAACCATCCATCACGTTGACTGCTAATCGATCGGCTTCTGGTCGGCGATCGTTGACTCGCAACAGCAGAAATAGCTGAATCAGTCCACCCGCCAGCATCAGCAGTTCCAGGAGAAATAATCCTAAACTAAAAACACCGTTCAGTGGCGTGCTGAGGTTAAGGGTCGTGAGGGAGCGCCACAACAGATAACGAACCGTTAAAATCAACAAAGTGCTGACAACCACTACCCTTGACCAAGGACGAGGTCGAGGAGAAATTTTTGTAATGGCGAGGACGAACAAAAGCAGCAGAACAGTCCAGAACAGCAAATACTCCCCTACCATCATTGGTGCTTCTAACCATAATGGCGGATTCTCCTGCAATTCATTCAGCCGTTGAAAAATGGTGCTGATGGTTCCCTGTCCTGCAAACCAAGCCACCCCGATCGCGCCCGAAATGAACGTCACACTTAACAGAACTAGGGTCATTGCCCGGAGAGGTGTCATTCCCCATCGGCGAATGATTGCTCCAATCGGTAATCTGCGAGATGGTGAATTATTCATTAAATCTAATCACTTATCGAGGATATCTGACAGAACCTTAAGCGTTGCTCAGAGCCTCCCTGATAAATAGCAGCTACGACATTCGATTTTGCCTAAGATATCTGAGTTTTGCTGAGACCTTTCCTGGAAACGCCTAAAAATTTTGCCCGATAGCCCAATCATTCAGGTTTGTTTTGCATTGCAAAGATAAGGAAAATTTTAAAGGTGAACTTAGCTTATTTAAGCATTTATGGCTAAGTGCTGAGTTCTGAGGACTGAGTGCTGAGTCAGGATTGATATTTGCCGAGTTGTGCTTTCACATATTCGGATTTATATATTTGGGCACGACGGCATATCCTCGCCCATGAGTAGCCTTGCCAGGCTGGGCAGAGCTTCACCATAGGTCGGGTGAATATGAACCGATCGCTCCAGTAATTGCCAGGTTGCCCCAGCCTCCATCAGCGACAAAAACACATGGACTAGCTCAGCCGTTTCATATCCGACTAGCGTTGCTCCTAGAATCTTGTTGGTATCTCTGTCTATGACCATGCGGTAAAAGCCCAGATCGTGTCCCCATTCAATCCCACGAGCGATATGCGCCATCGGCAGCGTTACGGCTTGAGCATTGATGCCTCGTTTCTCAGCCTGTTCTAGCGTCATGCCGACGCGCCCAACCTGCGGTTCGGTGTAGACCGCATAGCCCAAGACGCGATCGTTGCGAGTCCGGTGTTCGTCGCACAAAATTGCCTTCAAGCGGCGGTAGTCTTCCCACGAAACATGGGTAAAAGCAGGCTGTTTCGCCACGTCGCCAATTGCATAAACTCCAGAGCAGTTGGTTTGAAACTGATCGTCGATTTTGACAAACCCCTGTTGATCCAATTCAATATGGGTTGCCGACGTGTTCAAGGCACTGGTATTTGGTTTGCGTCCAATCACAACCAGTAATGCTTCTCCCTCAAGGGTTTTGCCATTGCTGAGCGTTAGGGTGAATATGCCGTTGCGATGAGCCACTGCTTGAACAGTGACATTGAAATGAATCGCAATACTGTCTCGCTGGAATGCTTCGGCGAGTGTTTCGCTCACATCCGTTTCTTCTTGGGCAAGAAGCCGATCGCCTCGCACAATCAGATGTGTCTGACTGCCTAATCGCGCTAAACCTTGCCCTAGCTCTAGTCCAATATAGCCGCCGCCAATCACCAGCAGACGAGGCGGTAGCTCCTGCAAGTCAAAGAAATTGCGATTGGTGAGGTAAGGCGTTTCCGCTAAACCAGGAATGTCAGGAATCAGCGACGATGTACCTGTGTTGATTACCACGATCGGCGCTTGAACGGTCACTTCGCCGCCTGTCACCGTGCGTTCACCTGTGAAAGAGGCTTCAGCGCACACGACTTTAACACCTGCATTTTCCAATCGCCGTTTTGAACCCTGATTGAACTGGCTGCGAATCCCGCGTACTCGCTCCATCACGGCAGGAAAATCAACCTCAATCTGAGCATGGACACCTAGCTTTGCGGCCTGCCGAGCGCGACCTGCTCCATGAGCGGCAGCTAAGAAGGCTTTGGAGGGGGTACAGCCATAATTGACGCAACTTCCGCCTAGCGCATCGCGTTCAAACAGAACAACCTTTTGACCTGTTTTGGCAAAGTCAGCCGCGAAGGGAATCCCACCCTGACCGCTACCAATGACGATGACATCTGCTGTTTCCATAACGGTTTTCAACTGAGATTAACACTGCACTACACTATTCAGTTTACTGGTACAACTTACTGGTACAACCGAAGTTGCTTCAGCAGAGCCGAGAAGTGCCTCAAGTTCGCTCTAGTTTAAGTGGTAATCGAACACTAAAAATGTGAAAAGGGACATACTCGATCGAACGCCCTTGCGCTTCGGGCATCGATGGTCATACGATCGATAGCTTAACGTGGTCAATGAATCCAAGGCAATTTGCCATTGATCGGCTCGTTGAGTATTTTGCTAGTCTGTCATGCTAAGTTTCAACAGAGTCGTTCAGCAAAGCTTACAATAGCGGTCTCTCGCCGTCTTTGATTCAAATCAACTTCGATAGGTTCTTTACATTCTTTTAAGCCGAGAGAAGCAGTGGTTCAGAGTCTTAAGAATGATTCAAAAGCTAGAACTTGTGTGGCTTCTTCTGCGATCGCACTGCAAGTATACGCATCCAAGAAGAGAACGACCTCAGCACAGATTTCACCCGCATGGACGGTGTAATGGCTGATGGTTTGCCCACTCTTGGTATAGTGCAATAGCCGAATTTGTCCAGATTTCACAGCATAGATTGCTCGTGATTTTTCATTGCGGTGAAATAGAATTTGTCCATTGGATAAGTGTTGATAGGTCACGACTTTCTGTAAAGCGGCAGGCAATTGATCAACCTCTGAGAAATCCATAGCTTTTGGAAAAAATGATCGCGCCTATTGGTTTAAGTCAAAAATCCAGACAAGCTACAGGAATTGTTGGGCTATCTAGAAAAACATCAGCATGAAAGCATTGACTATGACCGTCGTCGCATGTTTGGGGACGGGAATCAAAGTCGCATCGACAATTTGCCCACCTTTTTTCTCCAGCGTCGGGCGGAACGCTTGCCAAGGAATAATCTCATTGAGCCTCACCAGTAAGTCTCTTTTCTGATTCAGTTTACTTTGGCGTTCTTCCCAGTCCCAAAATCCAGGTTGGCTCATCGTTCTTCACCCTGTTCTGATCTAGGGTCATGATCTCATATCAGTCTCAATTTAAGACGCTTCTTAATCAATTTTTCGAGGTTCCCCAAGGACGAGCGGTCTAACGGTGAAGTTGTGCGGCGGCAGACAACCTTGAACTCCCACAGATAACCTCCATTCCGTCCGCACCAACGCATTGTTCGACTGCCGCAACCACTTGCAGGACGCTGATGCTAAAATTCTTACATATTTCTTACTGCTTGTGACACTGAATCTAATGGAACTAACCCGTTTGTCGAGTAAAGGACAAGTTATCATTCCAAAAGCCTTACGTGCTGCCCATCACTGGGAAGCAGGTCAAGAACTTATTGCTATCGATGTCGGCGATGGTATTCTTCTAAAACCCAAGAAACCTTTTCCAGAAACGACCTTAGCGCAGGTTGCAGGATGTTTGAAATACAGAGGAAACCCGAAGAGTTTAGATGAGCTAGAAGATGCGATTCGCCTGGGGGTGATGGAGCAGTGGCATGATCGCAGTTGATACAAATATTATTGTGCGCCTTTTAACCCAAGATGATGAACAGCAATACAACAAAAGCCTCAAGCTATTTCAAGAACAAGACATATTTATCCCAGACACAGTCATCCTAGAAACTGAATGGGTATTACGTTTTGCCTACCACTTTAAACCCAATGAAATTTGTAATGCATTTAAAAACCTCCTAGGTTTGCCTAATATCCAGCTTACAAATGGAAGTTTGATGTCACAAGTTCTGCAATGGCATGAGAATGGTATGGATTTTGCCGATGCGCTTCATTTAGCACAAAGTCAAAACTGTTCTGCAATATACACATTTGATACTAAGTTCATAAACAGAGCCGAAGGGCTGACTGAGTGTAAAGTTCAGCAACCCTGTTGAATATCCTGATGATTACCTCTCAAATTTACCTTAGCTGTAGATTCGCATTTACTTGGGTTTTGTGTTCTACCAGTAACCCTCCAACTACGCCCCTACCAATAGCTCAGGCAGTCTAACGCCTGAATTAAGCTGACCCGCGAAGCGGGTTCGGCTTGAATGAATTGTTAGGCCGCTGCTGCACAGGCTTGAATGCAGCTAGAGCTGCCATAAACCGTGATCATTGCCGCCCTGGATATAAATGGCGAATGTTCCGTGACCGGGTATCTTCATAGGCGGATGGGCGACCTCACCACCTGCCTGCACCGCAGCGGCGACGGCTGCCTCAATGTCCTTCACCAGCCAATAAGGCCGAATCACCGGCTCCTCAGTCTCACGCAAGGGTGCACGTACCCCTACCAACCCGCCGCCCACCAACGCAGCGGTTCGTGCGTTGCCGAGTCCAGCGTCAGGTTCGCCGAACTGCAACCCGTTTGCTGATGCGTATGCGGCGCACACTGCATCTACTTCCTTAGTCACGATTTCGAGATATTGGATCTGCATGGTTGCTTTAACCTCTGATTGCCGAGTCACGTCATGATGCGGCGTAACGCCCAAGCTCAGCCGCGTACTTGTTGGGTCGATACACTGGACTACCAGCTAACCATTTCGTCAGTGCCACCGAAGCTCGCCGGCAAGCCCTTGAAATGCGGCAAGTCATCTTGTACGGGCATGGCTGCGTGCTGGCAGTGAACATGAAAATCTGGCTTGAAGATTCCGGTTGGTAACAGATAGCCGCTGACTCCACGAAACCCCATGCCGGGCGGCTCTCCGAAAAGGATTGTTCCGCATATGGAGCACCGGGTGCGCGGAAGAGTTTTGTACGTCCATGTCGTTGGATTGCCCTCAATAACCGTGACGGTATCCGATGGATAAAGCGCGAGCGGAACGTATGCTCCACCCGTGACTGCCTGGCAGTCGGCGCAGTGACAGTAGAACTGAGCGACAGGCTTGCTACTGATTTGAAGCTTAACTGCTCCGCACCGGCATTCAACACTTGTTGCTTCCATGACATTTCTCCTGTGGATAAAACGCCATCGACACATTTCTTCTTGCAGTCTAACGGTTCTGGTCAGCGGCTGTCACTAACTTTTGCCACAACACCGATCACCTTTGTCAGTCCGCTCCAACAGATTTGTTCTACTGCTGGCGCTTATGAGTAAAATTGCTCGTACTCGTCATGATCACCGATCCAAAACCACGTCACTGTGTCACCTTCCAAGACTCCAAGAGCACGATGGCTTTGTGTCACTCGCACAGACCAAATTCCCTCCTCGCTATTGATGCACTTGAAATGCAACGATGGATGAAATGGGTTCTCTGCCCACAGTCGGTATGCTTTTCGCGCCCCTGCCCTCACGGAACTGCTTAATTCTCGATATCTCGACCAAAAAGATGGTAGCGTTGCAGACTTCATAGTTGCTCATAGTCCATCGGCACTGATTGCCCCGCTGCAATTTCTTGCTTCGCTTTCCGGGCTGCCGCGACTAGATTACCCTGTGTTCGTTGGAATGAGGTATCCCAACGCTTTTCATCTTCTAAATCCGCAATGTAGTCTCGGATGTGTTCTACAACTTTTTCCTGCAACTCATCGGGCAAGGATTCGACCATCTTCACGATCGTGGCGATAGCAGCAGAAGACATGGATTTCTCAAGAATAATGGTTTGCTACCTCTATTTTACAATCTGGCATTCACCAGACATGACAAAGCTAGACCACGATCCCATTTCTCTAGTTCTGGTTCAATACTTGATGTCAAACAACTTGGACTCAAAGGCTACCAAAACCCTTGAACGAAGCAGTAGAACGTTCCGGCTGAGCGGCTGTAAGTAACTTCTGCATCTCTCCGAGATCTCCCTTCAGTCCGCTCCAGCCGGGTTGTTATGCCGCTACTACTGTCATTTCATTAATTAACGAAACTACTGGATCAAAAACAGCTCCACTTTCAGCCGCACTGCTTATGTGTGCTCCGCGCAAACCATCTGCTGATATGCATTTATACACAGGTTTCCTGGCTCTCATCGCGTAAGGGATAAGACTATGGAGGTTTGGAATCATACCAAGATTGTAGTTACCATCACGAGGAATAGTAACTTGATCAAGAGACAGTAATCGGTCAACAATATTTTCACGAACAGATCGCTCGACACGATTGCCGAATATCTGCCATCCTTGCGTCATGCCAGCGGCATTATTGCGTATATTGTGCTGTTGCACTACGTAGCCGAGAAATTTAGGTCGTCCTTGAGGTATGGGCAAATCATCACTAGACCAGGCATTGTTGCATTGATCCCACTCTCTTCTCCACGTTTCAAGCTTACTGCCCAAGTTTTCCGTTCCACGGATCGAAAATAAATCAGGTGAAATTGGAACAATCACTTGATCTGTTCCACCGAGAACAGCACGATTCAAAGCACCAAGGTTTGGACCTAAATCAATCAAGATAATATTAGCGTTCACCTTCTCTGCCGTATTTTTAATGGCACGGAAAATTGCTGATTGGGCACGAAGTGATGCTTCACTTCCACCCTTTGCACTGTTCCAAGTATCACCAAGACGATCTTCAAAATCACTCAACAAGAGATCACCCGGCAGTAGAAATAGCGCGTCATTCAACTTCACGGGAGCACGATCGCGGACATCCCCGGTTGTTCGCGCAACTGGCTCAATTAAACGGTAAATACTGTTTCCACCATTTCTCGCACCTTCAGTCCAAGCTCGTTCAATAGATCTATCATCCAAAGCATAGGCTGTAAGATTACACTGGCTATCGCAATCTACCATCAAAACCTTCTAATTCTGCTCTGCCAATCGATGTGCGACATGAAATAGAAATGTTGTCTTACCAACTCCGCCTTTATTATTAAAAATACTAATCGAGGTAGAGATCTATTCGCAGATTTTCTGTAAACTCTTAGCTAAATGCGTAGAGAAACGATTCAATCAATGAAACGAATTATTTGTGGTGCGATCGCTCTCCTATCATTTCCGTTAATTTTCACGAGTCCTGCTCGTTCGCAATCGAGTGAGGCAGAATTACGCGAACTCTACCAGCTTTGCTCTCAGTTTCCATTTAATTCTCGGTGTGAAGGCTACGAAATTCCGATACCGCTAGATAACCGCTCTGGAGCAAGGACAAACTGTTCACTGGAAGTCAATAATCCGGCGGAGACTGAACGCTGCAAAATCGTAATCAGTGACGGACAACTCATTGCTTACGTTGAAGTGGGTGAACCCATTGCTCCTCTCGACAATCAGCGGGGAACCGAAGAAATTAGTATTCCTTTGAGCGACATTTTTGCGTTTGAAATGCGAATTTGGGCACGAAGAGTAGACGCAGGAGTAGTACTCATCGGAGGGTCACTCTACTCTCAGCAAGATGAAGACTATGCAGGACTGGAGCGAGTTTACGATCCGGCAACTGACGCAAATGAACTCGCTGCTCCTGCAAACGACAGAGATTTTACAGAGATTGCCATTAGCTACATTGTTTCATCCAACGCTGAGTCTGACAATCGCAGCAATGTTTTGAAGATTGTATCTTCTGAAGAATTCGGCTTTTATCTAAAAGAACAAATTACACCTACTCCACCAGCCTCAGGAATTTTAGTCGCATCGCAGGCACCCGATACGGCAAGTTCTGCTCCGAGCGGTGATTTGATTCAACAATTGCTAGACACAAAAATCTGCGTTCGGTGTGATCTGAGCAATGCCGATCTGAGTGACTCTGATCTAGAAAATGCCAATTTGGAAGGGGCAAACCTACAGGGGGCAAATTTGTCAGAAGCGAACTTGGAGGGGAGTTATCTGGTGGGTGCGAACTTGGCTAACGCAACCCTTACCCAGGCGAACTTAAGTAAAACGTGGCTAGCTTTAGCATCCCTACCAACGGCCAATTTAGAAGAAGCTGACCTGCACGCAGCTAGTTTGTATGGTACAAATTTTCAAGGCAGCAATTTGAAAAATGCCAAAATCAGCGGCACTAGCATGGAGCAAGCTAATTTTCAGGAAGCCCGTTTGGAAGGGGCAGACTTGAGCGATATTACTACCGTCCGAACTTTCATTCCCTTTTTAGGCATCCAACGCTACAAGTTTTTCACGAGTCTGCGTGGTTCAAACTTCCGCAATGCAAACTTACAAAACGCCAATTTAGAAGATGCTCGGATTGATAACGCGGATTTAACTGGCGCAAATCTGACCGAAGCTGACTTGAGCGATGTCGATTTGTCGAACGCTATTTTGTGCAATACGACACTGCCCGATGGCTCTCTTTCCCAGCAAGGTTGCCCCTGATAAGGATAAGTTCGCCTTCAGCATTCCCGTAGTGGGGCGCTCCTCGTAGGGTAAGTAATGCGTTACATGGATCGCCCTCATGCACGTGTGAATCAGACGATCATGAATCCTGATGCTCCTGAGTTTGATACAAAACTGATTGCCAGTATTCATCGACAGATAAACCTTCATTTGCACTCAGGTTGAAGTGTACGATCGAACCACTCTAGGAATGGTCTTGAAGTGAAATAATCTGGATATTTTTCACCCGATGAATGCAATGATCAATAACCCCTGAATCAACAAACGTTCGGATCACTCATCCTTAGCCTCAACTCCACCTCTGCGTTCGTCACATTGCTTCGCTGCCAGTCTGATAAGACACTACCTTCAATTATGGTAGCTTAATGGCAAAGGACGATCGCCTCAAATCACGATCGCCCTTCTTTCACACCCTGCTTTCTGGCACCCTATCTAGTGAGCCAACGATTCTTCGGTCTTCGCCACTTCTAGCAGCGTTTTCAGCATAGAATCCGGGTTGAGGCTGATCGAGTCAATGCCTAACTCGACCAGGAATGTAGCGAATTCTGGGTAATCGCTAGGAGCCTGACCGCAGATGCCGACTTTGCGACCATATTGCTTTGCCGTTTCGATCACCTTGCGAATTTTGCGCTTGACGGCTTCGTTGCGTTCATCAAACAGATGGGCAACCAAAGCAGAATCGCGATCGAGTCCTAGGGTCAACTGAGTCAGGTCATTGGAGCCGATCGAGAATCCGTCAAATATTTCACAGAATTCATCTGCCAGTTCAACGTTGCTCGGCAATTCGCACATAACATACACTTGCAAGCCGTTCTCACCTCGGACTAGCCCATGTTTCGCCATTTCTGCCAGAACTCGGCGACCTTCTTCAGGGGTGCGGCAGAAAGGAATCATCGGAATCAGGTTCGTCAAGCCCATGTCTTCACGGACGCGGCGATGTGCCTCACATTCCAGCCCATATGCCTCTGAATACTTCGGATCGTAATAGCGAGATGCTCCCCGCCAGCCCATCATTGGGTTTTCTTCATCAGGTTCAAACTGTTTACCGCCGATCAGGCTGGCATATTCGTTGCTCTTGAAGTCAGACATTCTCACGATCACGGGTTTGGGGTAGAAGGCGGCTGCTAGCATGGCGATACCGCGTGTCATTCTGTCTACAAAATAATCCGCCTTGTTCTCATACATGAACGTGAGTTTGGAGATATCCCACTTAGCGGCTTTGTCTTTCAGTGCGTCGAAGTGCATCAGTGCCAGGGGATGAATCTTAATGTGGTTCGCAATGATGAACTCCGATCGCGCTAACCCAACCCCATCACAAGGAATGGAAGACAGCCCGAAGGCTTCCTGCGGATTGCCGACATTCATCAGGATTTTGGTACGGGTTTGGGGCAGGTTTTCTAGCTGCACTTCATCAATGTCATAGCGCAAAATTCCCTCATAGACTTGTCCCTCTTCGCCTTCTGCACAGGAAACCGTGATTTCTTGACCGTCTCTCAGGGTGTCTACCCCTTCTCCACAACCGACGATCGCCGGAAGTCCCAACTCCCGCGCAATGATGGCGGCGTGACAGGTGCGTCCACCGTGCTTAGTGACAACAGCACTGGCTTTCTTCATGATCGGTTCCCAGTCAGGGTCAGTCTTATCTGTCACCAAAACTTCACCTTCCTGGAAGGATTCCAGCTTACTGACATCCGTGATCACGCGGATGGCTCCTTGACCGATCAAATCGCCCACTGCCCGACCCGTCATCAACACTTCGCTCCTTTCTAACAGTCGATATTGTCGGAGGATAGAAGCCGACTTGCGAGACTGCACGGTTTCAGGGCGGGCTTGGACGATGAACAACTGCCCAGTAGCGCCATCTTTTGCCCATTCAACATCCATCGGCGTGTAGTGACCGTGGATCTCAGAGTAGTGATCTTCGATGATGCAGACCCAACGTGCCAAGGTGAGAATTTCATCATCGCTGAGCGCATATTTCTGGCGATCGCCCACTGGCACCGGCACATTTTTCGTCAGTCGCCCACCGCCCACATCGTAGACCATCTTGATTTCTTTGCTGCCGAGCCGCTTATCAAGAATTGGCTTGAATCCTTGTTTGAGAGTCGGTTTGAACACCAAATATTCATCGGGGTTGACGGCTCCCTGCACCACGTTTTCACCCAAACCGTAAGCAGCCGTGATCAGGGCAGAATTTTTGAATCCTGTTTCGGTGTCGATCGAGAACATCACACCCGCCGCTGCAAGGTCAGATCGCACCATCTTTTGCACCCCGACCGACAGCGCCACATCAAAATGATCGAAGCCTTTAGTTGCTCGGTAGGAGATCGCACGATCGGTAAACAAAGACGCAAAGCAGCGATGGCAGGCATCCAGGACAGGTTTGATGCCATAGACATTCAGGTAGGTTTCCTGTTGACCTGCAAAACTAGCATCTGGCAAATCTTCGGCAGTGGCACTAGATCGCACAGCTACATCTACACCGCAGTTGTAGTCTCGGTAGGCTTGCAGTTCCTCAGGATTGAGCCGATCGCAAAGAGCATCCCCGTTCGCTTCATAGCGTTCACACAGCTTGGCATACGCTTCGATGATTGCCGACTCCAGTTCAGGCGGGAAGGGGGTGTGCAGAATCATGGCACGAGCCTGTCTACCGCGCTCTTGTAGGTTGCTGACATTGTCAACATCCAAGTCCGAAAACAGTTCCCGTAGGCGATCGTCCAATCCGGCTCTTTGCATGAAGTATTGGAATGCGTGAGCCGTTGTAGCGAAGCCGGTTGGCACATTCACGCCCTTAGAGGTCAATTGCCGAATCATCTCTCCGAGGGAAGCATTTTTGCCTCCTACTAGCGGAATATCGACAATCCCAACTTCCTCAAACCAGAGGATGAGCGCCTTCTCACGAGCATCTTTTGTTAGACCAAGGTTATCTTCGGACTTTTTGGCAGTATACATGGAACGTTACTCCTAGGAGATGAGTCTAAAGTGATGTGCGGGGTTGAGTAATGGATCTGTATTCGAGGATGTCTGAAACGTATTAAACGTTACCTCCTCTGGGAGAGGGGTTGGGGGTGAGAGGGATAGAGTTTTGTGAGTCGATCAGGAATGCAAACAGCAAAATTACATTGTTTCTTGAAGCAACACTTACCCATCTGGCTAAGCTATTGCTTGCGATAAAACAAATACGGCAATAGTGAACGTGGAAACTGTTTTTTTAACACGATGACTCTTAACACACTGTGATACTAAATTTTTAGAGTTTTTTCAGTCAACGAATTGACCATAAGCCACTCTGTTATCTGAAATATCTCAGAAGGATTTGATGAATGAGCAGGGTTATGATCATGAAGATTAGCTAACCACTTTCTCATTATAGAAATTGTTTTCAGGGAAATGAATAGACGTAAACTTTTGTAGATTAAAACCGATCGCCTATCATTGAAACCTGCTTAAAAATTGAAACATTTGCAATTCTTAAACATTGAAGTGGGTGTACAATCGCTAGGCTACGGTTAATGACAATAACCGTGCTTCACCCATTGGATTGATTTCTTGGATTGATTTCTTGGATTGATTTCTTGGATTGATTTCTTGGATTGATCGGATTGAATCAAGCTGAAGAGATGCTTAACATTCAATTACATTAACAGCTAATCCACCACGAGATGTTTCTTTATACTTGCTGTGCATATCTGCACCCGTTGCTCTCATGGTTTGAATCACTTTATCGAGAGAAACAAAATGCTGACCATCTCCTCGTAATGCCATCCGAGCCGCATTGATCGCTTTGACGGCTCCGATCGCGTTGCGTTCGATGCAGGGAATTTGTACCAGTCCCGCGATCGGATCGCAGGTCAAGCCTAAATTGTGTTCCATTGCGATTTCAGCCGCATTTTCTACCTGCTGTGATGTTCCACCCAAGATTTCTGCTAATGCTCCGGCTGCCATTGAGCAAGCAACGCCAACTTCACCCTGGCATCCGACATCGGCACCGGAAATGGATGCATTTTCTTTGTACAGAATCCCGATCGCTCCAGCCGTCAGTAAGAAATCAATAATGCGATCGGGTGTGGCATGAGGACAGAAGCGATCGTAGTAGTGTAATACGGCGGGAATAATTCCGGCGGCTCCATTTGTAGGAGCCGTCACAACTCGCCCACCAGCCGCATTTTCTTCGTTGACCGCGATCGCAAACAAATTGACCCAATCGATGATTTGTAGAGGATCATTTGCATCACAATTTACATTCTTAGCCAGTTGGCGATAGAGTTCTGGAGCGCGACGTTTAACATTCAGCCCTCCTGGTAATACTCCTTCATGGTTGCAGCCCTTTTGAACACACTGCTGCATCACATTCCAAATCTGAAATAATCCCTCGCGAATCTGTTCTTCCGAGCGAAGTGTTTTCTCATTTGCCATCATCAACTGACTGATCGAGAGGTGATGCTGTTGACAAAGGGTAAGGAGATCGATCGCTTTTTTAAATGGATAGGGAAATATCACCTTCTTGTCAGGAGTTGATTCTGCCTGAATCTCTTTTTCATTCACAATGAATCCTCCACCAACCGAATAAAATACTTCCCTCGCTATCTCCTGACCTGTGGCATCGGAAGCGGTAAATCGCATTCCATTTGGGTGAAATGGCAGAGGTTGCCAATGAAAAAGCAGATGATCCGGTTCATGAAAGGCGATCGATTTTTTCCCTAATAAATGCAATTCTCCCTGAGTCCGAATGCGGGTCAACATCGGTTCGATCGTCTCTGGATCGATCAATTCAGGGGTTTCTCCTTCCAACCCTAACAACACCGCCTTATCGGTTCCATGTCCTTTACCGGTTGCACCCAATGAGCCAAATAACTCAACTTTGACGGCGTGGAGGCGATCGATCGGTTGAGTTTCTAAAATGCTCACCACAAATTGCCGAGCCGCTTTCATCGGCCCAACCGTATGCGAACTCGACGGTCCAATCCCAATTTTGAAAAGATCAAAAACACTGATCATTTTTGTAAAAAATTAATTCTATAATTTCTATCTTAAAAGATGTTTGAAAAGTGCTGAGTTATAGTGAAAGGATGAAGGATGAAGGATGAATCGAAACCTTTACCAAAGTAGGACTCAGAAACAAAACAAAATCTGTCCTAATGGTTGCGTTCATCGGCGGCAGATAACGTTCCCGTTCACCCGCCTCCCGGATTTCCGTCTCCCTCCCCGATCGCCCTCTACCGTGTACATACAAGTGGTTGAATCTAACCCAACTCCTGCCGAACCGCCCCCTAACCCCCAATTCTGGGGGAACCGAACCCGGAACCGAACCTGCTCAAAGTCCCCCAGAATTGGGGGATTTAGGGGGCTAGACACCGTTCAACCCCAAACCGATCGACTTGTGTGTACACGGTAGCCCCGATCGCCCTCTACCGTCCGTTGCAACACCGTGTTAGCTGGAGTGCAAATTGCTTCTTCACCCTACCATTTTTGCGACACAACCACTATTTTGGGATGCCACTACACATTTCTTGATTAGATGAAAAATACGTTTCTCGCTCAAATGAATACTGAGAAGTTTGTGAATCAATGGCAAGCCTGAGCCAATCACATCCTCGTTTCAATAGTCCATCCAGATCATCAACTGGATAAATTCTAGGAATGTTGTCTGGCTGAGAGACGATCGCAATCTGCTTACCATCTGTACTTAATGCCATTCCATATCCTTGGTATTCAGCAAGTTGATTGCCTCGCGAATCTGAGACGATTAGTCTACCACCACCATCGGTAGCAATTCGATCGCCTTGTTCACTTGTTATACGCGAAGAGTCATATAATTGTCCCTCAATGTAGTAATGCTCATCAGATGGCGGCTCCCAAAGATCGGGTGCTTGAGTTGCAACTTGTTTACCCTGTAAGTTCCATACTCGAATCACATCGCCATACTTAAAGGTGAGAATGCGATCACCGTAGGTATCAAATTTGATAGGACTTACGCATTGACAGAAATAGAGTAATGTGGGTCATCACGCTGAGGCGGGTTCTGAGCGATTTTTCAGGATGAATTGCCGAATCACCGGAATAAATAGCTGCCTGGAGACTTGATAGAGGTT